>NZ_KV792450.1:127588-189815 GCF_001808215.1 Serratia sp. HMSC15F11
GATCATCACGCGCTGGCGCATGCCGCCGGAAAGCTGGTGCGGGTAGCGCCCCAGCACCTCTTTGGCCTCCGGAATACGCACCAGGTCGAGCATGCGCAGCGCCTCCTGGCGCGCGCTGCGGCGATCCATGCCCTGATGCAGGCGCAGCGATTCGGCGATCTGCTCGCCGACCGGAAACACCGGGTTGAGCGAGGTCATCGGCTCCTGGAAGATCATCGCCATGTCGGCACCACGCACCGTGCGCAGCGTACTCTGCGAGGCCTGAGCGAGATCGAGCAACGCGCCGTCACGTCGGCGCAGCGTCATGGCACCGCTGACGATGCGCCCGCCGCCCTGCTCCACCAACCGCATCAGCCCCAGCGAAGTCACCGATTTACCGGAGCCGGACTCACCGACGATCGCCAGCGTCTCGCCGCGCTCGAGATAGAACGACAGGTTACGCACCGCTGCCACGGCGCCGTCCGGTTGAGGAAAGCTGATGCTCAGATCGCGCACCGTCAGCACCCGCTGCGGCGGCAATGACAACCCGCTGCCGGCGGGTCGAAGTGAAACGTCGGTCATGCACCCTCCCGGTGAACGCTTAGCGGTAAATCCCGACGGACGGCGCATCGCCGACATAGCCAAAACCGCGATACATCCCCTCGCAGTTGAACGGCAGCGCGATATTGCCGTGGCGATCGACGGCGATCATGCCGCCGCTGCCACCGAGCGCCGGCAGCTTCTCCATCACCACCCGATCGCTGGCGGCCTGCAGGCTGAGGCCACCGTATTCGATCAGGGCGGAGACGTCATAGGCCGCCACGCCGCGCATGAAGATTTCGCCGGTGCCGGTGCTGGAGACCGCCACCGTGGCGTTGTTGGCATAGCAGCCGGCGCCGATGATCGGCGTGTCGCCTACCCGCCCGGCCTGCTTGTTGGTCATGCCGCCGGTCGAAGTCGCGGCGGCGAGGTTGCCCAGCGCATCCAGCGCCACCGCGCCGACGGTGCCGAATTTACGATCGGGGTCGAGCGGCTCGCCGGCCTGCGCCGCACCGTCGTGATCGAGCAATACCCGGCCCTGCTCCGCCTGGGCCCGGTGCAGCTGATCGAAACGTTCCTGGGTAAAGAAGAAATCGGGGGCGACCATTTCCAGGCCGTGGGCCGCGGCAAACTGCTCGGCGCCTTCGGTGGCAAACAGCACGTGTTCGCTGTTTTCCAGCACCGCGCGCGCCGCCAGCACCGGGTTGCGGATGCGGCTGACGCCGGCGACGGCGCCGGCATCGCAGGTGCGGCCGTCCATCACGCAGGCATCAAGCTCGTGGGTGCCCTGATGAGTGAACACCGATCCTTTACCGGCGTTGAACAGCGGGCACTCTTCGAGCAGCCGCACCGCTTCGGTCACCGCGTCCAGCGCGCTGCCGCCCTGCGCCAGTATCACCTGCCCGGCGGCCACGATCTCGGACAGTGCCTGGATATACAGCCGTTCTTTTTCCGCACTCAGCGCCGCCCGGGTAATTGCGCCCGCGCCGCCATGAATGGCAATCACTGGTTTGCTCATTTGCCTGACACCCTGTGTTAATCCCGCCGTTGCACAGCGAATAAGCTGAGCGCGGTATCATTATTATTCAGTCTTTTTCGACTCTATTTAACCCGACAGTGGAAGTACAGCATAACGTCCACGCCCCGCTTTTAGCGTAGCGCGCTTAGACCGTTTCGCACCTTGAAATAGCTTATTGGAATAAAAACAGCAGGTTATAAAAAACGGCAAACCGCTTATCCTGCGGCTGAGATTATTGGTAATTTCGCGTGCGGAAATAGCGGCATGGCGTAATGAAATAAACATTCGCGCTGAATAACGCTTATTGCGGCGCCCAGCCTGCTGTTTTTTCCCCGGCCGGGCGCAGATGATTCAACGATTAAAAACCCGATCCAGGCTGCTGTAAAAAGGCCTCTTCTTCCGGCGTGCTGGTGCGCCCCAATATCGCATTGCGATGTGGGTAGCGGCCGAAACGATCGATGATCGCCTTATGGCGCAGCTCGAACTCCAGCTGGTCACCGTTATTGAGCTCGGTGTACAGCACCAGCGCCTGTTGGTGGATCAGCGGCGATTCTGAATGCATAAACGGCAGATAGAGGAAGCCGCGCTGCTCGCGGCTCAGCCGTTCGCACTCGCCGCTGCGGATCGCCTCCTGCGCCAGGATCAGCGCCATGCCGTCGCAGGCGAACGACTGAGGCGTGCCGCGGAACAGGTTGCGGCTGAACTGATCGAGCACGATCACCTCCGCCAAACGCCCTTCGATGGTGTCGCGCCAGTGTGCCAGCTCGCCCGCCGCCGCCGCCCGCCAGATTTCGCCGAAACGGCTGTGCAGCAGACGATCGAAATCGTCATCCTTTTTAAACCACATGACCGGTTCGATCTCGTCGAACCAGAACTCGATAACCTGTTTATGCATGCCTTTTCTCCTCTGTTTTACGCAGTTTATACCCGATCGCCCCAACGCCGCAGTACGAAAGATGGCAGGCATAACCCGTTCTCCCCCTCAGCGTTCTCTGCCATAATACCCGCACTTTGTCGCTACTTTAGCGCACCCTGATTACGGAGTTCCCCTTATGGATCATTGCCATACTTCCGATCTCATTTCCCTGGAGCAAGCGCTGGAAAAAATGCTCGGGCAGATCGCCCCGCTGCAGCAGACCGAATCCATCGCCCTGACCGCCGCCGCCGGTCGCATCACCGCCGCGCCGGTCGTCTCGCCGCTCGACGTGCCGCCGTTCGCCAACTCGGCGATGGACGGCTATGCGCTGCGCCTCGCCGATCTGGCGGCCAATGCGCCGCTGCCGGTCGCCGGTAAGGCCTTCGCCGGCGCACCGTTCGACGGCCAATGGCCGGCCAATAGCTGCGTGCGCATCATGACCGGCGCCCCGATCCCGGCCGGGGCGGACGCGGTGGTCATGCAGGAACAGGCCGAGGTGAGCGACGAGGGCGTGCGGTTTACCGCGCCGGTTGAAGCCGGCCAGAATATCCGTCTGGCGGGTGAAGACATTCGCCGAGGCGCGAGCGTGTTGCCGGCCGGCGTGAAGCTGGGCGCCGCGCAGCTGCCGCTGCTGGCTTCGCTTGGCGTCGCCGAGGTGCAGGTAATGCGTAAGCTGAAGGTGGCGGTGTTCTCCACCGGTGACGAACTGCAGCCGGTCGGCCAGCCGCTGCAGGCGGGCCAAATCTACGACACCAACCGTTTCGCGGTGCGCCTGATGCTGGAACAGCTGGGCTGCGAGGTGCTCGATCTCGGCATTATCCGCGACGATCGCGATGCGCTGCGCGCCGCTTTCGAACGGGCGGACAGCCAGGCCGACGTGGTGATCAGCAGCGGTGGCGTCTCGGTCGGCGAGGCCGACTACACCAAACAGATGCTCGACGAGCTGGGCCAGGTCAGCTTCTGGAAGCTGGCGATCAAACCCGGCAAACCCTTCGCCTTCGGCAAGCTAGGCCACGCCTGGTTCTGCGGCCTGCCGGGCAACCCGGTTTCCGCCGCCCTGACCTTCTACCAGCTGGTGCAACCGCTGTTGGCGAAGCTGGCCGGCCACAGCGACTGGCGCCTGCCGCCGCGCCTGCGCGCGCGCGCATTGACGCCGCTGAAGAAATCGCCGGGCCGCCTCGATTTCCAGCGCGGCGTGTTCAGCAGCAACGCCGCAGGCGAACTGGAGGTCAGCACCACCGGCCACCAGGGCTCGCACGTCTTCAGCTCCTACAGCCAGGGCAACTGTTTCATCGTGCTGGAGCGCGAACGCGGTTCGGTAGCGGTAGGCGAAACGGTAGAGATCGAGCCGTTCAACGCCCTGCTGAGGAGCTGAGCATGCTACCGGAATTGACCGACGCCGAAGCGCTGCGCTACAACCGCCAGATCGTGTTGCGCGGCTTTGACTTCGACGGCCAGGAGAAGCTGAAGGCCGCCCGCGTGCTGATCGCCGGGCTGGGCGGGCTGGGCTGCGCCGCCGCGCCTTACCTGGCGGCGGCCGGCGTCGGCCATCTGGTACTGGTGGATTTCGACACCGTCTCGCTCTCCAACCTGCAGCGCCAGATCCTGCACCGCGACGATCGCATCGGCATGAGCAAAGTCGCCTCCGCCAGGCAGGAACTGAGCGCCATCAATCCACATATCCGCATCGACGCGATCGACGGCCGTTTGGAAGATGAGGCGGTTGCGGCAGAGATCGCCGCCTGTAATCTGGTGCTGGACTGCACCGACAACGTGGCGGCGCGCGACGCCCTGAACCGCCTGTGCCACGCGCAGCAGAGGCCGCTGGTTTCCGGCGCGGCGATCCGCATGGAAGGCCAGCTCAGCGTGTTCACCTATCAGCCGGGCGAGCCCTGCTACCGCTGCCTGAGCCGGCTGTTCGGCGACAGCGCCCTCACCTGCGTCGAAGCGGGCGTGATGGCGCCGCTGGTCGGCACTATCGGTACCCTGCAGGCGATGGAAGCCATCAAGCTGCTGGCCGACTATGGTCAGCCGCTGCGCGGCAAGCTGTTGATGTTCGATGCGATGAGCATGCAGTTCCGCGAGATGAAACTGCCGAAGGATCCGCACTGCGAAGTGTGCGGCGGGGAGTGACGGATAAAAAAAGGGCGGGATAATTCCCGCCCTGATGCGTTGCCGCGAGGGTTACACGATGCCCTGGCTGCGCAGATAGTCTTCGTAGTTGCCGGTAAAGTCGATCACCTTGTTCGGGGTGATTTCCAGAATGCGCGTCGCCAGCGAGCTGACGAACTCACGGTCGTGGGAGACGAAGATCAGCGTGCCTTCGTACATCTCCAGCGCCATGTTCAGCGATTCGATGGATTCCATATCCAGGTGGTTGGTCGGTTCGTCCATCACCAGAATATTCGGGCGCTGCATCATCAGCTTGCCGAACAGCATGCGGCCCTTCTCACCACCGGACAGCACCTTCACTTTCTTCTTGATGTCGTCCTGGCTGAACAGCAAACGGCCCAGCACGCTGCGCACCGCCTGCTCGTCGTCTTTTTCCTGCTTCCACTGGCTCATCCAGTCGAACACGGTCAGGGTATCGTCGAACTCGTATTCGTGATCCTGCGCGTAGTAACCGATGCGGGCGTTTTCCGACCACTTCACGGTGCCGCTGTCCGGCTGTGCGTCGCCCACCAGCGTTTTCAGCAGGGTGGTTTTACCGATGCCGTTGGCGCCCAGCACCGCAACCTTCTCACCCACTTCCACCATCAGGTTCAGCTTGCTGAACAGCGGGCCATTGTCGAAGCCCTTGGTAAGCGCTTCCACTTCCAGCGCGTTACGGAACAGCTTCTTGTCCTGATCGAAACGGATGAACGGGTTCTGGCGGCTGGAGGCCTTCACTTCTTCCAGCTGGATCTTGTCGATCTGGCGGGCGCGCGAGGTGGCCTGCTTGGATTTGGAGGCGTTGGCGCTGAAGCGGCTGACGAACGATTGCAGCTCGTTGATCTGCGCCTTCTTCTTGGCGTTGTCGGCCAGTAGACGTTCACGCGCCTGGGTGGCGGCGGTCATGTATTCGTCGTAGTTGCCCGGATAAACGCGCAGTTCGCCGTAGTCCAGATCCGCCATGTGGGTGCAGACCATGTTCAGGAAGTGACGGTCGTGCGAAATGATGATCATGGTGCTGTTGCGTTCGTTCAGCACCTGCTCCAGCCAGCGAATGGTATCGATGTCCAGGTTGTTCGTCGGTTCGTCGAGCAGCAGAATTTCCGGATCGGAGAACAGCGCCTGCGCCAGCAATACGCGCAGCTTCCAGCCCGGCGCGATTTCGCTCATCGGGCCGTAGTGCTGTTCCACCGGAATGCCGACGCCAAGCAGCAGTTCGCCGGCGCGCGCTTCGGCGGTGTAACCGTCCATCTCGCCGTAGGCGACTTCCAGATCGGCCACTTTATAGCCGTCTTCTTCGCTCATCTCCGCCATAGCGTAGATGCGGTCGCGCTCTTCCTTCACCGCCCACAGCTCGGTGTGGCCCATGATCACGGTGTCCAGCACGCTGTATTGTTCGAAGGCGAACTGATCCTGCCGCAGTTTACCCAAGCGCTCATTCGGATCGAGGAACACGTTGCCGCCGGTCGGCGCCAAATCGCCGCCGAGGATTTTCATAAAGGTGGACTTGCCGCAGCCGTTGGCGCCGATCAGGCCGTAACGGTTGCCGCCGCCGAATTTGACAGAGATGTTTTCAAACAACGGCTTGCTGCCGAACTGCATGGTGATGTTGTTGGTGCTTAACACAGCGCTCACTCTTTATACATAGGGAATGTGATTTGGCGCGCATTATGCCACAATGGGGTTCAGAGATCGCGGGAAGTTTTGGTGACATTTTGAGCGGTGGGTTCACACCGTTTGCCGGTGGGCATTGGCTTGCGTACAAAAAGTCTGCTAGATTCGGCGATTCATATTGAAAAGGATTTCTATGAAAAGCGCAAAGCAGATAGCCAACGACATGGCGGATGCCATAAACATTGACAGCAATTTAGTTCGCGGGTTTGCACAAGGTTTTATCAGTGTACCGGTCGATTTCTACTACCTGGGCTACGACTAAATTGATACTGAAAACCGATGGTTAAACTCGCAAGATAAAGAGCGATTTATCAGACTTATCAAGTCAGGCCTGGCCAATAAAGCGAGCATCGAAAAAGTGGCTCATATCTTCATCGAAAATTTCGCCAGCAAGGTCAATTTTGAAGATGTTAAGGACATGACCATAAGAACATCAGGCAAACTCATCGGCAAATTCGCCTTTAATCAGTTAGCCACCGCAAACATGGGATATATATTCTCTAAACAAATCATTCCACGACTTGTCTCGGGTGTTACCGTTGGCTCAATTCTCACCGCTGGGGCAAGCATATCGCGCTCTGTCTATACATCACGCGACTTGAGGGCAAGAAACTCACGGATGTATGATCAACTTAGACGCTTGGGAAACCTCGATCTGCTGTACTTTCTGTTAGAAAACAAAGTCCGACCATTCGAGGATGCCGTCTCAGTTTGGGAAAGAGATCGAAAGAAATTCAACCAAATTTGTCAGTACTTTTTTTCAAAGGTTAACATATGAAGAACTTTATGCTGGCGGCTTTATCCAGAATTATTCAGGGCATAGGGTGTGGAGTGATAGCCCTCTCGCTATTGGCCATTGCCTGGTTCGTATTTTACTCCGACGACCATTTTAAGTATCTGTGGGTTGCGACCTCCATAGCTGGAGTTTTCTTAGGGTATGTCATTTTCAGGTTTGCGGTTAAAAAAGTGTACGATGAAAGTCCTGAGTGAACGGTGTAATTTAAATTAAATAAAGACAGTTATCATATTGCTTTTAATGCTAATTACTGACTCTCTAGCCGATGAGCTGTAATTAACTCAGCTACATTCTGCACGCAGACTACTATCATCTATGGCTTGATATTAATGCACCAACATACAATAAGATTAATATACCCGTCATACTTAAAGCTGCTTGAGTGTTGGCTCTCCTCGTTCACCCCAGTCACTTACTGGTGTAAGCTCCCGGGGACTCACTGCGTTGCCGCCTCCAAGCAACTGGAATTATTTTGGGTATATATTACCAATTCATGTCGTATTCTCGCGTATATGAAATTTATAAAGGTAATTCTCTAAGACTGATACTTAGCAGATATTTTATACATATAAAAATTTCACATATGAAACAACACTGTGATGTTGTTGGTACTTAACACAGCGCTCGCTCTTTATACATAGGGAATGTGATTTGGCGCGCATTATGCCACAATGGGGTTCAGAGATCGCGGGAAGTTTTGGTGACATTTTGAGCGTTGCCGACGGATGAGTCATACCTGCATTTAATAATGCCGATGAAAATCACGGGGAGGCTTCGCACAGCAAGCTGTACAATAGCTGAAACAAATTCACCAAACATATTAATTAGCGGTATTAATTAAAATAAAAAATTAAATTTATTCTCTCCAGATACCGCACCAGGTACGAATAAATCGCACTTGAATACCTCTTGGGAATCATTGATACAGTCAATACGCCTCTATTTAATTCTATTTCTTGCCGACTATCGCCGCATATTCTGCTATACGCGACATTTTGTGACCTTCCTCTTAAATGCCAGGATTTTTTCGATGATTAATGCGCTACAGCTCACTAAATCGGCACTAAACCACCTCACTGCTACACGTCATAAATCCAAAAAAAAACATATAAATACAAAATCTTAAGAAAAATCAAACCAGCGTTATCCCGTTAACCACCCTCATGTTGCATAGAATTGTACATACAAGTATATGTAAAGGAGACGTTGCCATTCTGTTGCCGCTTCGTGTGGCGGTTATCGCCGTCCCGGATAATGCCATCACGGCCAGAACATAATAACAACACACCGTCCACCTATCGCGAGAGATAACGATGAACACTGCTGAAAAAACCTTGCCCAAAAGCCAAACGGCAGAGAAAGGCGCGGTAAATTACAAAGTCATTGTCGGCGCCAGCCTGGGCAACGGCCTGGAGATTTTCGACTTCACCGTATACAGCTTCTTTGCCGCCATCATCGGCAAACTCTATTTTCCCAGCGACAGCGCCTACGGCTCTTTGTTGATGTCGGTGGCGGTGTTCGGCGTCGGCTTTATCATGCGCCCGCTGGGCAGCATGGTGCTGGGCGCCTATGCCGACCGGGTCGGCCGCAAGGCCGCCATGCTGATGACTATCGTCTTGATGGGCATCGGCACCGCCCTGATCGCCTTCGCACCGACCTATGCGCAAATCGGCGTTCTGGCGCCGGTGCTGATCGTGGTCGGCCGTTTGATTCAGGGCTTCGCCGCCGGCGGTGAAGTCGGCTCTGCCACCACGCTGCTGCTGGAGTCCGCCGGGGCCAATCAGCGCGGCTTTTTCGTCAGCTGGCAGGCCATCAGCCAGGGCGTCAGCGCCCTGCTCGGCGCCTCTTGCGGGCTGGCGCTCACCTATTTTCTGCCGGAAGAGGCGCTGTATGCCTGGGGCTGGCGCGTGCCGTTCATCATCGGCCTGCTGATCATTCCCGTCGGCGTCTATATCCGTAAGCACCTGGAAGAGACCTACAGCGGCGAACAGCCGGATCGTGCGCGGGTACCGTTGAATCCGGTATGGGATCTGGTGAGCAACCACGCCAAGGATCTGTTGCTGGGGGTGTTGGTCATCATGTCCGGCACCGTGATGGTTTACGTAGTCTTGCTGTACATGCCGACCTACATGATGCAGACCTACCGCATCGCCGGTCCGACCGCCTACCTGTTCAGCTGTATCGCCTCCGTGGTGCAGATCGTGGCGGTCTATTACGCCGGGCGCTATGTCGATCGGATACAGAATTACAAAAGGCCGCTGCTGTTCTCCATCTTTGCGGCGCTGATCCTGATTTACCCAACCTTCTGGTTCCTCAGCGCCACGCAAACCCTGTGGCTGGCGATCGTTTTCCGCATCCTGCTGATCGGCGCGCTGGGCATCAACATGCTGGCCAGCACCATGCTGATCGTCTCGGCACTGCCGCGCCACGTGCGCGCCACCGGCACCTCGATGATTTACGCCTTCGGCGTGACGCTGTTTGGCGGCTCGGCGCAGCTGATCGTCACCTGGCTGCTGGAGACCAGCGGCAACCCGCTGGCGCCGGCGTGGTACGTGACCGGCATGCTGACCGTCAGTCTGATTGCCACTTTGCTGTTCCGGGAGCGTCACACCGAATAAAGTGCCGTCAATACCGATTCTGCCGCAGGCGGTAAACGCCTCTGGAGCGAGAAGACATTCCCGCCTGCGGACACGCGCTCAGACTGGCGTCATTTCGCGCACTCGCGCGGCGGAAATTTAGCGGCAATCATCGCCGCCGTGGGCTGCAAACCGCCGAGGCTCCATTGTTCTGGCGCATGTTCATCGATTCTGACCCAAACCGACGGCCTGAACGCCGGATCGCCGCGCCCTTCTATCTCCACCAGCAAATCGGTAATACGCGCCAGCAATTCACGTTTTTGTCCGTCATCCAGCATGCCTTTTACGGTTTGCACATTAACAAATGGCATTATAATCTCCTTGAACATAGATAAGTCTAAAAACAAGACTTAGGCTAGCGAAGGAAAATGCCCATGTCAAAATCTCCCGATCTCCCCACCGTTTCACTTGCCCTGTGCGGGCTGGCGCAGGCGGCCGATCTGCTTGGCGATCGTTGGACGTTGCTGATCCTGCGCGAGGCATTCTACGGCGGCCGCCGTTTTGAAGAACTGCGTGAAAATATCGGCGCGTCGCGTCAGGCGTTGAGCAACCGTCTGAACGCCATGGTAGAACAGGAGCTGTTGGCCAAACGCGCTTACCGGGAACCGGGCGAGCGCGAGCGACATGAATATGTCTTGACGGACAAGGGGCGCAGCCTGGGGCCCATTCTGGTTGCTCTGATGGCGTGGGGTCACCGGCATATTCTGCATGACAACCCCCACGTTCAACTGGTGGATAAACGCAGCGGGCTGCCGGTACAGCTGGCATTGCTCGATGCGCAGGGCCGCGTGGTGCCTGAAGACGCGTTGCAAATGTCGGCCGTTGAGCTCCCCCCAGCCTGACTTACCCATTCTGGTCTACGCTTGGTACCAGACTGATTTAGGACAAGGATGCTGAACCATGCCGCACCTCTATAACACCGCGCTGCTGATCGGTGCCGCGCTGAGCGCCATCGCCGCGCTGCTGCATATCTGGGTGATCGCCGCCGGGCCGCGCGGCTACCGGCTATGCGGCGCCGGCGATCGCTTCATTAAGGCGGCGGAAGCGGGTAAAAAGTTCCCGGCCGTTGTCACCGCCGGTATCGCGCTGGTGCTGTTTATTTGGTCGCTGTATGCGCTTTCCGGCGCGGGCCTGATCGCGCCGCTGCCGCTGCTGCGGCCCGCGCTGTTTATCATTACCTTCATCTACCTGCTGCGCGGCGTCGCCGGCCCCTTCGCCCTGCGCGATACCGGCCGCAGCCAGCGCTTTATCGTCGTCAGCTCGCTGATTTGCCTCGGCTTCGGGCTGGTGCATCTGCTGGGGATGACGCAGCGCTGGGGGGCGTTGGCGTAACGCCCTGTTCCTGCAAGACGGCAATAAACGCCTGCGCGGCGGCGCTGCGGTAAGCGCCTTTGCGCTGCAGCCACACCGCCTGCCGCACCGGCATGGCGTTGGCCAATGCCACTTTTTTCAACTGCCGATTCTCACGCGCAATGGCGGCCGGCAGCAGCGTGGCGAGCTGCCCGCGCCGCACGATCTCGACGATGGCGCCCAGCGCGTTGGCCTCCACCGCCACCTGCGGCCGAAATCCCAGCTGCGTGCAGTAGCGATCGATAAACTGGCGCGTGGCGAAGTCGCCGCTCAGCAAAGCCAGCGGCAGATGTTGCCACTCCGCCAGCGTCAGCGGCCGATGCCGCGCCGCCAGGGGATGCCCGGCACCGACCATCAGCTCCAGCGTCTCGCTGAACAACGCCGCCGCTTCCACCTCCGCCGACTGCGCCATCTCGAAGGCGATCCCCAGATCCAGCCGATCCTGCGCCAGCAGCGCCTCAATTCGCTCTTGCGCCATCTCCTCAATACTCAGGGTAATCCCCGGGTAGCGGCGGTAGAACGCATCGATCGCCGGCCCCACCAGATAGGCGGTGAAGGTCGGCGTCATCGCCAGCCGCAAATGGCCACGCTCGAGCGTCGCCACGTCATGGATCGCCCGCGCGCCGGCGTCCAGATCCTGCAGCGCCAAGCGCGCATAGCGCATCCACGCCTCACCGGCGTCGGTCAGGCGCACGGCTCTGCCGCTGCGATCGAACAGCGGCGCCCCCAGTGTGTCTTCCAACTGCTTGATCTGTTGAGACAGCGTCGGTTGCGAGACGTGCAGCGCTTCGGCGGCGCGGGTGAAGTTACCCTGTTCGGCAACGGCCAGAAAATAACGGATGTGTCGCAGCAGCATAGCGCCCCAGCAATTAGTAAAACCTATAGCCAGCATTATAAATGGGTCTTAGACCCTATAGCCAGAAGCGTTCATCATGCCGCCATCGCATAACGACACCCAATGGAGAAACGGATGAAAGAGGTGATTGAAGGCTTCCTGAAGTTCCAGCGCGAAGCCTTTGTTGAACGCACGGCGCTGTTTCAGCAGTTGGCGACCCGCCAAAACCCGCGCACCCTGTTTATCTCATGTTCCGACAGCCGCCTGGTGCCGGAGCTGGTCACCCAGCGCGAGCCGGGGGATCTGTTCGTGATCCGCAACGCCGGTAACATCGTGCCTTCTTTCGGCCCCGAACCCGGCGGGGTTACCGCCTCGGTCGAGTACGCCGTCGCCGCGCTGGGCGTGGAGGATATCGTGATCTGCGGCCATTCCGACTGCGGCGCGATGACCGCCATCGCCACCTGCCAGTGTCTGGAACACCTGCCGACGGTCGCCGGCTGGCTGCGTTACGCCGATTCCGCCAAGGCGGTCAATCAGGCTTATCCGCACGCCTCCGACGAGGCCCGGGTCGCGTCGATGGTGCGCGAAAACGTCATCGCCCAGCTCAACAACATCAAAACGCACCCTTCCGTCGCCCTGGCGCTGGATCAGGGCCGCCTGACGCTGCACGGCTGGGTCTATGACATCGCCAGCGGCGCTATCGAGGCGCTGGACGGCGAAACCCGCCGCTTCGTGCCGCTCGCCACCCATCCCGAGGTGACCGCCACCCCGGCGATCGCTCGTTTTTAAGCCAACAAAAGGAGCTAACATGACACACTCTCTGCACAACGCCGCCCCGCGCGAAGCGCTCACCGACACCATCATGGCCGCCAAGATCCGCCATAACCTGACTTTCGACGCGCTGGCCGAGGGCACCGGTCTCAGCCTGGCGTTCGTCACCGCCGCGCTGCTGGGGCAGCATGCGCTGCCGGAACCGGCGGCGCGCACGGTAGCGGCCAAGCTGGGGCTGGACGAAGAGGCGGTGCTGCTGCTGCAAACCATCCCGCTGCGCGGCAGCATTCCCGGCGGCGTGCCGACCGATCCGACCATTTATCGCTTCTATGAAATGCTGCAGGTTTACGGCTCCACGCTGAAAGCGCTGGTGCACGAGCAGTTCGGCGACGGCATCATCAGCGCCATCAACTTCAAGCTGGATATCAAAAAGGTCGCCGATCCGGACGGCGGCGAACGCGCAGTGATCACCCTGGACGGCAAGTACCTGCCGACCAAGCCTTTCTGATTGGCCTTGCGCCGGCGGCCCGCGCCGCCGGCAAATTGACAGCCAACCGGCCATTGGCTACATTAACTGCGCTGAAACGCCGCCCTGGCGTTTTTCACTGCCCGAGGCCTGTATGTTGGAGATTGTAACCACCCGATAGTCGCTTCCTTGCCGTATGGCGAGGGACTCTGACGTATCCGACGCGCGTTTGCGCGGGGATGCGCGTATCTGGGGTTATTACAGGATCTCCCAACATGAACATTTCCAAAGCGGAACAACGCGTGCTGCACGTGTTGGCCAAAGGCGGCTATATCGCCTTCACCCGCAACGACGCCGGTCGCGTCACCCACGTCGAATGCTACACCCGCGAAGGGCTCGGCCTGGCCGACTGCTCGCTGGCCGTCTTCACCAAACTCAAAACCAAACGCCTGATCCTCTCTCGCCAGGGGCGCCCTTATCGCGTCACCTTCGCCGGGCTCAAGGCCGTGCGGGCGCAGCTGGATAACCGTTAATCATCGATATCGGCCGGGCAGGCAGCCCGGTCGGCTCAGCCTTATTTAATCAGGATACAACCATGGACATCACTTTACGCCACGAAACGCCGGCCGACGTCGGCGCCATCGCCACCCTGACCGCCGCCGCGTTCCTGCATGCCGAACACAGCAGCCACACCGAGCAGTTTATCGTCAACGCGCTGCGCGCGGCAGGCGCTCTCACCCTGTCGCTGGTCGCGGAGCACAATGGCACACCGATCGGGCACGCGTCCGTCTCGCCGGTCATACTCAGCAACGGCGCCGCCGGTTGGTACGGGCTGGCACCGGTGTCGGTGCTGCCGGCCAGTCAGAACCGGGGGATCGGCAGCCGGCTGATCCGCCAGCTATTGGCCGAACTGCAGGAACGGCACGCCGCAGGCTGCGTGGTGCTGGGCGATCCGAACTATTACGGCCGTTTCGGCTTCCAGGCGCAGACCGCGCTGACCCTGCCGGGCGTGCCGCAAGACTACTTCCGCGCCATCGCCTTCCAGGGCGCGCTGCCGTGTGCGGAAGTCGCCTTCCACAACGCGTTTAACGCCGAAGTCTAACCCTGTTGCCGGCGCCGTCATGGCGCCGGTTTTCAGTCCTGTTCGCTATAATGCAAGACGGTCATCCCTTCCTCTTCCGCCGGGGGAACAAAGTACTGCGCCAGGTGCTCAAACTCCGCTTCGCTCAGTGTAAACGGGTGCTCGCCGCGCGCGTTTCTCAGCGTTATCCGGCTCAGGCACTGCACATGGCTGACGTCGAGAAAATGCAGGCAGTGCGCGACGCCGGCCTCCTCCGCCAACGCTTTGGCCCAACGCCGCCTGTCCGGCGTATTCATCGGGAAATCGAGCGCCACGGACCAGCCGCCGCGCAGCAGCTGAACGAGGTGCCCGCCCAGCGCCCGCCGTAATCGTTCGGAACAGCGCGCATAGTCTTGCAGGCTGGCCATCTCCTGTTCATACAGCGTCGCCAGCCACGCATCTTCGACCAGCAACAGCGTTTGCGGTTGCTGCGCCAAACGCTGCGCCAGCGTCGATTTGCCTGCGCCGGCCTTGCCGCACATCAGGTGTAAAACTGCAGGGTAGGTTTTCATGCCGTTCTCCGGTCGTTGCCGGAAGGGGAGAAAAAAACCCGCCTTGCCGGCGGGTTTTTTATTGGCGACACACGCGCTATCCCACCACACGAAGCATGGTGATAATAATTTGCGCGAATGGGCGATAGGATCTTTTCATAACTAAGGAATATGACAACCGTGCGCCGTTGTCAATTCGCCGTCATCAATCCCTGTTCTCGCACAAACTCGGTGAATAAACTCACTTTCTGCTGCACATGCCGGCGCGTCGGGTAAACCGCGAAGACCTGATGCGCTTCGGCAATCTGTTCAGGGAACAGCCGCACCAGTCTGCCGGCGGCGATTTCGGGATCCGCCACGAACGACGGCAGCGAACCGATGCCCAGTCCCGCCACCAGCATGTCCCGCAGCATCAGGCTGTTGTTGGCGATCAACCGGGGAGCGAACGTCACGCTCAGGCTCTCCTCGCCGGCGGTGAACTGCCACTGCCCCGGCCTTTCCGCCAGGGAATAGGCCAGACAGCTGTGCCGCGGCAAGTCATTCGGCGTTTGCGGCACGCCGTGCTGTGCCAAATAGTCGGGCGCGGCGCAAATTCGCTGGTGCACTTCACCCAGTGCCCGGGCGCTGAGGGAAGAATCCGGCAGCCGTCGGCGAATGCGCAAGGAAATATCGAAACCGGCCGCCACCACGTCCAATACCCTGTCGTCCAGCGTCAGTTCCACCTGCAGCTGCGGGTAGCGTTGCATAAACGGCGGCAGCAGCGGCGACAGCACCGTGAGGCCGAACGAGAGCGGCGCATTGACCCGCAGCGTGCCGGAGACCTGCTGCGCGCTGGCGGCAACCGTCTGCTCCAGCGCGTCGAACTCGCCGAGCAGACGACAGGCTTCCTGGTAATAGAGCAGCCCGGCTTCGGTCAGGCTCATGCTGCGGGTGGTACGCACCAGCAACAATGTACCCAACCGGTTCTCCAACTGCTTAATCTGCTTGCTCAACGCCGCCGGCGTGATCGCCAGATCCTCCGCCGCCTTATAAAAACTGTTGCGCTCAACCACGCGGCGAAAGGCGCGCATCGTCAGTAGCACGTCCACATTATGTCCTATTGGTTAATTATAAATTCAATAAAACACAGATTATTAACCTCAACAACCTCAGTAGACTTTATTCAACCGCTTCCCTGAATGGGAAGTGAATTTAATCTACTGATAATCATGGAGTTAATAATGAAAAAGACCCTGTTTGCCCTGATGCTCGGCCTGAGCGCCGCCGCCGCCCCCGTCGCCGCGCTGGCGCAATCCCCCGCCGCCGACAGCCGCCAGACGGGTTATGTGCAGCCGCTGACCGCCGAGAACAGTCTGCTGCTGCTGGTCGATCTGCAGGACATGTTCGGCATGACCATTTCCTCTATCGACCAAACCAATCTGGTGAATAACGCCGCCGGCATCGCCAAGGCCGCCAAGGTGTTCAACGTGCCGACCATTCTGGCCTCGGCCAACGCCAAAAGCTTCGCCGGGCCGGTATTCCAGCAGGTGACGCAGGCACGCTCGGACCTGCAGGTGTACGATCGCACCGCCATCAACGTCTGGCAGGATCGGCGCGTGGTGGACCTGATCAAACAATCCGGCCGCAAGAAAATCATCATCGGCGGGCTGTGGACCGCCAGCTGCGTGATGCTGCCGGCGCTGTCCGCCCTGGGCGAGGGATATGAGGTTTATATTCTGTCGGACGTCACCGGCGACATTACGCCAGACAGCCAAAACAACGCCATGCAGCGCCTGATACAGGCGGGCGCCACGCCCATCAACTGGGTGGCGTTGATGCTGGAATGGCAGCAGGACTGGAGCCGCAAAGCCACGGCGGGAAGCGTATTGCAGATCGCCCGCGACCACGGCGCCGCCTGGGGGATGGGCGCCAGCTACGCCGGGGCGATGAAGGTGGGCAGCGAAGCGAAATAACGGGCGAAGAAAGCCCGCCGCCGGCGGGCTTTCTTCAAGTGCGGTGATAACAACGGCTATCCTGCGGCGCCTGTTCGCGTCTCTCCAGCCCGTAGTCCCGCACCACTTCCGCCACCCGCAGCCGATACTGCGCCAGCACCTCGCCACGGCCGCGCGCCTGCGCCGCCCGGTGCTGCTCGAGATTGCGCCACTGCTGCACCGCCGCCTCGTCGCGCCAGAAGGAGAGCGACAGCAGGCGCGCAGGATCGGCCAGGCTTTGAAAGCGCTCGATGGAAATGAATCCGTCGATCTGCGCCAGCAGCGGCTTCAGCTCAGCCGCCAGCGCCAGATAGGTATCACGCTGCCCGTCAGCGGCCTGCAGTTCAAAAATCACGGCGATCATTATCGTTTCCTCTCAACGGTAAAATTCAGGTACGCGCGCATTGTAGGAATGGCGCCACCGCACCGATTCCAACGCCCGCTCATCAATATCCAGCGAACACAGATGCGCCACGCCGCAGCGCGCGATAATTCTCGCCCAGCGTTCGCCCGGGCAGCGGTGTGCCCCTGCGCCGAAGGCCAGTTCACCGTCGGCGCCGAGCAACAGCAAGACGGTCTGCCCCACGCGCAGCGTACAACCGGCAAGCTGCGTTTCGCGTAAGACGAAACGGCGCGTGTTTTGAATAGGTGGCGTCAGCGCCCGCACCCGATCCAGCGCGGTGTCCACTTCACCGTTCTGCCGTGCCAGCAAATACGCCAGTCCGATCCAGCCCGCCGTCGCCTCACAGGCCTGAAACAGCAGGCCGAGCGCATTGGCCGACACAAGCCGGGCGTCGCCGATCTCCCGCACCAGGGCCTGGCGCAGCACGCCATTCCCCGTCGCCAGCCGGGCACAGAGCCGCTGTGCCGCCGCAATGCCGCGTGCCAGCTGCTGCGGCGTGCCGCCGGGGGCGATACAGCGGACAAAGTCCAGGCTGTCGTCGATAAGATGTTGCCACTGCGCTTCGGGTACGCCCAACAATGCGCCGAGGGTGCAGACCGGCAACCCGTAGTTAAAGCGGGTGATCGCCGCCGCCTCGGCGGCCTTTGGCGCAAACCGCGCCGCGCACTGCGCCGCGGTTTGCTGAATCAGAGTATCGTCGCAGGAAGCTAACGCCCGCTGCAGCGCCGCCTTAAGCGTGCGATGCTCCTCGCCGTCGCGCATCCGCGCCAGCCCGGCGAACAGCGGCGCCATCGGCGTCTCCAGCAAGGCCGTCGGCACCGGCTCATCGGCCGGCCGCACGCCGAGATCGGCATTGAGCAGCGCTTCCCTCACCCACTGCGGCGTAGCGGCCACCCAACATTGCCATGCGCTATCCCAGCTCAAGGGCGGCAAGGTGCGATAGTGCATCTGCGGCTCGGCGGCGAGCGCGGCGGCATAAGGACATTCGGACATGGTTTTCTCCCTCGGTACCAGATGGCGATAACCACAGGCTAGCGCTGGACGCGCAGTCATACTTCGCCTAACCTCGAAGTATGCATAACATCGACATAGAAGATCGTTTAGCGGCGCTGAGCGCCGCCATCGCCGACCGCACCCGGGCACGCATGCTGTGCCTGTTGATGGATGGGCGCGCCTACACCGCTACCGAGCTCAGCGCGGCGGTCGAGGTCGCCCCGTCCACCGCCAGCGCACATCTGGCGAAACTGCTGGAGCAGCGGCTGATCGCCTGCGTCAAACAGGGGCGCTACCGCTATTTTCGGCTGGCCGGTCAGCCGGTGGCCGAAGCGCTGGAAGGCCTGATGGCGCTGGCGGGCGTACCGCGCCCGTCGGCGAAAAGCAGCACGCCCACCACGCTGCAATATGCCCGCACCTGCTACGACCACATGGCGGGCGAGGTGGCGGTGAAGCTGCACGATCGGCTGCATGCGCTGAACTGGCTGAGCGGTGTGGAAGACTACCGGTTAAGCGACGTCGGTCAGGCCTCGCTGGCGCGGCTGGGCGTCGATTGCTCCCCCGCCCCCACCCGCCGCCGCTTCGCCTGCGGCTGCCTGGACTGGAGCGAACGCCGCTCTCACCTCGGTGGCGCACTGGGCGCCGCGCTGTTGGCCGCCTTTATTCAACGCGGCTGGATAGTCCGCCGGCTCGACAGCCGCGAGCTGCAGCTGACCCCCGCCGGTAAAAAAGCGCTGGCCGCACATTTTGAGCTCACGGTGTAACCCGGCGGCGGGGTAGTTTTACTGCAATACTCAAGGGGTACGCTTAAGTGACCCCGCCAACCCGAGGAGTTTCCATGCTCGATTCCACCCAATTCCCGATCGTCAAACGCTGGCCGGCTCAGCACCCGGAACGGTTGCAGCTCTATTCTCTGCCGACGCCGAACGGCGTCAAAGTGTCCATCATGCTGGAAGAGATCGGCCTGCCTTATGAAGCGCACCTGATCGACATCGGCAACAACGAAACCTGGACGCCGGAATTTCTGGCGCTGAACCCGAACGGCAAGATCCCGGCGATCATCGATCCCGATGGCCCCGGCGGCCGACCGCTGCCGCTGTTCGAATCCGGCGCCATTCTGCTCTACCTGGCGGAAAAGAGCGGCCGTTTCCTGCCGCAGGATCCGGCGCAGCGTTATGAAACCATTCAGTGGGTGTTCTTCCAGATGGCCGCCGTCGGCCCGATGTTCGGCCAGCTCGGTTTCTTCCACAAATTCGCCGGGCGCGAGTATGAAGACAAACGGCCGCTGGAGCGCTACAAGAACGAATCGAAACGCCTGCTCGGCGTATTGGAAACGCGCCTTGAAGGCCGCGACTGGATCATGGGCGCGGACTACACCATCGCCGATATCTCACTGCTGGGCTGGGTGCGTAACCTGATCGGCTTTTATGAGGCGCGCGAGCTGGTGGCGTTCGACAGTTTCCCGCGCGTCGCGCAGTGGCTGGAGCGCGGTCTGGCGCGGCCGGCGGTGCAGCGTGGGCTGGCTATTCCGGCGCGCGCGGCCTGACACCAAACGGGGTGGCCGCCGGGCCATCCCGTCTTTCTCTGTCATAAAATTGTCATCCCTCTGCTCTACTCTCCTTACGTAACAATTTGATGTTATTTACATTGTTGTATTACGACAAGGAGCTTACCCCATGCAACCTGCTGTATCCCTGATCGCCGGCGCCGTGCTGTCCGCCCTGCTCTGCTCCTCCGCCATCGCGGCGGAAACCTCGGCCAATGCCGATAGCCTGACCGAGCGCGCCGCGCGCGGCACCCTCACCGAGCCGGGCGGCGCCCGTCGTCTGGCCGGCGATCAGACCGCCGCGCTGAAGGCGTCGCTGTCGGACAAAACGGTGAAAAACGTGATCCTGCTGATCGGCGACGGCATGGGGGATTCCGAGATCACCGCCGCGCGTAACTACGCCGAAGGCGCAGGCGGTTACTTCAAGGGCATCGACGCTCTGCCGCTGACCGGGCAATACACCCACTACTCGCTGGATAAGAAAACCCACAAACCGGATTACGTAACCGACTCCGCCGCCTCCGCCACCGCCTGGGCCACCGGGGTGAAAACCTATAACGGCGCGCTCGGCGTGGACGTGAACGGCAAAGACCAGCCAACGCTGCTGGAGATCGCCAAAGCGGCCGGCAAGGCCACCGGCAACGTCTCCACCGCCGAACTGCAGGACGCCACGCCGGCGGCGCTGGTGTCGCACGTCACCTCGCGCAAATGCTACGGCCCGGAGGAAACCAGCGAGAAATGCGCTGCTAACGCGCTGGAAAACGGCGGCCGCGGCTCCATCACCGAGCAGCTGCTGAAAACCCGCGCCGACGTCACGCTGGGCGGCGGCGCGAAGTCCTTCAACCAACTGGCGAAAAGCGGCGAATGGCAAGGAAAATCGCTGAAGGACCAGGCGACAGCCCAGGGTTACCAGTGGGTGAGCAATGCGGATGAACTGCAGGCCGTTACCTTGGCCAATCAGCAAAAACCGCTGCTGGGCCTGTTCGCCGACGGTAACATGCCGGTGCGCTGGCTGGGGCCGAAAGCCAGCTATCACGGCAACCTCGACAAGCCGGCGGTAACCTGTGAAAACAACCCGGCGCGCACCGCGGCCATGCCAACGCTGGCGGCGATGACCGAAAAAGCGATCTCGCTGCTGAAAGACAACCCGAACGGTTTCTTCCTGCAGGTAGAGGGCGCGTCGATCGATAAGCAGGATCACGCCGCCAACCCGTGCGGGCAGATTGGTGAAACCGTCGATCTGGACGAAGCGGTACAAAAAGCGCTGGCCTTCGCCCGCGCCGACGGCAACACGCTGGTGATCGTCACCGCCGACCACGCGCACTCCAGCCAGATCGTCGCCGCCGACGCCAAAGCGCCGGGCCTGACCCAGACACTGACCACCAAAGACGGCGCGCCGATGACCCTCAGCTACGGCAACTCGGAAGAGGAATCGCAGGGGCACACCGGCACCCAGCTGCGCGTCGCGGCCTATGGCCCGCACGCCGCCAACGTGGTGGGGTTGACCGATCAGACCGATCTGTTCTTCACCATGCGCGATGCGATGGGCATCAAGTAACCGCCTTGTGAATCCTGGCCGCCCGCAACGGCGGCCATTTATTATTGGTTACCGATGCGTATTTGCAATTTAACCGCAATTATTGTGTGATAACGAAATAACGTTTAATTGCGCGACAATTAAACCCTGTAAATAACGTGGTTATACGGCCTTTCTCCCCTCTCTGTTTATTCCTGCGACAGCAACCGGCCGTTTTTTGCTTATATTCATTTTTTTTAGTTACAAAAGTAGTTTTTAACATTCTCGCAAACAATAATACCCCACCAGTAACGTGAACCGATCAATTTGCATCCGGACGGCCTGCAATAGTTCACTTTTCGTTAAAAACCCTATTAACAAAAAGGCATTATCGCTGCCTATCGGCTCACGCCGGGCGATCGGCTTCATTATTTTCCAGGGTAACTCCCGCTAAATTCTTTCACCTGCAATGAGTAGAATTTACACACAAGAGATTTAATTCAATGAGAAAATTACTCGTCCTGATTTTCAGTCTCAGCCTGTTTAGCGTTACGCAGCAGGCAGCGGCTGAAGAGAAGAATAAAACCGTCGACGTGGTGTTGATCGGCGGTGGCATCATGAGCGCGACCTTGGGTACCTATCTGCATGAGCTGGAGCCGACCTGGACCATCGACATGTACGAGCGCATGAACGGCGTGGCGGAAGAAAGCTCCAACGGCTGGAACAACGCCGGTACCGGCCACTCCGCCTTCAGCGAAATGAACTACACGCCGGAAAAAGCCGATGGCACCATCGACATCAGCAAGGCGGTGAAGGTCAACGAGTCTTTCGAAATCTCCCGCCAGTTCTGGTCTTATCAGGTGAAGAACGCTGTCCTGAAAGATCCGAAATCCTTCATTAACAGCGTGCCACACATGAGCTTCGTGTGGGGTGACGACAACGTCAACTTCCTGCGTAAACGCTACGCGGCGCTGCAGCACAGCACCCTGTTCCGCGGCATGGAATACTCCGAAGATCCTGCGCAAATCAAACAGTGGGCGCCGCTGGTGATGAACGGCCGCGATCCGGCACAGAAAATCGCCGCGACCCGCATGCCGCTGGGTACCGACGTTAACTTCGGCGTGATCACCCACCAGCTGGTTGACGCACTGAGCACCAGCGACAAGTTCAAGCTGAACCTGAGCCACGAAGTGCGCGACATCAAGCGCAACGCCGACCAGACCTGGAGCGTGACCGTTGCCGATCTGAACCGCGACGGTAAAGAAACCACCGTTAACGCCAAGTTCGTGTTCATCGGCGCCGGCGGCGCGTCCCTGACCCTGCTGCAAAAATCCGGCATCCCAGAAGCCGACGGCTACGGCGGCTTCCCGGTCGGCGGCCAGTTCCTGGTCACCACCAACCCGGCGATCGCCAACCAGCACCTGGCCAAAGTGTATGGCCTGGCCAGCGTAGGTTCGCCGCCGATGTCCGTGCCGCACCTGGATACCCGCATGCTGGACGGCAAGCGCGTGCTGCTGTTCGGGCCGTTCGCCACCTTCTCCAGTAAGTTCCTGAAGAACGGTTCGCTGTTCGATCTGATGCACTCGCTGAGCACCTCGAACCTGATGCCGATGACTCACGTTGGTCTGGATAACTTCGATCTGGTGAAATACCTGGTCGGCCAACTGATGATGAACGACGACGATCGCTTCGCCGCGCTGAAAGAGTACTTCCCGGACGCCAAGCAGGAAGACTGGAAACTGTGGACCGCAGGCCAGCGCGTACAGATCATCAAGAAAGACGCAGATAAAGGCGGTGTGCTGCAGTTCGGCACCGAAGTCGTCAGCTCTGAAGACGGCAGCATCGCCGCTCTGCTGGGCGCTTCACCGGGCGCTTCCACCGCTGCGCCAATCATGCTGCACCTGATGGAAACCGTGTTCAAAGACAAAGTGGCGACGCCGGAATGGCAGAGCAAGCTGAAAGAGATCATCCCGTCCTACGGCCACAAGCTGAACGGCGATATCGAGATGACCAACAAGATCCGCAGCTACACCAGCAGCGTACTGGGTCTGAACTACATTGAAGTGAAGCCGGAAACTAACTGATTTTCCACTCATTTCCTGCTGAAAAGGCCGCTTTATGCGGCCTTTCTTTTATCCCCCTGCCGTTCAAAGAGCATTTTTGGCCACCTTTTTACCCCCGGTTTACCCTTGCGTAACGGCGTACTCACGCCTATTATCAAAGCATATTCTTGGATAATTAAGCTAAGTCACTGTGACCTGAATGTCGTTTTTGCGGGAGAACTAAAACCATGGATCGCGTCAATATCATTCACGATTTACTAGACTGGATTGAAACTCATCTGGACCAGCCGCTGCTGCTGGATAACGTCGCCGCCAAGTCGGGCTACTCCAAATGGCACCTGCAGCGCATGTTCCGCAGCACCACCGGCCACGCGCTCGGCAGCTATATCCGCGAGAGGCGTCTTTCGCAGGCGGCGCAGGCGCTGCGTTCCAGCCCACGTCCGATCCTGGATATCGCCCTGCAATACCATTTCGACTCTCAGCCTTCGTTCTCACGCGCCTTCAAGAAACAGTTTGGCAAAACCCCGGCGGTCTATCGCCGCACCACCCGCTGGGACGTCTCGGAATGGCCGGCGCAGCCGGTAGAGGCGGAGGCCGAACCGCACCACGATGGCCCTACGCTGCCTCGTTGGTATGCGGGCAAGCCGCCGGAAGGCGTCTGCACCAGCTGGATGGGGCTGCGTTAATCAGCAGGGCATCAGGCACAAAAAAGGGTCAGTTCGCGAGAACTGACCCTTTTTTTATTGAAGCGACACCGGATTATTTGAAGGTGACGTCGACGTTGGCGGTGGCGTTGAACACCCCGGTCTTCGGCGTATTGGTCAACCACTTCAGGTTCGCGATAAAGGTCTCTTTCACCTCGTTCTGCTTATCCTGCAGCACGCCGCCGAAATCCACGTTGGTTTGCAGTGGGATCGGTTTTTTATTGGTATCACGCTGCTGAGTCAGGAAGATCGCTACGCCCGGCTTGGTGGTCGGCAGGATCTGCGTGTTGTCTGACGGATCGGCGTTGGTGCTGCTGAAGCTGGCCTGCAGAGACTGGCCGGCACATTCGCCGCCGCTCAAGGTCGCCTTGATATCAAACGGCACCTGCTTGGCGATAGTGCCGGTTTTGGCGCTGGAAGTCGTCAGCACGCCGAAATCAACGCTGGCGCCGTTGTTGGCCAACACGGTGATCTGCGGGTTGCACTGGATCACGCGGATCTTGTCCAGCCCCTTGATATAGGCGTTAAAGTTGCTGTCTTTGGTAGCGTTTAGCCCCTTCACACCATCGATTTGGAACAGCGATGCGCGCGCCAACGGCGGGAAATTACCCGCCGGCGGTTTCGCCCCGGTGGCTTTGATATACACCGAATAGGTGGCAGTCACCGCCTGAGGATCGGCTTTCCTACTGTTACGGCCCGGTTTGGTACCCGGCCCCAAATTTGGACCGGTCGGTGTTTTGCCGCTTTGCAGCAGGTTGACCGAATCATAGTCGATGCCATTAATAGACACCCCAATAGACAACGACTTATCCAGCGCCCCGAACGAGTTTTGCGGGTTCCAGTAAATGTAGGCGTTTTCCCCCTGCGGGTATTTATCGGTATCCCAACAGGTAAAGGTGGAGGTAAAGTTCTGCGAACGCCAAATCAGGTTGCCCGCCACAAAGTCGCTGGCGGCCAGCACGATCGGGCGGCCGACGTCGATATCCTGCGTCACGCTGCCAACCGGCTCTTTTGAACCCGTCGAGTTGCCGAAGCGGCACTGCATCGCCGACGCCTGTTGCGCCATCGCCAACCCCGCCAGCCCCACCACCGACAGAAGTGTGTTACGTGCTAATTTGCTCAAGTTCATGGTATACCTTACAGTTTTTGGCATTGCAGGGTCAGTTCCTGATATCCCATGGCCACTTGTTTGTCGCCCACGTTCGCCGGGATCGGCAGTACACATTGCTGATCGGCTTTCGGGCCCCATTTGATCGTCAGTTTCTCACCCGCTTGCACGCCGGAAACATAGGTCGCGCCGTTCAGGCCCACGGTGCCGCTGTTGCGGCCGGCCGCGTTGAACACGCCGGCACCGATGGCCGGATAACCGTTATCACCCAGACGAGCGTGAATCAGCAGGCTGACGCCCTTGAAGGTATCGAAGCTCACCTTCACCACCGATTTCTCGGTCGGTACCACTTGTTTACTGGCCACCGGCACATCCAGGCCCGGGCCGAAGTCTTCGGTACGCAGCGCGACATAGTTGTAGCGGTAAGCGGTAGCCGACGGCACCACTGCATAACCGAAGCGGTCGATGGTCACGCCCGGCTGGTTTTCCAGACGCACGCCTTTGGCATCTTTCGCTTCCACCAGCAAGATGGTGTTCTGCAACGGCTGCGTCAGGGTCGCGCCGCCGGAGTGCACCAGCAGGCCACCGGAGAGGCCCAGCCCTTGCTGGCGGTATTTCGAGCTATAGGCATAACTACCGTCGATGTTACCGATGCTGCTGCTGTAGCCCAGGTTCAGGTTGCTGCTCTGACCGGAGGACTGCGTATGCCCGGTGGAGACCGAGTAGTTCATGCGACGGTCGTCCAGCATGGTGCCGCTGATACCGGTCGAGTAGCTGTCGCCGCTCTGCTTGCTGTGCGCCGCGCTGAAGTTGGCTGTGGTCGAGTTGTTGTTCTGTCCCCAATCCAGCGGGATCGACATCGTGAAGTTCACGCTGCGATCGGAATAACCGTACTGGCCGCGCGTATCCTGCAGATAAACGCCGTAGGAAATGCGCTTGAAGCCATCGTTGTAGCCCAGCTGAATCGTGCGATCGTTGCCGGACACGCCCCAGTAGTTCTGGTGGCTCACGTTGGCGTACAGGCTGGCGCCCGCCCACAGCTGCTGGCTGAGCGACAGCTCGACGCGTTCGCGTTTGTTGCCGTAGCGCGCAGTGTATCGGGTACGTTTCTGGTTGTTGCTCCAGGAAGGCTGGCCCGGCTGCAGATCGTTCGGATCCCAGTAATCGTTGGCATAAAAGCCGTTGCGCCAGCGGTTGCGCTCCTGGACCGCATCGCTGAGATCATAATAACCGGAAGTCGCATAGCGATAGCCCGCCAACTGGAAGTTGGTGCCCATCTGGTTGAGCGACTTGGAGTACAGGAAACGGAAGCTCTGCCCCTGTTTGCGATCGCCGTTCGCCAGCTCGGTATCGGAGATCGAACCGTCCACGGAGATGGCCCCCCACGATCCCAGGCTCTTACCGATACCCACGGCGGCGGAACGGTAGTGTTCGGCGATGATGGCACCGCCGAACGGCGTCAGGCCATAGTTCATGCCGTATGCCGCGGTGCCCTGGATCAGCTTCGGCTGATAGCCGTCGCCGCCGGTGTGGTATTTACCGGCGGTCAGCTGGAAGTTCCAAATGCCTTCTCGCAGCATGTTGGCCACGGAAGAGTAGGCGACGCTGAACGTTTTATGCGAACCGTCGGCCTCGTTCACGGTGACCTGCAGGTCACCGTTGTTGGTATGCGGATAGACGTCGTGGATCTCGAAAGGACCCGGCGCGACGTTGGTGCTGTAGATGACGTAACCGTTCTGGCGAATTTCGACGCGGGCGTTGGTTGCCGCCACGCCGCGCACCACCGGCGCATAACCGCGCAGGCTGTCCGGCAGCATGTCGTCAACGCTGGAGAGTTGCACCCCGCGGAACTGGAAGCTGTTGAACACGCTGTTGTTGGTGCTCGCCTGCCCCATCACCAAACGGCTGCGCCATGGCACGATGTCGGTCTCGGCCCAGGAAGAGACGTTAGTCCAGCTGCTGCTGCTGCCGCTCTGTTTGTCCCAGGTGGAGTTGTTGCGCAGGCGCCATCTGCCCAGGTTGAGGCCGCTGTTCAACGCGAGGAACATGTACTCGCTGTCGTCGGCATCATCTCGGCGATAGCTGTTCTTGTTGTAGTTGAAGTTATAGTTGGCGAACAGCGCGTTGATGCCTTCATCGTACATGCTTGGCGGGATCGCGCCGATAGCGCTCAGATCCATCATGGTCTGAGGCACGGAAATGTTGATCTGCTGCACCGCCGCGTCATAGCTGACGGTGGCGTCTTTAATCAACGCAGGCAGATCAACGCAGCTGCCGGCCTGCAGCGTTTCCGGCAGTTTGATGCCGTAGTTGCGCAGGTCTTCAACTTTCAGGCAGGGTTGAGACGCGGCCTGGCCTTTAGCCTGACGAAAAGTAACATCCTTATGATCGACCTGA
Organism: Serratia sp. HMSC15F11; assembly: GCF_001808215.1. Taxonomy (NCBI): domain Bacteria; kingdom Pseudomonadati; phylum Pseudomonadota; class Gammaproteobacteria; order Enterobacterales; family Yersiniaceae; genus Serratia; species Serratia sp. HMSC15F11. Next base: position 155,032 of record NZ_KV792450.1, read on the forward strand.
GTCAGGTTGACGTAGATGTCGAATGGGTAAACGCCCGGTTGCAAAGCATCGCCCTGGGCGACCGCTTCCGCGTTGCTCAGGTTTTCATCGCCGTGAATAAACGACATGTTAAACTCTGCCAGCGCCGCTTCACTCCATAACATCGGCGCACTGGCGGCAATGATTGCAATTCGGATCAGCTGTGTCAGCCGCGTCGTTCCGCCTGCTACTTTTCGTTGATTTGCCATTCCCTGTCTCTCTTATTGTACTGGAACGTCCTTGACTTCCGTTCTACCGCCAAAATCGTTGATATAACTGAAAGCAATCTTGTTGCCGACGCTGACGCCCGCCGGGATGTTGATCGATAAGCGATCTTTCGGGTTCACCATATTGGCGTCCACATCCACGGTCTTACCCGCGCTGTTTTTCAAATGCAGCGCCCCAAAGGTGATATGCAGCGGACCATCGTTAATCACTTGCAGACGTGAACCTTCACGCTGCCAACGCAAGTTTTGTACTTGCTCGTCCAGCGTCGTTTTCAACGCCACCGGCCGGTAAAAAAGTTTGATTCGGGTACGCACCGCAACCTGAAGCACGTTTTCCTGCTTCGGTGCCGGTGGAATTTCCTGCACGTTAATCCACAGCAGAGTTTCTTTATCCTGAGGTAAACCCGTACCGGAATAGATAAAGCGCAGAACTGCAGTTTTAGCGGCGTCCAATTTCAGAATCGGTGGAACGACAACGACAGGCAGATTTTTCGGCACTTGATTTCTGTCACCGGTGTCCAGCCAGGTCTGCACCATATAAGCTTCTGAAGCATCGTTATGGATTGGCAGCGAGGCGGATTTGTCATCGCCTTTATAAATCACGCGAGTGGCATCTACCTGGATACCGGCGTAGCTGTTAAAGGCGCCCAGCATCAGCAGAGCAGCAAAGAACTTTTTCATCGGTTTCCTCTACGGGCCATCCTTGGCCGTGTGTGTCCTGAAAGACGATTATTTGTATTCGATGGTGAACGGGCTGGTGGCGTTAGCCAGACCCGCGGTCACTGCAGCGAATGAACGGTAACGAGCCTGCAGGTTGAAGGTCGCTTTACCGTCAGCAGCGATGGTGACTTTCGCTACGTCGTCTTTGATGTTGGAACCGTCGCCGATAGCGAATGGCTTGCCGTTGTTGTCAGTGATTTCGATACCCACGCCGGTAGCTGCAGTGCCGGTGCCACCCACGTTGCTTACGGACAGCAGGTCTGGGTTGCCGGCAACGGTGTTACCGTCGAAGCGCAGGCTGTAATTGCCGGCATCACATTTTTCCAGAGAGATCTGGAAAGCTTTAGATGCAGATTTGTCACCCACGTTTTGGAAAGCAGAAGTTGGGTAAGTACCCAGGTAAACTTCTTTATTCTGAGTATCGCTAGTTACCTGGCAGGTAGACTGTTTGATTTCACCGGTGAATTTAACAGTGCCGCTTGCTGCCATTGCGTTGGAAGCAGTTGCAGACAATACCAGGGCAGCCAAAGGCAATAATACTTTTTTCATTTCCAGCTCCATAGAACAATAAAATAATCGATTCAGTGGCGGGCTTATATATATATTGCCGCCACTGAGCATACACTCAGCGATAGCACTCCCTTGCTGAAAAGGAGCGTTGCCTCGATGAACTCATTGCCGGACGAAATATAGACTAAGCATATTCTTAATGTTAAATCGTTTAAAACATTCATAAGGCCCCTCTTGATAGGAATAAACTATCGGCGGATACCTATCGATCGATGTTGACGATTCATATGAATAGGAATAATCTGTGTTTGGGAAAGCTGCAGAGTTCAAGATTTTGCATTAAGGCCTGAAAATCAGAATATTATCCCGAATATTTACATTTAGTAACAGATTGCGACGTTTGGACTTTGGCACGAATTACGCGTTAAATGGTCTGCCGACACGCTTCGGCCATCCTGACGTTTTAAATAAGAAATTTACCAATAAACCCGGAGTAACTTTCTTTTTAATCATTTAAAATCAACAAGTTAAATATCAATCCAAGGATTGGGAAATGAGCGGTTCTTTCAGAGAGAAAAATAACGGCATTAATTATGTTTTTCAGCCAATGTTCGCGAAATCGGGACAATTGCTGGCCGTTGAATGTCTGTCTCGCTTTACGTTTAATAGCGAATATGCCCATTTTTCTCCTGAACAGTTCTTTCGCCACGCCGACAGTGCCACTCGGATTGAGATTTTGATGGATCAGATCAATCTGATCGATAAATACAAACACTGGTTTCATGAAAACCAAGTGATAGCCACTTTGAATGTTGACGATTATTCCCTGCAATCGCTGGCGAATACTCACTTTGCCGAAAGAATTAACGCTATGCGCTGTATTCATTTCGAGATCAGCGAGAATTCAACCCGGCTGGTGAAAGATCGCGTGCACGGCGATCCGTCATTGAATAGTTATTCATTTTGGCTCGATGATTTTGGTTCTGGCTATGCGGGTTTTTCCGCGTTGTACAACAGCCAGTTCCGCTTCGTTAAGCTCGACCGTTTTCTGCTTTGGGACTTCATGAAAAAGTCCGGCGGTGAGGGCTTGATGCGCGCGTTACTGCGCTTCTTTTACCTTAATCATTACAAGGTAATTATCGAAGGAGTTGAAACTCCCGAACACAAGAAATGGCTGGACGAAATGCCATATTACGCACTGCAGGGAAAGCTGTGGAAGGAATCCAGCATCAAGGATTTGAACTCGCTTCTTACAGCTGAATACTTTTAACTCGGTATTGGTGTTTGCCCTATGTCTAAAAACAACGTTCTTGTGATTAGTGAGTGTAAGTACAGCTATGTTGGCCTGTCGGTGCTGCTGAAGAAACACTACGGCGCGTACGATATCCGCCTGTTTTCCGATTTCATGCACGGCGGCGCCAAAGCAGAGAAGATCACCAAGCACGATATCGCGCTGATTTTCACCTCGCAAAACCTCGAACAGAGCGTCAACGTGATCGAAAGCCTGGTGTCCCTGCACCAGCAGTACAACAGCAAAACGCGCCTTTTGGTGTTCTATGACGACGAGCGCGTGGTGAAACTGCTGTCGATCCTGGGGATTTCCGTCGAGTTGGTCTCCACCCGTATTCCGCTTTATTCGCTGCAGGAAAAAATCCAGCGGCTGCTGGAAAGCAAAGAACCGGGCGGCATCAGAGTGCAGAAAACCCGCGAGCTCAGCCCGGCGGAAAGTGACGTGATCTTCAATCTGCTGCGCGGCGACAGCCTGCTGCACATTGCGGAAAAGCGCGGTACGCACCCAAAAACCATCTTCTCGCAGAAATACAGCGCGATGAAAAAGCTGCGGCTGCGCAGCATGAGCACCATCTTCGTCGCCGGCAAATAACCTGCCCTGGCTTGTTGCGCGGTACGCCGCGCGGCAACCGGCCCTCCCCCGCCCAGTTAAATTAATGTAACAACCGGCGACAAAGCAGCAACAGACACACAACATCCTCTCCTGTTGGCTACGATTTGCACACGGATTATCCGTGAGTTATGTCGTGTAGATTAAAATAAACATCAGGAGATGTTATGAAGTCGTCCTTATTCAGCCGCTACACCTGCTTTGTGCTGAGCATCTTGCTTACCCTGGTTTTCTTAATCATGATGCGCAACCATCCGTGGTTCTGGCTGCCGGCCCTGGCCTGCGGTGGCTTGATGGTGCTGGGTATCTACGATCTCACGCAACAGCGCCACGCCATCTGCCGCAACTACCCGATCATCGGCCGCCTGCGCTTCTTCTTCGAATTCATCCGTCCGGAACTGCGCCAGTATTTCCTCGAGCAGGATAATGAAGAGATCCCGTTTTCGCGTACCCAACGCACGCTGGTGTATCGCCGGGCGAAAAACGAGATGGGCGACAAGCCGTTCGGCACCCTGCTGGATGTCTACCAAACCGGCTATGAGTGCATCGGCCACTCCATGCGGCCGGTGGAAGCCGCCGACCCGACCAGTTTCCGCATCACCATCGGCGGCGCCGACTGCCGCCAGCCCTACTCCGCGTCGATCTTTAACATTTCGGCTATGAGCTTCGGCGCGCTCTCCGCCAATGCCATCCGCGCGCTCAACCTCGGTGCGGCCAAGGGCAATTTCTACCACGACACCGGTGAGGGCAGCATCAGCCGCTATCACCGGGAAAACAACGGCGATCTGGTGTGGGAGCTGGGCAGCGGCTATTTCGGCTGCCGCTCCGCCGACGGCCATTTCGACCCGCGGCGCTTTGCCGAACAGGCGCAAAGCCCGCAGGTGAAAATGATTGAAATCAAGCTCAGTCAGGGCGCCAAACCCGGCCACGGCGGCATTCTGCCGGCGAAGAAGGTGGATGCGGAAATCGCCGCCACCCGCGGCGTGCCGGAAGGGGTCGATTGCATCTCGCCGGCCTCGCACAGCGCCTTCACCACTCCGCTGGAAATGATGCATTTCATCCAGCAGCTGCGCGAACTGTCAGGCGGCAAGCCGGTCGGTTTCAAGCTGTGCATCGGCCACCCGTGGGAGTTCGTCGCCATCGTCAAGGCGATGCTGCACACCCGCATCCTGCCGGATTTCATCGTGGTGGACGGCAAGGAAGGCGGCACCGGCGCCGCGCCGCTCGAACTCTCCAACTACATGGGCATGCCGCTGCGCGAAGGGCTGCTGTTCGTGCATAACACGCTGGTAGGCTGCGGCCTGCGCGACCAGATCAAGATAGGCGCCAGCGGCAAGATCATCAGCGCCTTCGACATCGCCAGCGTGCTGGTGCTCGGCGCCGACTGGGTGAACTCGGCGCGCGGCTTTATGTTCGCCGTCGGCTGCATCCAGTCGCAAAGCTGCCATACCAACCACTGCCCGACCGGCGTGGCGACGCAAGATCCGCTGCGGCAAAAGGCGCTGGTGGTGCCGAACAAGGCGGAACGCGTCTACCACTTCCACCAAAATACGGTGAAAGCGCTGGCGGACATGCTGGCGGCGGCCGGCGTCAGCCGCCCGGAGCAGCTGACCTCGCACCATATGCTGCGCCGCATCACGCCGACCGAGATCAAGGTGTACGCCGATATCTATTACTACCTGGAGCCGGGCGCGCTGCTGCAGCCGGAGATCAAAAGCGAGTTCTATGCCCGCATGTGGCGTATGGCGACGCCCACCAGTTTCGATCAGGCGATCTCGCTGCCGGCGGCATGATGGGATAAGGAATAAAAGGGAGTTGCCCCCTCGCCTTGGGGAAGAGCATATGGAGAGGGGTTGCTTGCTACGGCGGCCCTCCCCCTCAACGGCGAGAGGGCGTGTCGGTTACAGCTTGCGCACCGGCGCATCGCCGGCGACGTAATAGTCGGCGGTGCTGCGCGGCAGCGGCGCGCGCTGGCGAATGCGATCGGCTAACTTCTCGGCGATCATGATGGTCGTGGCGTTCAGGTTGCCGGTGATGATCAGCGGCATGATCGACGCATCCACCACCCGCAATCCTTCCATGCCGTGCACCCGGCCCTGACCATCGACCACCGCCATCTCATCCTCGCCCATCTTGCACGAGCAGGACGGGTGGAAGGCGGTTTCGGCGTGCTCGCGCACGAAAGCGTCCAGCTGCTCGTCCGTCTGCACCTCCGGCCCCGGGCTTATCTCGCGGCCGCGGTACTCGTCCAGCGCCGGCTGCGCCATGATCTCGCGCGTGATGCGAATAGCATCGCGGAATTCCTGCCAGTCCTGCTCGGTCGCCATGTAGTTGAACAGAATGCTCGGGTGCTGGCGCGGATCTTTCGATTTCACCTGTACCCGGCCGCGGCTCGGCGAACGCATCGAGCCGACGTGCGCCTGGAAGCCGTGCTCCTTCACCGCGTTGCTGCCGTTGTAGTTAATCGCCACCGGCAGGAAGTGATACTGAATATTCGGCCAGGCGAACTCTGCGCGGCTGCGGATGAAACCGCCGGCCTCGAACTGGTTGCTGGCGCCGATGCCGGTGCCGTTGAACAGCCATTCCGCGCCGATCTTCGGCTGGTTGAACCATTGCAGCGCCGGGTACAGCGACACCGGTTTCTTACAGGCATACTGCAGGTACATCTCCAGGTGATCCTGCAGGTTTTCCCCGACGCCCGGCAGATCGTGCACCACGTTGATATCCAGACTTTTCAGCAGCGCCGCCGGGCCGACGCCCGAACGCTGCAGGATCTGTGGCGAGGCGATGGCACCGGCGCACAGCAACACTTCGCGCCGCGCTTTGGCGTGGGTCAGCTGATTGCTGTCGCCCTGCAAATAGTTGACGCCCACCGCACGCTTGCCGTCGAACACGATATGGTCGGTCAGCGCATGGGTGACGATTTTCAGGTTCGGCCGCGAACGTGCCTGATCCAGATAACCGCGGGCGGTGCTGGCGCGGCGCCCTTTCGGCGTCACGGTGCGATCCATCGGGCCGAAGCCTTCTTGCTGGTAGCCGTTCAGATCGTCGGTGCGCGGATAACCCGCCTGCACGCCGGCTTCCACCATGGCGTGGAACAGTTCGTTGTTGCCGGCTTTCGGCGTGGTGACGCTCACCGGGCCCTCGCCGCCGTGGTAATCGTTCGGGCCGATATCGCGCGTTTCCGCCTTGCGGAAATACGGCAGGCAGTCCAGGTAGGTCCAGTCTTCCAGACCCGGCGCCTTGGCCCAGTTATCGAAGTCCATCGCGTTGCCGCGAATGTAACACATACCGTTGATCAGGGACGAACCGCCCAGCCCTTTGCCGCGGCCGCATTCCATCCGGCGATTGTTCATGTGCGGCTCAGGATCGGTCTCATACGCCCAGTTATAGCGGCGGCCCTGCAGCGGAAACGCCAGCGCGGCCGGCATCTGGGTACGGAAATCCATCCGGTAATCCGGGCCGCCGGCTTCCAGCAGCAGGACGCTGACATCGGCGTCCTCGGTCAATCGGGTGGCTAACACGTTGCCGGCGGAACCGGCACCGATAATGATGTAGTCAAATTCCATTCATTATCTCCTTACTTTATAGAGGCCTGGTCAGGCAAAGACGCGAAGCGCGGCTCGGCAACAGGCTGTGTATTTTGGCTCTCTAGAGATTGTCGGCCGCAGCCAACGCGGCTGCGGCTCGAAAGACGGCGGGAAGATCAGAATACCGAGGCGTATTCGCCCAGCTCAACCTGCACCGATTTGATCTGGGTGTAGTGTTCCAGCGTCGTCAGGCCGTTCTCGCGGCCAACGCCGGACTGCTTGTAGCCGCCGACCGGCATTTCCGCCGCCGACTCGCCCCAGGTGTTGATCCAGCAAATGCCGGCTTCCAGCTGGTGGATCACGCGGTGCGCGCGAGCCAGATCGTTGGTCACCACGCCCGCAGCCAGACCGAAGGTGGTGTCATTGGCGCGGCGCACCACTTCCTCTTCGCTCTGATAGCTGAGAATGCTCATCACCGGCCCGAAGATCTCCTCGCGCACGATTTCCATGTCGTCGCGGCAGTCGCTGAATACCGTCGGCGCCACATAAGCGCCCTTGCCGAATTCGCCGTGGGTAACGCGTTCGCCGCCGCACAGCAGGCGCGCGCCGCTGTTCTTGCCGCTCTCGATAAAGCGCAGCACCGACTCCATGTGCGCGAAGCTGACCAGCGGCCCGAAGTTGGTCTGCGGATCGGTCGGATCGCCGAGGCGAATGCGCTTCACGCGCTCGAGGATTTTCGCCTCAAACTGCGCCTGCAGCGCCGCCGGCACGAAGACGCGGGTGCCGTTGGTGCATACCTGGCCGGAGCTGTAGAAGTTGGCCATCATGGCGATATCGGCGGCGCGATCCAGATCGGCGTCGTCGAAAATAATCAGCGGCGACTTGCCGCCCAGCTCCATGGTGACGTCCTTCAGCGTCGAACCCGACGCGTTGGCCATCACCTTCTTGCCGGTTTTCACCCCGCCGGTGAAAGAGACTTTGGCGATGCCCGGATGGTCGGTCAGGTACTGCCCCACCTCCGCCCCGCTGCCGGTCACCACGTTGAACACGCCGTCCGGCAGGCCGGCTTCGGTGTAAATTTCCGCCAGCTTCAGCGCCGTCAGCGACGTGACTTCGCTCGGTTTGAAGATCATCGCGTTACCCGCCGCCAGCGCCGGCGCGGACTTCCACAGCGCGATTTGAATCGGGTAGTTCCAGGCGCCGATGCCGGCCACCACGCCCAGCGGTTCGCGGCGGGTGTAGACGAAGGAGGTTTCGCGCAGCGGGATCTGTTCGCCTTCAATGGCCGGGATCAGGCCGGCGTAATACTCCAGCACGTCGGCGCCGGTGACGATGTCCACCGCGGTGGTTTCCGACATCGCTTTGCCGGTATCCAGCGTTTCCAGCGCCGCCAGCTCATCGTTGCGCTCGCGCAGAATATCCACCGCGCGACGCAGGATGCGTGAACGCGCCATCGCCGTCATCGCCGCCCACACCTTCTGCCCGCTGGCCGCGCTGGCCACCGCACGATCGACGTCTTCAGCGCCGGCGGACTGGACTTCAGCCAGAACTTCGCCGTTCGCCGGGTTAATGGCGTTGAAGGTTTTTCCAGCGGTGCTGTCTACATAGGCGCCATGAATATAGAGCTTCTGCAAGCCAAAACGGGACATAGGATCTCCTTGGGTTATCCTCCGGGCGGCGTCTGCCCCCGGAGTTGGAACGTGATGTATTCGGTCGTGAGCGCCAGCGCCTGCGACTGATTGAACGCCGAGCCGCGCAGCGCGCTGCGCAGCCACAGTCCGTCGATCAGCGCCGCCAGCCCCTTGGCCGCCAACCGCGCCTGCGGCTGCGGCATGACGCGGCGAAACTCGGCGCACAGGTTGGAATAGAGCCGGCGGCCGTTCACCTGCTGCAGCCGGTTGAGCTGCGGTTGGTGCAGACTGCTGGCCCAAAAGGCCAGCCAGGTCTTCATCGCCGCGCTGTTAATCTGGCTGTCGTCGAAGTTGCCGGCGACGATCGCCTGCAGCCGCGCCGCCGGGCTGTTATCGGTCAGCGCCTGCAAGCGCAGCTTCACCGCCTCGCCCAGATGGCTGATCAGATAGCGCATCGTGGCTTCCAGCAGGCCGTTCTTGTCCTTGAAATAATGGCTGATGATGCCGTTGGAAACGCCGGCCCGCCGCGCGATCTGCGCGATGGTGGCGTCATGCATTCCCACTTCGTTTACCGCGGCGAGCGTGGCATCAATCAACTGCTGCCTTCTGATTGGCTGCATTCCTACCTTTGGCATATTTCGACTCTCACAAAACCGACTTCGGCCTTATCTCAGCGGGCAAATTTCACTGCCGTTTCGCCCGTGATTCAGGTCATCATGAGGACTATTAAACTTTTTTTTGATTGAACGTTCAATAAAAATTGCATATATTTTATTGCCGCCTGGTTAAAAATTTGTACTATCTGGTTGTGGAACTGGCTGATTTTTGTGAGGTAATTAACGAATCTGACCAAAATCAGTGGCTGTAAGCGGTTCCCGCCGCGAAGCGCGCCGGCGCTTCATTCACAGGCGAAAGCGGCATCATTCAGGCCCTCCTCTACGGAGACGGCCGCCGCCTTCATTCGCCCGTTTTTCAGAGGCCAACGCGCCCCGGAATACGGAGCGGCACGATTTTCTCAGTTCAGAGGATGACGATGACAACCCACGAAACCTCCTCCAAATCGCAGCAGGACCGCCTCAACCCTGTGGTTTTCTTCACCTCGGCGGGGCTGATCCTGGCCTTCTCGCTGATGACCATCTTTTTCACCGACTTCTCCGGGCAGTGGATCACCCGCACGCTGAATTGGGTGTCGGCCACCTTCGGTTGGTACTACCTGCTGGCGGCGACGCTGTACATCGTGTTCGTGGTGTTTATCGCCGCTTCGCGCTTCGGTTCGATCAAGCTCGGGCCGGAGCAGTCCAAGCCGGAATTCAGCCTGATGAGCTGGGCGGCGATGCTGTTCGCCGCCGGCATCGGCATCGACCTGATGTTCTTCTCGGTCGCCGAGCCGGTGACCCAGTACATGATGCCGCCGGAAGGTGACGCGCAAACGCTGGAAGCCGCGCGCCAGGCGATGGTCTGGACGCTGTTCCACTACGGCCTGACCGGCTGGTCGATGTATGCGCTGATGGGCATCGCCCTCGGCTACTTCAGCTATCGCTACAATCTGCCGTTGACCATCCGCTCGGCGCTGTACCCGATCTTCGGTAAGCGCATCAACGGCCCGATCGGCCACAGCGTGGACATCGCCGCGGTGCTCGGCACCATCTTCGGCATCGCCACCACGCTGGGCATCGGCGTGGTGCAGCTCAACTACGGCCTCAAGGTGCTGTTCGAGATCCCGGAAAACCTAACGGTGCAGGGCTCGCTGATCCTGCTGTCGGTGATCATGGCCACCATCTCGGTCACCTCGGGCGTCAACAAGGGCATCCGCATCCTGTCCGAGCTGAACGTGCTGCTGGCGCTGGGCCTGATCCTGTTTGTGCTGTTCTTCGGCGACACCGAGTTCCTGCTCAACGCGCTGGTGCTCAACGTCGGCGATTACGTCAATCGCTTTATGGGCATGACGCTCAACAGCTTCGCCTTCGATCGGCCGGTGGAGTGGATGAACAACTGGACGCTGTTCTTCTGGGCCTGGTGGGTGGCGTGGTCGCCGTTCGTCGGCCTGTTCCTGGCGCGCATCTCGCGCGGGCGCACCATTCGCCAGTTCGTGGTCGGCACGCTGATCATACCATTCGTGTTCACCCTGCTGTGGCTGTCTATCTTCGGCAACAGCGCGCTGTACCAGATCATTCACGGTAACGCCGAGTTTGCGCAGGAAGTGATGCAGTTCCCGGAGCGCGGCTTCTACAGCCTGCTGGCGCAATACCCCGGCTTCACCTTCAGCGCCTCGGTGGCCACCATCACCGGCCTGCTGTTCTACGTCACCTCGGCGGACTCCGGCTCGCTGGTGCTGGGCAACTTCACCTCGCGCCTGGCCGACATCAATAATGATGCGCCGAACTGGCTGCGGATTTTCTGGTCGGTGGCCATCGGCCTGCTGACCATCGGCATGCTGATGACCGACGGCGTGCCGGCGTTGCAGAAAACCACGGTGATCATGGGCCTGCCGTTCAGCTTCGTGATCTTCTTCGTGATGGCCGGGCTGTATAAATCGCTGCGGGTGGAAGACTACCGTAAGGCCAGTGCGCTCAGCACCCTGGCGCCGGTGCCGGTCTCCAGCCACGACGTGCTCAACTGGAAACAGCGTCTGTCGCGGGTGATGAACTACCCGGGCACCCAGTACACGCAGAAAATGTTGGATAAGGTTTGCCGTCCGGCGATGCAGGACGTGGCGCGCGAGCTGGAGCTGCGCGGCGCGAAAGTGGAGTTCAGCGAAGTGCCGCCGACCGAAGACGAGCGTCTGAACCACCTGGAGCTGCTGGTGCGCCTGGGCGAGGAACAGAACTTTATCTATCAGATCTGGCCGATGCGCTACTCGGTGCCGGGCTTCACCTACCGCGCCCGCTCCGGCAAGTCGCACTACTACCGGCTGGAAACCTTCCTGATGGAAGGCACCCAGGGCAACGACCTGATGGACTACAGCAAGGAACAGGTGATTGGCGATATCCTCGACCAGTACGAGAAGCACCTGAACTTCCTGCACATTCATCGCGAAGCGCCGGGGGGCACCCTGACCTTCCCGGATATGTGACGGTCGATAAATAACGAAAGGGCGTAGCCAGGCTACGCCCTTTTTTATGCCTGCTCGGCCGGCAAGTCGGCTTTCAGCAGCACCAGGGAACCGGCCAGCAACACCAGATCCTTGATTAAAAAGCTGGTGGCGCCGGCCATGGCCGGAAAACCGCCGGCGGAAGGCTCCCAGGCCCCCGGCGTGGAAAAGATCAGCGTCAGCGTAGTCAGGTAGGTCACCGTCGAACCGATCGCCCCCAGCAACCCCAGCCGCCGCGACCAGAATCCCGCCAGCAGCAGCAAGCCGAAGCTCCACTCGGCGACGCCCAGCGCATAACTGGCGCCGCGGATGCCGAACGCTTGATGCATCCAGCTCAGCAGCGGGCTGTTGCCGATCAGCGGTACCAGCCCCTGCGCCTCGTAATCAAACCACTTGGCGTAACCGAAGGCGGCGAAGATCACCACCAGCGCCGCGCGCATAAAGATAACGTCCCCGTTCGAGCGCTGAAAGCGCCGCAGCCATGTCGCCAGCATCATCCTCTCTCCTTATGTTGCCCACGGCCGCCGCGGATCGCCCGCTTGCGGCCGCGGGGTGCGGCGGCTTAGTGCCCCATCGCGTCCTTCTTCATTTCGTCTTTCTTCATGCCGTCTTTGGCCATACCGTCTTTCGCCATGCCATCCTTTTTCATGGCGTCTTTGCCCATCTTGTCTTTCTTCATGCAGTCCTTGCCCATGCACTCTTTCTTCATGCCGTCTTTGGCCATGCCGTCGTGCGACATCTGGCTCATGCCGTCCTTTTTCATCGCGTCTTTACTCATGCCATCGGCGGCGTTGGCGCCGGCCACGCCCAGCATCAGCACGCTGCACATCATCATTGCGAATAACTTTTTCATGGTATTTCCTTTCGTCATGTCAAAGGCACCGGGGTGCCGGAGAATGGCCGGCGGCCGCCTCAGCTGCCGCCAAACCAGTTGTAACCCTGGTCTTCCCAGTAACCGCCCGGGAAGCGGTTGGTGACCTCGATCACCTGAATGTGTTTCGGGTTCTTGTAGCCCAGCTTGGTCGGCATGCGCAGCTTCATCGGGTAGCCGTACTTGCGCGGCAAGATCTGGCCGTCATAGGTCAGCGCAATAATCGTCTGCGGGTGCAGCGCGGTGGCCATGTCGATGCTGGTGTAGTAATCGTCGGCGCATTTGAAGCTGACGTAACGGGCGCTCAGATCCGCGCCGATCGCCTTGAGAAAGGTCGCGAACGGCACGCCGCCCCACTTGCCGATGGCGCTCCAGCCCTCGACGCAAATATGGCGCGTCACCTGGCTGACCTGCGCCATCCGGTGCAGCTGCGGCAGGCTCCAGGCGCGTTTGTCCTGCACCCGTCCGGCCACCTCCAGCCGGTAGTCGTCGCCGTTGATGTCCGGCGCGTCCTCCTCGGCGTAGAAAGCGTTGAACGGGAACGGCCGGGTGATCATCGATTCCGGGTAGACCGGCGCCAGGCGATCGCCATTGAACAGCCAGCCCTGTACCCGATCGTTGAAGCGCGAGATGCGGCTCAGCGCCTGTTCGACGTTGGCGTTATCGCTGAGATCGCAGCCGGTGAGCATGGCGATGCCGCCCAGCGTCAGGCCGTTGCGCAAAAAGCGGCGGCGCGAAGGCGCACTCAACAGCCGCTGCGCTTCTTTGACGATCGCCTGCCCTTCAATGATCGTCATGATCTGTTTATCCTTTTCCATCATTCACTCCTTAGCGTCCGCGCAGCATGGCCAGCAGCGTCCGCGGCACCAGCGCCACCATCACCAGGTGAATCGCGACGAAGGCCACCAGCGCCGACATGGCAAAAAAGTGGATATAGCGCGCCGCCTCATAACCGCCGAGCAGCGTGCGCAGCAGCGGAAACTGCACCGATTTCCACAGCACCAGCCCGGACAGCGCGCTCATCACGCCGAGGATCATCACCGACAGATAGGCCACGCGTTGCACCATGTTGTAGTGGCGCAGGTCGGCGTGTTGCAGCCTGCCGCGCAGCGCGGCGCCTGCATCGGCGAGAAACTGCCGTGGGCTGAGCGGCCAATACTTGCGTTTGAAACGCCCGCTGGCCAGGTTGATCAGCAGATAGCACAGCCCGTTGACGCCGAACAGCCACATGCCGGCGAAGTGCCACTGCAGCGCGCCACCCAGCCAGCCGCCGAGCGTCAGCTCATTGAGAAAGCTGAAGTTGAACAGCGGCGAGGCGTTGTAGATGCGCCAGCCGCTGGTCACCATGATCAGCATCGCCAGCGCATTCAGCCAGTGCGTCAACCGCAGCCACAGCGGATGCACCGTCTGTCGTTGTTCCGGGGTGAGAGTGAGGCTCATGCGAACTCCTGGCGACCAATGAGGCGATGAGCCGAGTATTCCCCGGATTTGTTCCCCAAGACCTCACGCAAAGTTAAATAAAATGTGATAACTCCGCCGGTGGGGGTTGTGTAGACTTCAGAGAGAAACGGGCAATCAGCGGTAATGAGAATGGACAAGCCAAAACGAATTTTGATCGTCGAGGACGACGGCGACATCGCCGAACTGCTGCAGCTGCATCTGCGCGACGAAGGTTACGCCATCAGCCACGCCGCCGACGGCAACCGGGGCATGGCGATGCTGGAACAGGGCGGCTGGGACGCCCTCATCCTCGATCTGATGCTGCCGGGCGTGGACGGATTGGAGATTTGCCGCCGGGCGCGCACCATGACGCGTTACACGCCGATCATCATCACCAGCGCGCGCTCCAGCGAGGTGCACCGCGTGCTGGGGCTGGAGCTGGGCGCCGACGACTATCTGGCCAAGCCCTTCTCCATGCTGGAGCTGGTGGCGCGGGTCAAAGCGCTGTTTCGCCGCCAGGAAGCGATGAGCCGCAACCTGCGCATGGACGCCGGCGTGCTCAGCTTCAACGATCTGACCATCGACCCCATTGCCCGCGAAGTGCACCTGCATCAGCAGCCGGTCGAGCTGACGCCGCGCGAATTCGACCTGCTGTACTTTTTCGCCCGCCACCCGGGCCAGGTGTTCTCACGCCTGAGCCTGTTGAATCAGGTCTGGGGCTATCAGCACGAAGGGTATGAGCACACCGTCAACACCCATATCAACCGGCTGCGCATCAAGATCGAGCGCAACCCGGCGGAACCCGAGCGCATCCTCACGGTGTGGGGCATGGGCTATAAATTCGCGGCCGCGCCGCAAGAGTGAGCCATGAAAAACCTTACGTTAGCGCAACGCCTCACGCTGATCTTCGCGCTGCTGATCGTCATCGGCTGCGCCTTTTCCGGCTGGATGCAGGTGCGCAGCAGCACCCAGTACAGCCAGGCGGTGATCCAGCGCCTGTCCGGCAACCTGGCGCAGCATATTGCCGACAGCAACCCGCTGCTGGGGGTGAACGGGCCGGATCTGCAGGCGGTGCATACCCTGTTCGATCAGCTGATGGCGGTGAATCCCAGCGTTGAGGTTTACCTGCTCGACAAACAGGGCGCGATTATCGGCAACGCCGCGCCGGCCGGGCATCTGAAGCGGCAGCGGGTCGCGTTGCCGCCGCTGCAGGCGCTGCTCGGTGGCGCGCCGATGCCAGTGTATGGCGACGATCCGCGCAGCGCGGACGAGCGCAAGGTGTTCAGCGTCGCGCCGCTTAAGGTCGATGGCCGGATCGAAGGCTATCTGTACGTGGTGCTGCTCGGCGAAGAGTACACGGCGCTGGCCAGCAACGCCCAGTTCAACTCGGCGGTCAGGATGGCGCTGTGGACCTCCGGGCTGATGGTGCTGTTCAGCCTGCTGGCCGGCGGTTTCGCGTTTTATTGGGTGACGCGCCCTATCCGTCGCCTGACCCGGCAGGTCAGCGCGCTGGACAGCGGCGGCATCGAGGCGGTGCAGGCCTACGCGGCGCTGCCGGCGGTACGGGCCGGGCGCGACGAAGTCAGCCAGCTGCAGCAGGCTTTCCACCGCATGGCGCAGCGCCTTGCCGAACAGTGGCAAACGCTGGCGCAGCAGGATCGGCTGCGGCGTGAGTTCATCGCCAACGTCTCGCACGATCTGCGCACCCCGCTCACCTCGCTGCACGGCTATCTGGAGACGCTGTCGGTCAAGGCCGCCACCCTGAGCGAAGCCGATCGGCGGCGCTATCTGGAGATCGCGCTGGCGCAGAGCCGCAAGGTGGGCAAGCTGGCGCAGGAGCTGTTCGAGCTGGCGCGGCTGGAGTACGGCGTGGTGAAACCGCAGAAAGAGCCTTTTTCCCTCAGCGAGCTGTTGCAGGACGTGTTCCAAAAGTTCGAGCTGGCGGCGGAGGCGCGCAACCAGCGGCTGCATGCCGACATTCCCCCCGGCATTCCGCCGGTGTTCGCCGATCTCAGCATGATTGAGCGGGTGCTGACCAACCTGTTGGACAACGCCATTCGCCATACGCCGCCCGGCGGCGACATCGGCGTGCGGCTGTGGCGGCAGGACGATCGGGTGATGGTGCAGGTCAGCGACAGCGGCCCCGGCATTCCGCAGACGCTGCGCGCCGATCTGTTCGTGCGCCCGTCTGTCCTGAGCGGCGCCCGGCGCCCTTCCGGCGGACTGGGCCTGATGATCGTGCGACGCATTCTGCAGCTGCACGACAGCGATATTCAGCTGATCGAACAAGCGCAAAGCGGCGCCTGCTTCCGCTTTGCCATTCCGCCGCGTTAATCGAGGCAGCTGCGATCGACGCTGATAAATTTGTCGTTATAGATAATGAATTTCTGCCCCTTCAGCCGAATACCGGCATGGGTCAGCGTATCGCCGGGGCGCAGGTATTCGGTGACGCCCTCTTCATCGGTGCTGTTACAGCCCGGCTTGAGCAGGAACTTGAAGTAGGTGTTGCCGGTGTTGGTGAGCGTACCGCGCTGGGTATCGAGCCGATAGGCAAAGTTTACCTGACGCGGGCGCACCACCAGAATGGTGTCCATCACCACGATCGGCTCCAGGTTGACGCCGGCGCCCCGACGCGGCCCCGGCTCGAACAATCGGGTCGGCACTTCGCGAAATGACACCCGGTAATAACGCTCGCGATTATCCTGCGGCCCGCGGTAGAAAAACTTGTAGTACTCCGCCTGCCCGGCCTGCAGCGTCAGCTGGCGCGGCGCAAACAGCAGCTCGCCGTCCGCCGGCCGGCTGCGCACCTCGCGCTCTCCCGGCCGATCGATGGCGCGAATGCTCACCTGATACAGGCGCGCGCCGCGGTTGTTATTCAACACCCGCTTGGCGGTGAATGAGCGATCCTGATCCATGGCAAACGTCAGGGTACCGACATTGATCGCGGCGGCGGTAAAGGGGAAGGACAAACCCAGCAACCCTATCAGCACAAGTTTCACGCCCTGCCCTCAATTGATGTTACGCCAGGTGGCTTCGACATGAATTTCACCGGCGGCGCTGACGTCACCATACCAACCGTTGCCATCGACGGTTCTCAGCGAGATCGGATTGTTCATCGGAATGCTAAAGGTCACGCGGGTCTTGTTCAGCCCCCCCACTTCACCGGAGATATCATTCCACGGCGTGCTGCTCCAGAGCGCATTGGTCATGTCGTGCCACTGGCCATCGCAGCCGGCGGCGAAGCTCTGCTGACCGTTGGTGCTGGTGGTGATGCCGAGGGTGGCGGGGAACGGCACCTGGGTACTGTTATCCGCAGAAGAAAAGAGGCAATAGTTCACCCCGTTGATCGCCTGAGTCGGCCCGGTCGCCATCACCCTCACCTGATCGGCGGCGGTTTTGCCGCTGGTGGTCACGAAGTAGCCGAACTCCAGCGCCGGCTCCGCCGGACCGACATAACCTTCACGGTGTGGGCTGTTGTCGTAATCATCGGAAATAATGCTGATGCTGAAATCGCGCGGCTTGATAATCAGCTGGTTTGAAGTGGAAAACTCATACCATCCCGACTCCGGCGAAGTGGTGTTCTGAAAACGGAAATTGATCAGATCGCGGGTGCCGCTGTCGGAAATCCCCAGCGCGACCATCTGTTTGAAGAAGTTACTGGAGAAGAACACATAGACGGCGTTGCTGCTCTTCAGCTCGTTAAACGTATAGTAGCTGCCGGTGCCCGACGTGTTTTTCCAGGTATTGCCGTTCAGACTGAACTGCAGATCGGCGGCGTTCACCGCTGAGGACAGCGCCGCATGGTTAATCGCCGGGAAAATATGAATCGAGGTATTGCTCACGCTGCCGTCGGTCTGCAAATCGTAGCTGACCATCTTGCACATGATGCCTGAGCGGGCGCCGATGGTCTGGTTCTTGCAATCGGCATTGCCCTCGCCGATGATCGGCACCCCATCGCTGTTGACGAACACCTCCGATACGGCGTTGGTATTGATAAAGCGCAGGTGGGCCGCCTTGCTGTGCGTGACGGTGCGCTTGTACCAGCTGCCGCTGGCCTGATCCCGACAGCGGCCGCCGGCCGCGGCGTCGTAAGCCACCGACGTTTGGCAGCCGTTGATCTGCATGCTGAAAGCTTCACCCGCTGCCATCTGCTTCAGATACTGATAGAAGCTCGGCGACATCATGCCGTGCATCCATTTTGCGCCGCCGGGCGTGACCACGGTGCCGTAAAATCCCTTTTCGTCGGTGGTCTGCGGCAGAATCAAGCTGGTATCCATATTGCAACCGGCATACCAGTTGATGCAGCGCAGGCCAAGGAACGGATTCTTTATCGGCGCATTTTCCAGCCACATGTCATAGCGCCAGTTGGCATTCAGCCCCGTGTTGTAACCATTATCCACGTACCCCAGGCTCTGCTGATAGACAGTGCCGGAACCGCCGTATTTCAGCCCGGTCCACTTATTGGCGCCGGTCATGCGCGGATCCAGCCCGCCGGCCGGCGTGACGAAAAAGTTGTCGTCGGCGTTGTTCTCCACGAAGACAAATTTCATTACCGCCGCATCCGGCCAGTTGGTCTGGCTGACCGCCGCCTGCAGCACGGGGGCGACCAGCGCCAACAACAGCGCAACGTTAGCTCTCATGGTCAAACTCCCCAGATGACATATTGCCTGCAGAGGTTTTCAGCCCGGTGCAGATCACGTCGCCGACCCACACGGCGCCTTGCGCCTTGCTGAGATCCAAATCCACCTCGCATGTCTGATTGCCGCCGTGGGTAAAATCGATAACCGGGAATTTCTTGTCGACATCCATGATAAATTCGCCTTTCTCATCGGTGCGGGTGCGGCCGATATGGTTCTTGATATAGGCGTTGGCCAGCAGCGTGCCGTCCTCCGCTTTGATGCGGCCAAACACCGTCACCATCTGTTTTATCTCCGGCGAGATCACCGCCACGTTGCCCGGATACAGGGTGAGCTTGCTCTTGCGCCTGGTGACGATGTCGAAGCTCTCCGCCGAGTTTTTGTTGTTCATCAGCTCAACGTCGTACTGACCGTAAGGCGACAAAGGCAGGTAATTCTTATTGCCGCTCAGCTTCACCATCCGGCCGTCAACCCGTGCGGTCAGCAGGCCGTCGTTTTCAATGCCGGTATTGAAGATAATCCCGGCGTTGCCTTCGTTGCGGCCGCTGATGGCAATATCACGCCCTTGCCAACCCATGCTGCCGCTCGCGGTCAGGCTGCTGTTAACGTAGCCGTCGGCGGAGCTGCTGACGTTGAGCGTGCCGGCCGAATACTTGGTGTCGAAGCGCGCATAGCCACCACCGTTGAAGCGGTTGTCGCCGCGGGTATCACCGGAAATCGCCCGCGACAGGTTGGCCCCCAGGGTGCGGACCGGCCCGTCCTTGATGTCCTTGCGCGCCGCCAGGTTGGCGGTGGTGTAACCGTTTTGATTGGAAACGCCGGCGCTGAGCCAGTTACCCATCGGCAGTGAAAAATCGAGCGCGATGTACTTGCCGGTATTGGCGTTGCTGCTGCCGTTGTTGTAGCGCTGCACGCCCGCCCGTACGCCCAGCGTGCCGAAGCGGCCGGTAAAGATGTTCTGGTAATAGTCGGCGTTGTAATAGTGACTGTCGTTCTTCTTATCGTCGTTGTAGCTGGCGCTCAGGGTGCCCAACGGAGACCACAGCGCCCCCAGATTAAGGCTGCCGCCAACGGCGCGGTTATAGGCGTCATTTTGCAACAGACGATCGCCAATCTGCGTTTTCTCCTGATTGATCCATACGCTGCTGAAGCCGCCGGGCAACGCGGCGCTGACGCTGTTGACCAAACTCCAGGAGCGATCGGATGCCGCCATATTTTGCAGGTTGATCTGAATCGACTCGGTCACCGGCAGGCTGACGCGGCTCTCGCCGACGGCGTTGCCGTCAAACGAATACCCCGACAGCGCCCAATTAAGCGTTTGCAGATTGCCGGTAGCCGAAGCGCCAAGCAAATAAGAGTCCTTTGCCGGGCGGTGGCGTTCCCGTTCGCCGCGCCAGTCGTCCATGTGCAGCATCCCGCCCCAGAATTGCCAGGCCAGCGGCGCATTCGCACCTCGATTGGGGCTGAACAATTTATTCACTCGCTGCATGCGTTTATCGACCACTTTGCCGTTGACCACGACCTCCACCTCTACGTCATAGATACCGTAGGGCAAACTGCCGGTGTCCACTTCATGATTGCCCATCGTGAAGTTTTGTACGCTGAGCAGCCGCCCGTCGCGCGACAGATGCACCTCGCCGGCCGAGGGGAAAAAAACCACGATCGGCGTCAGCGATTGGGAATTATCGAATACCGTCGAGTTGGCGCGGTTACCGTAGGACAGACCATAAATCTTGCTCGAGTTGATGGTCGTGACCGGCCCCAGCGACTGCAGATTCCAGCTGTCCAGCATGCCGGCAGCGAAACGGCGGCCGGCGAAATCACGCTCGTACATCGCTTTGTACAGCGTGGCGTTTTCATCGCCGCTGCCGATACCGTAGATGGAACCGTTCAACTCCACGTGGTGTTCACGCAACGCCGTGACGCTGTTGAGCGATAAATAACTGGAGGTGTTGCCTTCGCTGGCGCGGGCCCGGTTATCGTAGACCCCGAGGTTATAATCCAGCGTGCTGCTTACGGCATCTACGCTGGACGCGCCGATGTCGCTGGAGCGGGCGCGCAGCACCGTCCCCAACGCGGATTCTTTCACCACCAGCTGCAGGTTGAGCTGCCGGAAATCCAGCGCGAGCCAGGCGTCGTCCGCGATCCGGATATGCTGCTGCCGATCGAATAGCGCATCCTGCAAAGCCTGCAGCTGGCCGGCAATCGCCGCCGTCAGCCGGGCGCCGTCGTCGTTATCCTCCAGCGTCACCCGACGAATCTTTAGCCGGTCCTGATCCAGGTAGAGAAAGGCATGGCCGATGCGGCTGTCGTCTTTGACGCCATCGCTCTTTTCATAATGCAACAACAGCGGAATACTCATCCCCTCGCGCAACGCCAGGCTGAAAGTGTGCGGGATCAGCACGCCGTTAATCTGCGTCAAACCGGCCGCCATCGCCATACGGCCAGGCAACAGCATCGGGAGCGCCAGCGCACCGGCAGCCAAAAGCGTTCTCAACAGCACAGCGTTCACATGCCACTCCTTGCGTGATTGTTTTGCATCCATCGTGGATAACGCGCGCATTACTTCACCGGGATAAACTGTTCGCCGTGCCACAGCGCGACGCGTCCTTTTTTATCGTTGACGTCAACCTTGCTGAAGGCGCGATCCTTCCCCGGCATCACGAAATAGTTTTCCTTGCAGTCGCTGCCGTCTTGCTTGTTCCTGCAATTGCCGTAGGCCACCACTTTGAACGTGGCGTTGCCGGTGTTTTTGATCCGTCCGTTGGCGAACTGATAGGCGAAGCGATCCTGCCGAGGCGCCACCACCAAAATGGTGCCGATGCGCGCCGACGTGGTGGCCACGGCATTACGCCGAGCCGAATTTTGCCCCGCCTCGCTCAGCGCCTGATCGAACCAAACGATGCGGTAGTAACGCTCCTGGGCATCATTCGGCCCCTTGTAGTAAAAGCGGATCACATCGCTGGCGTTGGCCGGCAAGATCAGGCTGGCGGGCGACAGCAGCATTTCATCCCGACTGCTCATCGGGATCACCGTACCGGAGGCCAGGGGACTGGAAATGCGTTCGATCTTGATGGTCACCAGCCGGCCGCTGTCGGTGGTGTTTTTGATTTCCTTGCTCAGGCGCGCGCTGTCGCCAGGCATGAAGGCGCTGATCTCACCCACATCGAGCGCCAAAGCCGGCCGCAGCAGCATTAACATCAGGGTGACGGCGAGAGAAAAGCGTGTCATTGCGGTATTCCACTGGCGTTGATGATCGATAAATAGCAGGAGGTCTCCCCCCTGCCAGATGCAGATCGTTCGGGGGATTAGGAAGTCCAGGTCGCGTTGAACTCGACGCTGACGTCGCCGCTCCAGATACCTTCCGGCAGCGTGCTGAAATCCGTGACGGCGGTGGTGCCGTTTGACGTCGCGCCGATGATGCTGAAAGTGAACTGATCCTGCGCGCTGGTGCGGCCGGCCTGGTTGTAGACGTTGGACAGGGCGCTCAGATTGCCGCCCAAAATGCCGGCGGTGGTGTCGATCATGGTGGTTTCAGCCGTTTTCCCGACCACCGCACCGTTATAGTTCACCCCGACTTCCAGCGTAGAACCGGAAGTATCCAGCTGAGTCAGCGTATTGGAGACCAGTTTTGAGGTCAGTTTGAAAGCGGTGGCCGTGGTATCGCCTTCCACGGTGACGTCAAACAGGCCTTTCTGGCTGTTGAAACCCTTAATGCCTTCTGCATAGTTGAAGGCCAGGCTGCCAATCGGCGTCACAACCAGTTTGCTGGTGGTGTCTTTCTTGGCGGTCGCAGACCAGGTTGCCAGCGCCTGAGCGGTAACGTCGGCGGCTTGAGCAGTGCTGACCGCTGCAAAGGCGGAAACGATCGCCAGAGCCAGTGTCATTTTCTTCATGGTATAACTCCCTTCAATGTTGAATATGTTTTCTTTCTTTCGTCCATTCTCAGCCAGCCGTTTGCATCACTGCGTTTAGCCAGTCTGCTTGACGCCACAAGAATATCCCCGGCCGATCAAAAAAGAATCATTAACTGTTAAAGTTCAAATATTTAGATTTAAATACTGCCATTAATGTTTTAACCCCCGTCAATCACATTAAAAAACGGGTTAAACCTTTGATGAAAGCACAATCACATTGTGGTTTAACCCCTGCGGGGCGGTTATTGTTTAACCACAAATACGCTCTGTTCGCCCTTCCCATGGCCGTGTGAAATTTCAGCGCCGGCGTTGTTCGGTGAGGGAAAAGATTGATTGGATTTACGCAGGAGCAGCAGCCAATCCAGATCGGCCGCTGTAGAGAAAAAGGGGGCTTCTCGCCCTGTGTCAGGAAGGGTATCGGGTTCTCAGGGAAAGAATAAGCCGCATAAAACCGGCCTGATTGAGGCCCAGTTTTCGCATAATATTCAGTTTATGGGAGCTTATGGTTTTGTAACTTCTCCGGGTCACGTTGGCGATGCTGCCTGGAGATGCACCGGCAACCATCATGGCCAAAACTCGCCATTCACTGTCAGATAATGCGGCTGCCGAATGCACCAGCCGGGCGCGAATATGCGGGGAACGATAGCCGGAGAACTTGCCCGCAGCCGCAATGGCGTCACTCAGGCAGTGCAATGGCTCCCCCTTTGCCACTATAGCTATGCGCGCATCTGCCGCCAACAACGCTAATATACCAGGGTGTTCTACCGCGGTGAAAATCACCAAGGGTATTTCCGGCCAGACATTTTTTGCCGTCAGAACGAACCGTAATACATCATACAAATATTCTCTCTGATGATATAACTCCATAATAAGCGCGCGAGGCTTTCCCTCTTTCAATACCCCCTCCAGCGCCCTCAAGGTGTCGATAAAATAGCTGTCACTTGATTGGGTAACGAGAAATGCTTCCATTCCTCTTCTCACTAAAGAGCTGGGTTCAAAAAATAGCAGCGCATCACCGAAATCGGCTTTAACCATACATAATCACCATAATGAGGTAGAAAGCGGTAGAGAAAGGGAAATACCTCTCGTAAGCGCCACACGGCAACCCGCCAAATGAAAGTCGAACGTTTTATTTCAACACTGTAATATTTTTGTCATATCCACCGTCCTTCAATCGCGTTGGGCAGCGGCTATCAATGGTCAATTAATAAATTCAGCATTGTCGCTTTCCAAGCCTGAACAGATCTCCATTTTATGTTCACGCAAGATCTTGCAGCGCAGCAGGAATAAGCGGGAAATACCGGAAATGTAAGCCCTGACCTGATTGCTGCGCACCACCAGCAAAAACTCATCGCCGCTGCATTCTCCCGTTTGGTGCGCGGCGTAAGCCAGAATATCCCGATTCAGGCTGGCGTTGACCGTCGCCGAGGCATCAGGCAACGACATGAAAACCTTACAGTTGCCTGACTTTCCCAGGTAGCTCTCCTGCCGGGCTCCCGAGCCGCTGAAATAGGCCGTGACAGCAATAGCCATGAGGATCCCCCCCAGAACCATCGCGCTGAACATCAGCCACCCACGGCGGGAATAACCAAGATGAGAAGAGGCCCCGCCGATGACGGTGTCGGACGCCGGATTGGCCGCCGCTGCGGGCGCAGATCCCGGCACAGCCGCGGCAGGCTCCGCGTCGTGAATATCTTCCGCGTCCTCATAAGACTCGATGGTAATCTCATCACGCAACATAAAACCCACTTTAGGAACCGTAACAATGACCTCATCCTCGACGCCAAGGTTTTTAATCACCCGACGCAATTTGCTGACGCACTGATTGAGATTATTATTGCTGGACACCATGCCGTAATCGTCCCAGACCTTCTTGAATATCAGTTCACGCCCTACGGCCTCGCCATGGTGGGCAATCAACAGCAGCAACAACCGTTTGGAAGGACTGGATATGGATATGGGATCGTCAGAAAAATCTGTTGGGCTAAGGGTTCTGGTGTCTGCGTCAAAGAGAATATGGTCATTAAATCTATATTTCATTTTATTCACATGTTTTCACTATAGCGATCATTTATAGCTTGGCGTCAAATGTTAATGAAATATTAAATAAATATTTAATCAGGTAATTCGCGAAAATACCCAAGCACAGGCAAGAAAAACCACTCAATTAACGCCACGAAATACGCTTTGTCACCTCACCACCGTTTATATAGGATTTTTCTTGCAAACCATAACCAAAGGTTAACCAATCACCTCATTCATTGATATATTGACGCGACAAAAACCACAAAGTTAGTTTTTTGTGTCGCAAATTATCAATTTTAAGGAAAATCATCTCAAAAGAAGACCGCAGAACTAAATTTTAATAAAAAAATAATAACACGTGAATGTTGAGCATAATCACAGACCGCAGTCCATCCGTATTAGCCCGACGAATTAACGCGTTTGCCGCGTCGCAAATGTTAAATTTTAGGTTCAGCCAAGGCGATGGGAAACAATAATGAAAGGAAAAACTTACGAATGACGCCTGTCGCGTTTTCCGCAACAGGCGAAAACATTCGCGGTAGCTCATTGAACTGATGAGGGGAATATCAGGCTAAAGGTCAAGCAAGCAGAACCTCGGCCATCGGAACACTGCGCGCGAACCTCACCGTCGTGCAGCGTCATGATGGCGCGCACGATAGACAGCCCCAGCCCACTGGCATGATTGCCGGCGCTGCGCGCGGGATCGGCGCGATAGAAGCGATCGAACAGCTTTTCCAGCTGTGCCGGCGCGATCGGCGGCCCCTGATTGATAACCTGTACCCACCAGGCATCGGCGCGCCGTTCAGCCCGCAGGACGATCCGGCTGTTTTCGTCGGCATAACGCACTGCGTTAGCCACCAGGTTGCTCAACGCGCGCTGGAACAGCATCGCGTCCGCCTTCAGCGTTCCCTCACCTGCACAGCTCAGCGCGATGCCGCGTTCTTCCGCCAGCCCCTCGAAGTAATCCGCCACCCGCCGCAGCTCCAGCGCCACATCCAGCCGACTGTAGTTCAGCAAGGATGCGTCAATGGCTTATTGGGGCTTATCCTGCCTCGGAAATATTGGACAATGCTTACGTCATGGAACTGTACGAGGTAAGGGGGTTGGAAACCCGCGCCGAATTAACCAAATCCTTATTTGATACCTATACCAGGATGGCGTACACCCGATATGAACGAGAACAGCTAATCATTAATGGTATCGGCCTGGCGATCGTCACTTTTGTGGCGCAATACCAAGCGAGATTGGTTTTCAGCGTACCGCTCAGGCCAGCGTTAGCCAGAATTTATGACTCGCTCTTGAAAAAACATGCGCATTGCGTACATTATTTGCACAACCAAGAGCTTGTTGAGGAAGGATTACATGTCATCGAAATACCGCCTGTTAACGGCAGAATCCCACCCAACTCCTATGAGCATAAAGGAACGGCACCAAAGAGAAATGCAAGCCTTCCACGAAGAATGGGCTGAACAAAGACGCCGCGAATGGCGCGAACGCGGCGGTGCTGAAGCAAGTGAACTGCCCGCCAGTGGCATCGATACCGAACTTTCATCCTAATTCCGGTTCTTTCTTACTCTTCTTCCCCTGCCGTCAACAACGCAAGCCCCGCCTGCTCGATGGCCTCCCGCGCAGCGGCGGGCAACCCCTCGTCGGTAATGACGGCGTCAAAGGCGGCGATCGGCAGCGCCAGATAGGTCGCGATCTTGCCGTATTTCGAGGTGTCGCTGAGCAGAATGCAGCGGCGGCTGGCCTCGACGATGGCCTTCTTTACCATCACCTTGTCTTCGTTCGGCGTCGACAGACCGCGCATGCTCCACGAAGAGGCGGAGATAAACGCCAGATCGATAAACAGACCACGCAGCGCCTGCGCCGCCGCTTCGCCGACGCAGGAGCGATTCTCCCGGCACACGGTACCACCGGTGTGGATGATTCTGCACTGGCTGTTTTCAATCAGAAAGCCGGCGATGACAAAGTCGTTGGTCACCACCGTCAAATCGTCACGTTCACCGATCTGTTTCGCCAGCGCCAGCGTGGTGGTACCGGCATCCAGATAAATACAGCTATTGGCGGGAATTTGCCGCGCCGCCAGCCGGCCGATGGCGATTTTCTGCCGGCTGAACATCCCTTCTTTGGCCTGGTGCGAAGGTTCGCTCGCCACCCGCTCAGGCGCCTGCACGCCGCCCGAGACCGACTGCACCGCGCCCTGTTCCTCCAGCTTTTGCAAATCGCGGCGGATCGTCATGTGCGACACCCCCAGCCGTTCGGTCAGCTCGGCAATGCTAACGACGCCGCGTTCGGATACCAGCGCAAGAATTTGTTGATGGCGTTCTACAGGTATCACGGTTCCCTCTCGTTGCTGCGGTGATAATAATTGTGATTTTACGTCAATTTTCGTTCGCCGATAGCCCTAATTTTTCACGGCGTGACGGCGCGTGCAATGACGCCAGAAAAGCATGAACTTATTTAAAAAACATAATATTAACACTGAGTAAGGCCATAAAACGCACAAAAAACCCGTCTCACCCGTTGTTAATTATTGTGATAAAGCTCGCGGATAAACGGCCGACAAGCGCTTATATTTAACACAACAAAACAAATTATCACTAAAATTAACAGGAGTGCAGTATGACACACCCAGGGAAATATGCCGTCTGCATCATTGGGCTGGGCGCGATGGGCATGGGCGCGGCGCGCTCGTGCCTCCGCGCCGGATTGACCACCTACGGGGCGGACCTGAATCCGCAGGCACTGGCGGTGCTGCAACAAGCCGGCGCGAAACAAACGGCGCCCAGCGCGCGCGACTTCGCGACCGAGCTGGACGCCGTGCTGTTGCTGGTGGTGAACGCCGCCCAAGTGAAGCAGATCCTGTTCGGTGAACAAGGCCTGGCGCCAAAGCTCAGGCCAGGCACCGCGGTGATGGTCTCTTCGACCATTTCCGCCGATGACGCCAAGCAGATCCAGCAACGGCTGCTGGACTACGGGCTACCGATGCTGGATGCGCCGGTTTCCGGCGGAGCGGCCAAGGCGGAGGAAGGCCAGATGACGGTGATGGCCGCCGGCACCGACGCCACCTTTGAGCGCCTGCAACCCGTGCTGGACGCCATCGCCGGCAAGGTGTACCGCATCGGCGAGACGATCGGCCTGGGCGCGACGGTAAAAATCATCCACCAGCTGTTGGCTGGCGTGCACATCGCCGCCGGCGCGGAAGCGATGGCGCTGGCCGCCCGCGCGGGCATCCCGCTGGACGTGATGTATGACGTGGTCACCCACGCCGCCGGCAACTCCTGGATGTTCGAAAACCGCATGCGTCACGTGGTCGACGGCGACTATGCGCCCAAGTCAGCTGTGGATATCTTCGTCAAGGATCTGGGGCTGGTGGCAGATACCGCCAAGGCGTTGCACTTCCCGCTGCCGCTGGCCTCCACCGCTTTCACCATGTTTACCGCCGCCAGCAACGCCGGTTACGGTAAAGAAGACGACAGTGCGGTGATCAAAATCTTTGCCGGCATCGATCTGCCGCAGAAAAAGGAGGCGCTCTGATGCTGCTTGGCGTAATCGCGGATGATTTTACCGGCGCGACCGACATCGCCAGTTTTCTGGTGCAAAACGGCCTGCCGACGGTGCAGCTGAACGGCGTGCCGCAAGACGAAACGCAGATAAACGCACAGGCGGCGGTCATTAGCCTGAAATCGCGTTCCTGCCCGGCAGAGCAGGCGGTCGAACAGTCGTTGCAGGCGCTGGTCTGGTTGCAAAAACAGGGCTGCCGCCAGTTCTACTTCAAGTACTGCTCCACCTTCGACAGCACCGCACGGGGCAATATCGGCCCGGTGACCGACGCCCTGCTCGCCGTACTGGGAGAGAATTTCACGGTTGTCTCACCGGCGTTGCCGGTAAACGGCCGCACGGTCTATCAGGGCCACCTGTTCGTCGGGGAGCAGCTGCTGTCTGAATCCGGCATGCGTCATCACCCGGTCACGCCGATGACCGACAGCAACCTGCTGCGCCTGATGGAGTCCCAGGCCGCCGGACGCTGTGGGCTGGTGACGGCGGCGGAAATGGATCGCGGCGCCGAGGCAGTCAGCGAGAAGCTGCGGCAATTGGCGCAGGACGGCGTGCGCTACGCGGTGCTGGATACGCTCAACGAACGGCATCTGCTTACCCAGGGTGAAGCGTTGAAAACGATGAAGCTGGTGACCGGCGGTTCGGGCCTGGCGATCGGTCTGGCGCGGCAATGGGCGCAGAACGGCGATCGCGCGGCAGAAGCGGCCGGCGCGCCGCAGGGGGAAAAGGCGGCGGTGCTGTCTGGCTCCTGCTCCGTCATGACTAACCGGCAGGTGGCGCACTATCGCGAACGCGCTTCGGCGCAGGCCATCGATATCAGCCGCTGCCTCGAGCCACAGGCGCGCACCGCCTACGCCGCCGAGTTGGCGCACTGGGCGCAGCGCCACGCCGGGGAGGCGCTTGCCCCGCTGATCTACGCCACCGCAGCGCCGGAAGCGCTGCAGCAAACGCAACGGCAGTACGGTAGCGCCGCCAGCGAGGCGGTGGAGGCCTTGTTCGCCGAGCTGGTGGTGCAGCTGTACCAGTTGGGATTCAGCCGCTTTATTGTCGCCGGCGGCGAAACCGCCGGCGTGGTCACGCAGGCGCTGGGCATTCGCGGCTTCCATATCGGCCCCAGCATTTCCCCCGGCGTTCCCTGGGTGCGCGCCAACGACCGGACCATTTCACTGGCATTGAAGTCAGGCAATTTTGGCGATGAAGCCTTCTTCACGCGCGCGCAAACGGAGTTTCCAGTATGACCATGACCATCGAGCAGCAGGCGCGTGAAGAGATGGTGCGCCTGGGCGCTTCGTTTTTCCAACGCGGTTACGCCACCGGCTCTGCCGGCAACCTCTCGCTGTTGCTGCCGGACGGCGCGCTGTTGGCGACGCCGACCGGCTCCTGTCTCGGCGAGCTGCAGGCCGATCGCCTGTCTAAAGTGAGCCTGAACGGCGACTGGCTCTCCGGCGACAAGCCGTCGAAAGAGATCAGCTTTCACCGGGCACTGTATCTGAACAATCCGGAATGCAAAGCGGTGGTGCACTTGCATTGCACCTACCTCACGGCGCTCTCTTGCCTGCAGGGGCTGGACGTCGACAACGCTATCAAACCGTTCACCCCCTATGTGGTGATGCGCGTCGGCAAGGTGCCGGTGGTGCCTTACTACCGGCCCGGCGACGAAAGGCTGGCGCAGGATCTGGCCCGCCTGGCGCCGACCCACCGCGCCTTTTTGCTGGCCAACCACGGGCCGGTGGTGACGGGTAAAGACCTGCGAGCGGCGGCGGACAATACCGAAGAGATGGAAGATGCGGCGCGGCTGATCTTCACCCTCGGCGATCGTCCGATCCGCTATTTAACCGATGATGAAATTGCCGAATTACGGAGCTGAACCATGCCTAAATTTGCCGCCAATTTATCGATGATGTTTAACGAAGTGCCGTTCCTCGAGCGCTTCGCCGCCGCTGCCGCACAGGGCTTCAGCGCGGTGGAATTCCTGTTCCCTTACGACTATCCCGCCGAGCTGTTGACCGAAAAGCTGCGCGAACACGGCCTGCAACAGGTGCTGTTCAACACCGCGCCCGGCGATGCCGCCGCCGGCGAATGGGGACTGGCGGCACTGCCGGGCCGAGAGCAGGACGCGCGCGCCGATATCGACCGCGCGCTGGCCTACGCCATCGCCCTTTCCTGCCCCAGCGTGCACCTGATGGCCGGCGTGGTGCCCGCAGGCGCGGATCGGCGGCATTATCTCGACACCTTTATCGCCAATGCGCGCTATGCCGCCGACGCCTTCGCCCCGCACGGCGTCAAGGTGCTGATCGAAGCGCTCAGCCCGCCGGTCAAACCCAGCTACCTGTTTGCCAGTCAACACCAAGTGGCGGAAGCAGTGGCGGCGATCGAGAGACCGAACGTGTTCATTCAGTTCGACTTTTTCCACGCGCAGTTAGTGGACGGCAATATCAGCGGGCTGCTGGAGACGCTGGCCGGACGCTACGCGCATATCCAGATAGCCTCAGTGCCGGATCGCCATGAGCCGGACGAGGGCGAACTGAATTATCCATGGCTGTTCGACAGGCTGGATGCGCTCGGCTATCCGGGTTGGATAGGTTGCGAATACCGGCCGCGCGGCGACACCGCCGCCGGGCTCGGGTGGCTGAAGCCTTACCGCTAACGCTGCCGCCAACACCAGGAAATCGATTTTATAACAATGAAACGCACCCGTATCGCCACGCGGCGATCGCGGTGCCCAACGCTTACCCAACGAAAGGCTTTTTTCATGTCTACCTCTCTGCTGTTGCTGATTGCCGTACTCGGCGTGGTGCTGCTGTTACTGATGGTCATCAAGGCGAAGGTACAGCCCTTCGTCGCGCTGTTGGTGGTCAGTCTGCTGGTGGCGTTGGCCAGCGGTATTCCAACCGGCGAAGTGATGAAAGTGATGACCGCCGGGATGGGCGGCGTACTTGGTTCGGTGACCATTATCATCGGTCTGGGCGCGATGCTTGGCCGCATGATCGAACACTCGGGCGGCGCCGAGTCGCTGGCACAACGCTTCAGCCAGGGGCTGGGGCCGAAACATACCGTCGCCGCACTGACCCTCGCCGCATTCATTCTCGGCGTTCCTGTGTTCTTCGACGTCGGTTTTATCATTCTGGCGCCGATTATCTATGGCTTCGCCAAGGTCGCCAAAGTGTCGCCGCTGAAGTTCGGCCTGCCGATGGCCGGCGTGATGTTGACGGTACACGTCGCGCTGCCGCCGCACCCCGGCCCGGTCGCCGCCGCCGGTTTGCTCAACGCCGACATCGGTTGGCTGACCATCATCGGCCTCGCAATCTGTATTCCGGTCGGCGCGATCGGCTATTTCGCCGCCAACTACCTCAACCGCAAAAACTATCCGTTATCGATAGAGGTGCTGGAACAACTGCAGCTGGCGGCGCCGGAGCCGCGTCCGGAAGGGCAAGCGCCGCTCAGCGATCGCATCAACCCGCCCGGCGCCGGCCTGGTGGCGGCGCTAATCGTCATCCCAATCGCCATCATCATGCTCGGCACCGTCTCCGCTACGCTGTTGCCGGCCGGCTCGGCGCTGCGCGATACGCTGTCGCTGCTGGGCTCACCGGCGGTGGCGCTGATGATCGCCCTGCTGCTGGCCTTCTATTTCCTGGCGCTGCGCCGCGGCTGGAGCCTGCAGCACGCCAGCGACGTGATGGGCGCCGCGCTGCCGACCGCCGCAGTGGTGATCCTGGTGACCGGCGCGGGCGGCGTGTTCGGCAAGGTGCTGGTGGAATCCGGCGTCGGCAAAGCGCTGGCTGAAGTACTGACGGCCATCGGCCTGCCGCTGGTGCCCGCCGCCTTTATCATTTCGCTGGCACTTCGCGCTTCGCAGGGGTCCGCCACCGTGGCTATCCTGACCACCGGCGGCCTGTTGTCGGAAGCGGTCAGCGGCTTAAATCAGCTACAGCTGGTGCTGGTGACGCTGGCGACCTGTTTCGGCGGACTGGGGCTTTCCCACGTCAACGACTCCGGTTTTTGGATCGTCACGCGCTATCTGGGGCTGTCAGTGGCCGATGGCCTGAAGACCTGGACGGTGCTGACCACCTTGCTCGGCCTGAGCGGCTTTCTGTTCACCTGGCTGTTGTGGCTGGCGGGGTGATTTCTCTGGCATACTGAACGCCGTTTGTTTTTCATCGCCTTTCACCCTGTGCAGGAGCAGCAACATGACCGTAATCAACACCGCGCCAACGCTTATCACCGAACGTCTGCAGCTGGACGCGCACACGCTGGACGACTTCGAATCGCTGGCCGCATTGTGGGCCGATCCGCAGGTGGTGCGCTACATCGGCGGCACGCCGCGCGACCGGGAGGACTCCTGGGGGCGCCTGATGCGCTACGTCGGCCACTGGGCGTTGTTGGGATACGGGTATTGGGCGGTACGTGACAAACTGAGCGGCGAGTACCTCGGCAGCATCGGCTTTTCCAACTTCCTGCGCGACATTACCCCGGCGCTCGATGCGCCGGAAATGGGCTGGACGCTGGTGAGCTCGGCGCACGGCAAAGGCTACGCCACCGAGGCACTGCGGGCAGCGCTGGCCTGGGGTAAAACGCACCTGCCGGGCGAGAAAACCGTCTGCATCATCTCGCCGGAAAACCAGGCTTCGCTGGCGCTGGCGAAAAAGGTCGGTTTCTGCGAAAGCCACCGCAGCGAGTATCACCAGAGCCCGATCGTCGTGATGCACTGCCCGCTTTGAATGCCTAAGCGCGTTGCACCGCCAACGCCGTCTGAATGAAGTTGTCCCGCAGCGCGTCCGCGCGCTGCGGATCCCAGGCGATACCGACCTGCCACTCCGTCTCTTCGCCGCTCAGCGGCAGAATGTCGATGCCGGCCGGCGCGATGTGCGTGATGCTGTGCGGCAGCAAAGCGACGCCAACGCCGGCGGCGACCAGCGCCAGCAGCGTCTGGATATCGCCGGCCTGCTGCACCACGTTCGGCGTCAACCGGTGAGCGGCGATAAACCGCAGCGACTGATCGCTCAGCCCGCGCCCGCGTTTCGGCGTCAGCTGCAACAGCGGCAGCTGATTGAAACGCGCCATCAGGTCGTCGGCCCGCAGCGCCAGCGCGCCCGGCGCGGCCAGCACCAGCCGGTCGCTCAGCAATGCCGCGCCGCACAGCGGCGTAGTGACCGGTAAGCGCACGAACCCCACCTGCAACTCGCCCTGCAGCAACAGCTGATACTGCCGCTCCGACGGCATGTCCTCCAGCCCAATGGCCACCTCGGGAAAACGCCGGCGAAAGGCGGCCACCAGCTGCGGCGCCAGATGAAAACTGGAGAGGCCAAATCCCAGCGCCAGCCGCCCCGCTTCCCCGAGCGCTACCCGCCGGGCGCGCCGCTGAAACTGCTGGTACTGTTCCACCAGCGCCTGCGCCTCCGGGTAGAGCCGCTGCCCACCGGCGGTGAGCACCGCCCCCTGTCGGCCACGCTCGAACAGCCGAACGCCGAGCTGGGTTTCCAGCGCTTGAATCTGCTTGCTCAGCGCCGGTTGGCTGATGCACAGCAGGCTCGCCGCCTGCCGATAGTTGCCCTGTTCGGCCAGCGCCACCAGGGCGCGCAGTTGTTTTATATCCATTCCATCAGGTTATCGAATAGGGAATTTAATTGATTATACAGTAATCAATCCACCTGCTGTAATCAACGCAGACCCCAACCGGAGAGACACCATGACCCCTTCACTGCGCGCCGCCACGGTGCAATTCCAGCACCGCGCCAACGATAAGAATTACAACCTGTCGACCATGGAACGCTTTATCACGGAGGCGGCCGAGCAACAGATGCAGCTGCTGGCCTTCCCGGAAATGTGCATCACCGGCTATTGGCACGTGCGCCATCTGTCCGACGCCGAGGTGCGCGCGCTGGCGGAGCCGATCGCGAGCAGCCCTTCTCTGGCGCGCATTCGCCCGCTGGCGGAGCGTTACAACATGGCGATCGGCGTCGGGCTGATCGAGCTGGGCGACGACGGCCGTTGCTACAACGCCTATGCCGTTTGTCTGCCGGACGGCGAGCTGCATGTGCACCGTAAACTGCACGCCTTCGAACACCCGGCTATCGCCAGCGGCGACCGCTACACGGTGTTCGATACCCCCTGGGGCGTGCGCGTGGGCGTCTTGATCTGCTGGGACAACAATCTGGTGGAGAATGTGCGCGCCACGGCGCTGCTGGGCGCGGAGGTGTTGATCGCCCCGCACCAGACCGGCGGCACCCATTCGCGCAGCCCGCACGGCATGAAGCCGATCCCGCAGGCGCTGTGGCAACGGCGTGCGGAAGATCCGCAGGCAATAGAAGCCGCCTTTCGCGGCGAACACGGCCGCGGCTGGCTGATGCGCTGGCTACCGTCGCGCGCTCACGACAACGGGCTGTTCTTGCTGTTCAGCAACGGCGTGGGCCGCGATGACGATGAGATACGCACCGGCAACACGATGATCCTCGATCCTTACGGCCGCATCGTGGCAGAGACCTGGGCGGCGGAAGACCGGATGGTCAGCGCCGAACTCGATCTGACGCTGATCCCGCTCAGCACCGGCCGCCGCTGGATTTACGGACGCCGCCCCGAGCTGTACGGGCTATTGACCGAACCACAAGGCTATGAGCGCGATGCCCGCAGCGCACGCTTTTCAACGCAGCCGACGGGGCGCGGCGGCCGATAACAGATAAAAAAAAGGTTCATCGCGCTTTAGCGTGAA
>NZ_KV792451.1:0-18609 GCF_001808215.1 Serratia sp. HMSC15F11
CCCGTTCCACAATCACTTTGTGCTGTGAACGGGGCGCATAATATGAAACCCGCTCAAAGCTGTCAACGGCTAAATTGAATTCCTGAATCAAGCGTTGAAAAAGCCGCCAAATCAGCATGTTTGGCGCCAAAAAATCATCACTTTGTGCAGAGTTCATCCATTTTGCGCGCTACATCTCAAAATGGCAAAAGACCCTGTATATCACGTTGATTTTTAATTAACGGAATGTTAGCGAAATGCGCTTGAGTCGGGCTCCCGAGCGGCATAGACTGCCCGCGCCATAAATTTCATTACTATAAACCGAGTCCGTCATGTCTTTGCATTCACCAAAAGAAATCGCCGCCCTCGCCGTTCAGGCCGGGGCAAACAAAAGCCGCGCCCCTCTCGCTAATCTGTTGATTCTGGGCTTTCTCGCCGGCGCCTTTATCGCTACCGGCTTTCTGCTGGATATTCACGTCATCGGCACCATGCCGGCCGAATGGGGCTCTTTCGGCGCCCTGTTGGGTGCCGCGGTGTTCCCTATCGGCCTGATCCTGACCATTCTGGCCGGCGGCGAACTGCTGACCGGCAACATGATGACCTTGCCGATGGCCTGGTTCGCCCGTGAAATCCCCGCCATCGCCGTGCTGCGTAACTGGTTTTGGGTCACCCTGGCCAACCTGGCCGGCAGCCTGGCCGTCGCCTACTTCTTCGGCCATTTGCTGGGTCTGACCGAAGGCGCGTTCTTGCATAAGACGCTGGCGATCGCGCAGGCCAAAGTGGATGCGGACTTCCTGCACGCCTTCATTTCCGGCGTCGGCTGCAACTGGCTGGTGTGCCTGGCGGTGTGGTTAGCCTTCGCCAGCAAGGATGTGCCGGGCAAAGTGATCGGCATGTGGTTCCCGGTCATGGCTTTTGTCGCCATCGGCTTCCAGCACGTCGTGGCGAATATGTTCATCATCCCGGCGGCCATCTTTGCCGGCGGCATGGGCTGGGAGCAGTATCTGCCCAATTTCGTCGCGGTATTTCTCGGCAACGCGCTGGGAGGCGCCGGCTTTGTCGGGCTGATGTATTTCCTCGCCTACCGCCCGGGGCTGCCGGCTAGCGAGCAAGCCTGACGCACCGCCATGAAAAAAGCCCCGGGATCGCTCCACGGGGCTTTTTCTTTAAGGCGTAACAGCGAATCAGGCTTGCGCTTCGCGCTCGGCAATGTAAGCCAGCGCCATGTCGATGCGCTGCAGTGAACGCTTCTGGCCGATCGCATGCACGGTCACGTCCATACCCGGCGACTGGCCGGCGCCGGTCACCGCGACGCGCAGCGGCATGCCGACTTTACCCATGCCGACACCCAGCTCATCCGCCGTGCCCTGAATGGCGTCGTGCACGTTTTCCGGCGTCCAGACGGTGATGGCGGCCAGCTTGGCGCGCACCGCTTCCAGCGGCTGACGCGCCACCGGGCGCAGGTGCTTCTTGGCCGCGTCGGCGTCGAACTCGCTGAAATCTTCGTAGAAGTAACGGCAAGACTCCGCCATCTCTTTCAGCGTCTTGCAGCGCTCGCCCAGCAGCTTGACGATGTCCTTCAGTTCCGGCCCGTTGCGGGTTTCAATGCCCAGTTGCTCAACGTGCCATGCCAGATGCACCGCCACTTCTTCCGCCGGCATATGGTTGATGTAGTGGTGGTTCAGCCACTGCAGCTTCTCGGTGTTGAACGCGCTGGCAGATTTGTTGATCGCTTCCAGCGTGAAGAACTCTTTCATCTCGTCGATGGAGAAGATCTCCTGATCGCCGTGGGACCAGCCCAGACGCACCAGGTAGTTCAGCAGCGCCTGCGGCAGATAGCCGTCGTCGCGGTACTGCATCACGCCCACGGCGCCGTGACGCTTGGACAGCTTTTTACCGTCGTCGCCGAGGATCATCGACACGTGCGCGTATTCCGGCACCGGCGCGCCCAGCGCTTTGAGAATGTTGATCTGGCGCGGGGTGTTGTTGATGTGGTCTTCGCCGCGGATCACATGGGTGATTTCCATGTCCCAGTCATCGACGACGACGCAGAAGTTATAGGTTGGCGAACCATCGGTGCGGCGGATGATCAGATCGTCCAGCTCCTGGTTGCTGAATTCGATCGGGCCGCGAATTTTGTCGTCGAAAATCACCGACCCTTCCTGCGGGTTGCGGAAGCGCACCACGTGCGGCTCGTCGTCGGTGTGGCTGCACTGGCTGTCGCGGCAGTGGCCGTCGTAACGCGGCTTCTCGCCGTTTTCCATCTGCTTCTCGCGCAGCGCTTCCAGGCGTTCCTTGGAGCAATAGCATTTATAGGCCGTGCCCTGCTCCAGCATTTCGTCGATGACCGCGTTGTAGCGATCGAAACGCTTGGTCTGGAAGTACGGGCCTTCATCCCAATCCAGGTTCAACCAGTTCATGCCATCCATAATTGCGTCGATCGCGTCCTGGGTAGAGCGTTCCAAATCGGTATCTTCGATACGCAGAACGAACTCACCGCCCGCATGGCGGCTGAACAACCAGGAATAAAGTGCGGTACGCGCGCCGCCGACGTGAAGATAGCCGGTCGGGCTCGGTGCAAAACGGGTTTTGATTTTCATTGGGTTCACTGCCTTATTACGCAACGCGTGTCGGCGATGGCCGACGATTGCTCGGAATTGAAAAAAGAGTGGACGACATTGTATCACCACGCGCTAATTCCTCAACGCCGACACGATATTGCGCCGGTCGATTTCGCGCGTTTTGCGGCGAGTTTCGCATAGCGTTGCGCAAAGAATCGGCGCCGTTGGCGATAATTATCGCGCCCTGCCTAAATTTGCGGCGAACGATTGAAATCATTTTAAAAACCGTTGACTCACTTTGAACTATCCCTATAATGCGACTCCAACAAGACGGGGCGATTAGCTCAGTTGGTAGAGCATCTCCTTTACACGGAGGGGGTCGGCGGTTCGAGCCCGTCATCGCCCACCATCTTGTTGAGTAAAAATGAGAACGAATGAGGGTGATTAGCTCAGTTGGTAGAGCATCTCCTTTACACGGAGGGGGTCGGCGGTTCGAGCCCGTCATCACCCACCACTGTTATGGGTCGTTAGCTCAGTTGGTAGAGCAGTTGACTTTTAATCAATTGGTCGCAGGTTCGAATCCTGCACGACCCACCAATTCAGAAAAAAGCGCCTTTTGGCGCTTTTTTCGTTTCTGCCGTTCCCCCCTCTTCTTCTTTAATCCAGCCACCGCGTGCTGAGATACGAATGGTTATCATTTTGCCGGCTTGAATGGTAAATTAGCGGGCATCCACCACGCAGCCAATCCGCAGCCGGATTGATACGCCTTAGTTCAAGGAAAGAAAGAGCCTGCTCATGACCCTATCCTTACGCCAGCTGTTCTTTGCATTTATCGCCACTTCCAGCCTGCTGCTCAGCGGCTGCGGTCCGGACGACAAGAGCGACGGGCAGAAACCGTCCGCCCCCGCTGCCGACAGCAGTTGGCCGCGCACCATCGACAGCGCCAAAGGGAAGTTCACGCTGGAAAAACCGCCGCAGCGCATCGTGTCCACCAGCGTCACCATCACCGGCACGCTGCTGGCTATCGACGCCCCGGTAGTCGCCAGCGGCGCCACCAGCCCGAACCCTCTGGTGGCCGATAAACAAGGCTTCTTTACCCAGTGGAGCGAGGTAGCCAAACAGCGCCACGTCGAACGGCTGTATCAGGTGGAGCCCAATGCCGAGGCCGTCGCCGCCGCCGCGCCGGATTTGATCGTCGTCGCCGCGACCGGCGGTGATTCGGCGTTGAAACTGTATGACCAGCTGTCGGCCATTGCGCCGACGCTGGTGCTCGATTATGGCGACAAAAGCTGGCAACAGCTGGCCAGCGAGCTCGGCAAGATCACCGGCCATGAAGCCGGCGCCAAACAGGCGGAAGATCGTTTCGAACAGCGCGTGGAGCAAGTGAAGCAGGCGATCGCGCTGCCGCCGCAGCCGACCACCCCGCTGGTGTATGCCGACAACGGCCGCGAGGCCATGCTGTGGACGCCGGGGTCAGCCCAGGGCAAGCTGCTGACCCAGCTCGGCTTCCAGCTAGCCACCCCGCCGGAAAGCGCCAAAGGCAATGCCAGCATGGGTAAACGCCATGACATCATCCAGATCTCCGGCGAAAAAATGGCCGAGGGTCTGAACGGCAAAACGCTGATCCTGTTCGCCACCAACGAGCGTAAAGTGCAAGAGGTGCTGACCAACCCGTTCCTCAAACATCTGGAGCCGGTGGAACAGCGGCACGTCTACGCCGTCGGCAACGACACTTTCCGTCTCGATTACTACAGCGCCACCAACATGCTGAACCAAATCGAACGGCTGTTCAAAAAGCCCTGAACCACGCCGTCGGCGGGCCAACCTCCTGCCGACGTTTGCCATAAACAGGGCAACCGTTCACATTCAATCAATTGAAATATCAATAGTTATTAACATCGTCAACGCACCTGCGCCACCAACCGGCGGGTGCATGCGGGCGTAAACTCGTGCTACTATTAGCGCCCGCATGAACGCAAATAACAATGAGAATAAAAATCATACAGGAGTTACCGGTGTGAACGTACCCACTCCGACTGAGCGGACGCTTTCGTCCGCACCGCACGCAGCTTACGCCAGTGGCTTCAAACGCATCGCCGGGTTCGGTATCGGCACGGCGCTGTTGCTGCTGTGCATCATTGCCAGCCTGATGCTGGGTTCCAAAGCCATCCCCTTCCATACCGTCTGGCTCAGCCTGCAAGGCGCCGCGAGCGGTTCCGACAGCACCATCATTCTCAACGCCCGGGTACCCCGCACGCTGGCGGGCATCTTGGCCGGCATGGCGCTCGGCGCCGCCGGCGCGCTGATTCAGGCGTTGACGCGCAATCCGCTGGCCGATCCCGGCGTGCTAGGCATCAACGCCGGCGCCAGCTTCGCCGTGGTCATCGGCATCATGTTTTTCGGCGCGGCCACCACCGAAAGCTATATGGCCTACGCCTTCGTCGGTGCCGCCCTCACCACCCTGCTGGTCTACCTGATCGGCACGCTGGCGGGCGGACGTATCAACCCGGTGCGGCTGACGCTGGCCGGCGTGGCGATCGGCGCGGTGTTGCTCGGCATCACCACCGGGCTGTCGCTGATCGATCCGCAAACCTTCGACCAACTGCGCTTCTGGCAGGCCGGCACGCTGGATATCCGCACGCTGTCCACGCTGCCGGTTACCGCCCCCGCCATTTTGCTCGGCTGCCTCCTGACGCTGCTCATCGCCCGGCCGCTGAATACCATCGGCATGGGGGAAGACCTGGCTATCGCGCTCGGCGCACGCGTGGTGCTGACTCAGGTCGTCGCGGTGATCGCCATCACGCTGCTGTGCGGTGCGGCGACCGCCACCGTCGGCCCAATCAGTTTCATCGGGCTGATGGTGCCGCATATCGCCCGCTGGTGGGTCGGCCCCGACCAGCGCTGGATCCTGCCCTACTCCATGCTGCTGGCGCCGATTTTACTGCTGTGCGCCGACGTGGTCGGCCGTTTGCTGGCGGCCGGTGAGCTGCGCGTTTCCATCGTGGCGGCCTTCATCGGCGCGCCGGTGCTGATCTGGCTGGTGCGCCGCAAGAAAACGCTGGGGGGGCTGTGATGAGTCTGCCCCACACATTGCATATCGGCCGCCCGGACGGCGTCATCAACGGGCGCATGCCGCTGCGCCTGCTGTTGGTCAATATTTCACTGCTGGCGTTGTGCCTGGCGATGGCCGTTGCCGCGCTGTGCTACGGCACGCTGCAGCTTTCTCTGGAACAGGTCTTTGCCGCGCTCAGCGGCGAGGCGCCGAAAAATCTGGTCACCGTGGTCACCCAATGGCGCTTGCCGCGTATCGCCATGGCGCTGCTGTTAGGCGGCGCACTCGGCATGAGCGGCGCCATCTTCCAGTCGATTATCCGCAACCCGCTCGGCAGCCCGGACGTGATTGGCTTTAACATGGGGGCTTACACCGGCGCGCTGATCGCCATCACCCTGTTCAACGGCGGCTATTACTACATCGCCGGCGGTGCGCTGGCCGGCGGCATTCTCTCCGCGCTGGCTATCTATCTGCTGGCCTGGCGGCAAGGCATC
Source organism: Serratia sp. HMSC15F11 (assembly GCF_001808215.1). Classification (NCBI taxonomy): domain Bacteria; kingdom Pseudomonadati; phylum Pseudomonadota; class Gammaproteobacteria; order Enterobacterales; family Yersiniaceae; genus Serratia; species Serratia sp. HMSC15F11. The sequence goes on from NZ_KV792451.1 coordinate 6,087, forward strand.
GCCGGCTTCCGGCTGATCATCGTCGGCATCGCCATCAGCGCGGTGCTGGTCTCTACCAATACCTGGCTGATCATCACCGCCTCGCTGGAGCGCGCCATGGACGCCGCCATGTGGCAGGCCGGTTCACTCAACGGCATGACCTGGCAGAAAGCCCAGCCCGCCACGGCGTTCATCGTGCTGGCGGCCGCGGCCGCGCTGCTGATGGGCAAACGGCTGCAGCTGCTGGAAATGGGCGACGACACGGCGCGCGCGCTGGGCGTGAACGCCGAAGGCAGCCGGCTGTGGCTGATGCTGTTCGGCGTCACCCTCACCGCCGCCGTCACCGCCACCGCCGGGCCGATTTCCTTTATCGCGCTGGCGGCGCCGCAGATCGCCCGCCGCCTGGCCGGACAATCCTCGGTCACCCTGACGTCCTCGGCGCTGATGGGCGCGACGCTGCTGCTCGGCGCCGACGTGGTGTCCCAACATCTTTTTGCGCCGATCCAACTGCCGGTCGGGGTCGTGACCGTCTGCATCGGCGGCCTGTACCTGATTTGGCTGCTCATCCGTGAGGCCCGCCGATAATGAAAAGTGATAACGCCATGAGCCACCGCCTGCACGCCTCGCACCTGAAGCTGGGCTACGACAATAAAATCATCGCTGACGATCTGAGCGTGGCGATCCCCGACGGCGCCTTCACGGTGATCGTCGGGCCGAACGCCTGCGGCAAATCGACGCTGCTGCGCGCCCTGTGCCGTCTGCTGAAACCCAGCGCCGGCGAGGTGATGCTGGACGGCAAAAACATCAGCAGTTTCGCCACCAAAGCGCTGGCGCGCGAGCTTGGCCTGCTGCCGCAAACCTCGATCGCACCGGACAGCATTACCGTGGCAGACCTGGTGTCGCGCGGCCGCTATCCGCACCAGAGCCTGCTGAAACAGTGGACGCAGGCCGACAAACAGGCGGTGGAAGCCGCCATGGCGGCCACCAACGTCAGCCAACTGGCGGATCGAAGCGTCGACGAGCTGTCCGGCGGGCAGCGTCAGCGCGTCTGGGTAGCGATGGCGTTGGCGCAGCAAACGCCGCTGCTGCTGCTGGATGAACCGACGACGTATCTGGACATCGCGCACCAGATCGAGCTGCTGGATCTGTTCCGCCAGCTCAACCGCGAGCGCGGTCAAACCTTGATCGCGGTGCTGCACGATCTCAACCACGCCTGCCGCTATGCCGATCACATCATCGCCATGCGTGACGGCAAGATCGTGGCGGAAGGGAAACCGGCGGAGATCATTACCGCCGAACTGGTGGAGCGGGTGTTCGGCATGCCGTGCATGATCATCGACGATCCGCTGTCCCACACGCCGCTGGTGATCCCGCGCGGCCGCTACCACTGCGACGCGCCGCAGGCATGAAAAAGGCCGGGTTAACCCGGCCTTTTCGTTACCTCTCCAGCGACACCTGTTTGAAGATGTGTTTGCCGAACGGGTCGATTTCGTAGCCTTTCACTTCCTTGCGCACCGGTTCGAAGATGGTCGAGTGCGCGATCATCAGCGCCGGCATCTGATCGTGCATCATCACCTGCGCCTGCTGGTACATCGCCACCCGCTTGGCGTGATCGTTCTCCTCGCGCGCCTGCAGGATCAGCTGGTCGAACGGTTTGTAGCACCATTTCGCCGAGTTGGAGCCGCCGAGCGAAGCGCAGGTGAACAGCGGGCCGAAGAAGTTGTCCGGATCGCCGTTGGCGGTGGTCCAGCCCATCAACGCCGTCTGGTGCTCGCCGTTTTTAATCCGCTGTAAATACTCGCCCCACTCGAAGGTGACGATTTTGGCGCGCACGCCGATTTTAGCCCAGTCGGCCTGGATCATCTCCGCCATGCGCTTGGCGTTGGGGTTGTAGGGCCGCTGCACCGGCATCGCCCACAGATCGATGTCAAACCCCTGCCCCAGCCCGGCTTCCTGCAACAGCTGCTTCGCCCGCTCCGGCGAATACGGGTAGTCTTCAAGCTGCGCGTTGCTGCCCCACTGGGTCGGCGGCAGCAGGTTCTTGGCAGGCTGGCCGGCGCCGTGGAACACCGCCTCGATGATCGCCGGCTTGTTGACCGCCAGCGCCAACGCCTGGCGCACCTTGACGTTATCCAACGGTTTTTTCTGGGTATTGAACGCCAGGAAGCCGATATTCAAGCCGGATTTTTCCATCACCTGAAGGTTGCCGTCCTGCCGCATGCGCGCCAGATCCGCCGGGTTGGGGAACGGCATCACCTGGCACTCGTTCTTTTGCAGCTTGGCGTAACGCACCGTCGCATCCGGCGTGATCGAAAACACCAGCCGGTCGATCTTCGGTTTGCCTTCCCAGTAGCGGTCGAACGCCTTGTAGAGGATTTTCGCGTCCTTCTGGTACTGCACCAGCTGGAACGGCCCGGTGCCTATCGGATCGTTGTCCACCCGCTGCGGCGTACCGGCCTTCAGCATCGCGTCGGCATATTCCGCCGAAAAAATAGTGGCGAAGTACATGCCCAGATCGGCGACGAACGGCGCCTCGGCGCGGGAGAGCTCAAAGCGCACGGTGTGATCGTCCACCTTGACGATCCGGTCGATCAGCGTGCCGAACTCCATCGACTCGAAGTTGGTGTAGGCGCCGTTGGAGACCTTGTGATACGGGTTGTTGGCATCCTTTTGCCGCATAAACGAGAAGATGACGTCATCGGCATTGAAATCGCGGGTGGGCGTGAAATATTTGTTGATCTGGAATGCCACCCCTTTGCGCAGGTGGAAGGTATAGCGCTTGCCGTCCTCGCTCACTTCCCAGCTTTCCGCCAGGCTGGGTTGCAGCTCGACGGTGCCGGGTTTGAAGTCCACCAGCCGGTTGTAAATCGCCGCCGAGCTGGCGTCCACCGTGGTGCCGGAGGTGAACAGCTGCGGGTTGAAGCCTTCCGGCGAGCCTTCGGAACAGTAGACCAGCGTATTGGCCCGCGCGCCACCGGCTATCGCCAACGCCAGCAGCCCGATCGTTATTGCTTTTCTTTTCATTGCGCTATCCCCAGTGGTGAAAAAACAGCCCAACGGATAGCAATAAATCATGCAGTTAGCGAAGTAAAGGACAAAATCCGCGCATAAAAACGGGCAGGCGCGCAAGCGGCCTGCCCCGGTGAAACCGCGCGATGATGAAATTAAATCATCTGGCTGAAGTTCATCTGCGCCATCAGCTTATAGTTGTCGGCATAGTCGACCGGAATGGCCACCACCACCGGCCCCTGGATCGCCATCGCCTTGCGCAGCATCGGCCGCAGATCGTCCACCGACTGCACGGCGAAACCGACCGCGCCGCAGGATTCCGCGTAAGCCTTGAAGTCAATCGGCCCAAACTCCACGCCGGATTTGCGCTGGTATTTGTTCACTTCCTGCATTTCCACCATGTTGTAGGCGTTATCGACCCAGATGACGTGCACGATGTTGTTTTTCAGCCGCACCGCGGTCTCCAGTTCCATGCTCGACTGCATGAATCCGCCGTCGCCGGAGATAGACACCACTTTATCGCCGGGGCGCACCAGCGCCGCGCCGATGGCCCACGGCAGCGCGACCCCCATGGTTTGCTGGCCGTTGGAGATCAACAGCTGGCGGGCGCGGAAGCTGTACAGGTAGCGGGCGATCCAGATATGGAAACTGCCCATGTCCACGCACAGGGTTACATCGTCGCTGACGATGTCCTGCAGCTCCTTGACGATGCGCAGCGGGTGGATCGGCATGCCGCCGCGGCGGGCGGCGCGCTCCGCCAGTTCAGTGCGCTGGCGGCCGAGATCGGTGAGGATCAGCTCCACCTCCGGCGGCACGTAGACCGCCTCAGTGAACGTTTCAGTCATCATGTTCAGCGTGGCGCTGATGTTGCCCACCAGCTCGACGTCCGGCCGATAGCAGGTATCGATATCCGCCGGCAGCACGTCGATGTGCACCAGTTTCAGCCGCCCGTGGCTGTTCCACATGCAGGGATCGTATTCGATCGGATCATAGCCGACGCTCACCACCAGGTCGGCCTTCTGCAACAGCTGATCGGCCGGCTGGTTGTTGAACAGGCCGACGCGGCCGGCGAAACGGGCGAAGTGGTTGACGTCGATCACTCCCGCCGCCTGATAGGTGCCGACCACCGGCATATGGGTGCGGTACAGCAGATGGCGCACCGCTTCGCTGTTCTCCGGCCGGCTGGCCTGCAGACCGAGCAGCAATACCGGGCATTTGGCCTGGCGGATCAGTTTCACCGCCGCCTGAATGTCGTCCGCCGCCGCGGCCCCCATGCGCGGCAAGCGGCAGCCGGCCAGCACCGGCGCGCTGACCGGTTCATTGACGATATCCATCGGCAGGCTGACGAACGATGCCCCCGGCCGGCCGAACTCGGCGCGGCGAAAGGCGTTGGCGATCACCTCGGAAATCGCCGAACCGGCATGCACTTCGGCGCAGTACTTGGTCACCGGCCGGAACATGCTGACGGTATCCATGCTCTGGTGCGTCTGCTTCAGGCTGTCGGCGCGCTTCACCGCCCCGCCGAAGGCCACCACTGCGTCCCCTTCCGAAGTGGCGGTGGCCAGCCCGGTGATCAGGTTGGAGCTGCCCGGCCCGGAGGTGACCAGCGCCACCCCGGCCTTGCCGGTCAGGCGGCCGACCGCCGCCGCCATAAAGGCCGCGTTGGCCTCATGCCGCACCACCACCGTTTCAATCGATGGCGCGTCCTCCAGCGAATCGAACACCCGGTCGATCTTGGCGCCCGGAATGCCGAAAACGTGTTTGACGCCCTGCGCTTCCAGGTTTTTCACCACCAAGTCGGCGCCGCATTGCCAGTCATTGCCTGTTTTTTCCTGTGCCATAGTTCCACCTCCTAAGAAAACGATCGCCGGGATTAGCCCTCGGCGGAACGAATCGCGCGATCCAAATCCTCTGGACAGAGGTTGGCGCGCAAGAAATCCGCATCATGCGGCAACTGAAGATTGAGACGGGTGATGACGCCGAACTGCAGGCGGCCATGATCGAGCTGGTAATCCAGCACGTGGCCGCCGCCGCTGCGGTCGTCGGTAACGAAGTGTTCGTGATAGCCGGCCACGCCGATGCCCTGCATGTAATCGGGCGAGCGGAAGCCGACCAGCGTGCCGCGCCGCTGATGGAACGAGAAGGTCGGCTGCTCTTCTATCGCTTCCAGCATTGGGCGGTAAGGCCGTTCCTGACGCGGCACGGTACGGGTTTCCACGTGGCTGAACTCGCCGTCGACCCGCACCGCGCAAAACAGGTTCGGCGAGGCGACCTGCTCGTCGATGCACTGGTGCAGCTGCGCCTTGGTGATTGGCCGGTCGAATTGCTGGCTGACGCTGGGCTGGAAAAAGGTGACGACGGCGAAGGGGGTTTTCTGTTGCAGGCCGGCCGGCCGGGCGCTGCCGTCGGCGCGCAGCTGGTGTATTTCCTGATCGAAAGCGATCAGTTCGCCGTCCAGATGATTGAAGGTACCAAGGCCGAAATCACCGTGCTTGAGCAGCTCGGCAATGGTGGTCTCCCCCTCGTAAACCCCGTCGATGAGCGCGCTCATCAGCGAGATTTGATAGATTTCGCCCTCCCCGGCATTGATCGACTGCCTGGCAAAACCCTGCGCCAAATGGCGCGCACAGGAACACCCGTGTTTTTCGTTCATGACTGACTCCTCCACCAGCGCGGGATCGCGGTTCCGCGCGTTCAAAAGGCCCACCGACGGTGAGCCAAGATGCCCCCAAGGCGCGTTCATCAGTTGGAACGATTCAGCCTAAGGCGACAAAAAAACCGGCACGGCTGGCCGGCCGATAACCAGGTATCAGATCAGAATGAGATAAAGTAAAGACTTACTAATCATTGAGACTGAACCGGTTATCAAATTGAACGGTTAATCTGGTGTTGGAGCGACAATCAACTCCGCAGGCGGCTCGCGCAGCCTGGGAAAAACATCTGTTATTTAGTGCTAAGCGCCGCAAGGCTTATACGTTTTCTCTCTATACGGCCGGGATGGGACGGCGTTGAAGCCCGTCGTCAACCCGCAGCCAGAGTAGCCGCCGCGCCGTCGGCAGAGAAGCGGGTATTCATAAGAAACGCTTTTGCATATAATGCAAAAATGAATGACGCCCGCTATGTAGAACATCTGCCAATTTTTCTCGACGTGGCCCGCCTGGGCAGCTTTTCCGCCGCCGCGCGCCGGCTGGGCATGGTGCCCTCCTCGCTGGTGCGCCACATCGATGCCCTGGAAAGCGCGCTCGGCGCCGCGCTGTTCGTGCGCTCCACCCGTGGCCTGCTGCTGACCGACGCCGGCGAGCTGCTGCTGACGCGCGCCGCCGCGCTGATGACGGACATTACCGGCCTTCGCGCCGAGCTAAGCGCGCTGAACGAAACGCCGCAGGGCACGCTGCGCATCAGCTGCCTGCCGACCTTCGGCAAAACCTATGTGCTGCCGCTGCTGCCGACGCTGGCGGAACGCTACCCACAGCTGTCGGTCGACCTCGATCTGACCGAACGTCTGACCGATCCGACGCAGGAACGGCTCGACGCCGCCATCCGCATCGGCGAACAGAAGGACAGCGCGCTGTACGCCAGCCGCATCGCCACCCAACGCTGGGTGATGTGCGCCAGCCCCGCCTACGTCGCCCACTATGGCCTGCCGGCCAATCTGGAAGCGCTGCCGCAGCATCGGCTGATCGCCCGCTACCACAAGCAGCAGCCGGCCTGCTGGGCGCAGATCCTCGACGCGGCGCTGATGAGCCGCTGCACCATGGCGCTGCGCTGCGACGACTTCACCGCGCAGCGCCAGGCCGCTCTGCTCGGGCTCGGCATCGCCTTCCTGCCCAACTGGGTGGTGGGGCCGGACGTGCAGCACGGGCAACTGGTGCAAATGCTGGAAGATCCGCGCCATGAGCAGCAAGGTATCTATCTGCTGCGCCCGATGGCGAAGGTGTCCGCCCGGCTGGCGGCCTTCACCGCCCTGCTGCAGCAAACCATCGGTCAACCGCCCAGCTGGGGATAAAGCGGCGTCACCCGGCCGTGCAGCGCCGGGTTGTCGCTCTCGTCCTTCAGCTCGATGCCGCTCAGCCGCCGCAGGAACGCCTGCTCCAGCAGCCAGGCCAGGCGGAACGCCGCCTGCGGATAATCCAACCCTTCGGGCCGCACGTTGGAGATACAGTTGCGCTCGGCGTCCGTTCTGCGCGCGTTCGGCCCCCAGGTCAAATAGACACCCAGGCTGTCCGGCGACGACAGCCCCGGCCGTTCGCCGATCAAAACCGCCACCGCCCGGGCCTGCAGGCATTCGCCGATCTCATCCCCCAGCGCCACCCGCGCCTGATGCGCCAGCACCACCGGCGCAACGGTCAGCCCCAGCGTATCGAGATAGGGGCGCAGCGCCTGCAGCAGCGGCAGCGCCTGGCGATGCACCGCCTTGGAGGAGAGGCCGTCCGCCACTATCAGCAGCAGATCGACGCGGCGCGATGGCGAACCGAGCAGCAGGCTGCGGCTGTCCGACGCCAACCGCCGCCCCAGATCCGGTCGGCGCAGATAGGCGGCGCGGTCGGCGGCCCCGCTGTGCACCGCCAGCGTGGGCCAACCGGCATCGTGCAGATCCGCCGCCAGCCGTTCGCTGTCGAAAGGCTGATGCACCGCGTCGCGCGCCTGGGCGTGAGCCAGGCCGAAGCGCAGCAGTTCGTCGGTCGGCAGGCTGGCGCCGGTGCGCCCCAGCGCGATGCGCGCATCGGTAAAGGCGCGCAGCGCGTCCCAGCTGTTGACGTGAACCGGTTTGCTCATGTGCGTTCTCCCTGCAGCGCCAGCAACAGCGGATGATTGGCGGCGGCGTCGCGCAGCCGCCCGCGTTCGTCGGTAATGTTCATCGCCGCCAGCCAGGCGGCGAACTCCGGCGCGTGCTTCAGCCCCAGCAGCTCGCGGATATAGAGCGCGTCATGGAACGACGTACTTTGGTAGTTGAGCATGATGTCGTCCGCGCCCGGCACGCCGATCAGGAACGTTAACCCGGCGGCGGCCAACAGCGTCAGCAGCGTGTCCATGTCGTCCTGATCGGCTTCGGCATGGTTGGTGTAGCAGACGTCGCAGCCCAGCGGCAGGCCGAGCAGCTTGCCGCAGAAGTGATCCTCCAGCCCGGCGCGGATAATTTGCTTGCCGTCATACAGGTATTCGGGGCCGATAAACCCTACCACGGTGTTGATCAGCAGCGGCGAGAAATGGCGTGCCACCGCATAGGCGCGCGCCTCGCAGGTTTGCTGATCGACGCCGTGATGGGCGTTGGCCGACAGGCAGCTGCCCTGCCCGGTTTCGAAGTACATCACGTTGTCGCCCAGCGTGCCGCGCCTGAGGCTCAGTGCCGCCTGCTGCGCTTCCGCCAGCAGCGCCAGACTGATGCCGAAGCCGCGATTGGCCGCTTCGGTACCGGCGATCGACTGAAACACCAGATCCACCGGTGCGCCGCGCTCTATCAGCCGCAGCGTGTTGGTCACGTGGGTCAGCACGCAGGATTGGGTGGGTATGGCGAAGCGCTGGATTACGTCGTCCAGCATGTAGTTGAGCTTTTCCAGCAGCGGCAGGCTGTCGCTGGCCGGGTTGATGCCGACCACCGCGTCGCCGCTGCCGTACAGCAGGCCGTCCAGCATGCTGGCGGCGATGCCCTGCAGGCTGTCGGTCGGGTGATTGGGCTGTAGCCGCACGCTGAGGTGGCCCGGCAGGCCAATCGTATTGCGAAAGCGCGTCACTACCCGACACTTCTTCGCCACCAGGATCAGATCCTGATTGCGCATGATCTTGCTCACCGCCGCCGCCATCTCCGGCGTGATGCCGGCCGCCACCTGCGCCAGCATGGCGCTGTCCGCCTGCTCGCTCAGCAGCCAATCGCGAAAATCACCGACCGTGAGGTGCGAGATGGGCTCAAAGGCGGCGGCATCGTGGCCGTCGATAATCAGGCGCGTCACCTCGTCCTGTTCGTACGGCACCAGCGCCTGCTGCAGGAACGCCTTGAGCGGCAAGTCCGCCAGCGCAATGCGCGCCGCCATACGCTCTTCGGCGCTTTGCGCCGCCACCTCCGCCAGATAATCGCCGGAACGCGCCGGCGAAGCCTTCGCCATCAGCTGACGCAGATCGCCAAAGCGATAGCCGCGTTGGCCCACCGTTGCCTGATACATAGCCCCCTCCCTTGCACCGAGTGACGAGATAAAAGCCCTGCACCAAGTGTAGTCAGTGGGAAAAGAAAATTATTTTGCACGCGATCGCCGCCGTTGCGCTTTCCCCCATTTCACCCGCCGCCGCTTCGGGTTACAGTAGCCGCGAAAAAAGGAGGGGTGATGGATCCGCAACGGCAAATTATCGACTGGCTGCAACAAGATGACGCTCGCATGGCCGCCCTGCGCACCGTGCGCCGGCTCGGCCTGAATGACTGGTGCCTGGGCGCCGGCTTCGTACGCAATCTGGTGTGGGATCGGCGCCACGGCTACGTGGACGCCACGCCGCTCAACGATATCGACGTGATCCACTTCGATGCGGAGCGTGCGGACGCCGAGCGCGATCGCATGCTGGAGACGCGGCTGCACCAATGGCTGCCGCGGCCTTGGTCGGTCAAGAATCAGGCGCGCATGCACCTGCGCGGTGGCCGGGCGCCTTACCGCGACAGCGAAGAGGCCATCAGCTTTTGGACCGAAGTGGAAACGGCGATCGGCGCGCGTCTGAACGCCGACGACAGCATCACGCTGGTGGCCCCCTTCGGGCTCGCGGCGCTGTTCGACGACACCATCACCTTCAACGTGAAAAACGGCGATCGCGCGGCCTATGCCCAGCGCGTGCTCGACAAAGGCTGGCTGCAGCGCTGGCCGCACCTGCGGCAGGTAAAGATTTAATCGCCGCTGCCGATACCCTGAACAGCGATAGCCAGACTCAGGGAGAGCATCCATGTCGACCACCATCACCATGATCGTACCGATCAAAAATACCGTTCCCGGCGTCAGCAACGTCTTCAGCGCGCCGGGCCATCAGGGCGAATTGCTGATGGCCAAACCGGTCAACAACCAGCCGCAAGGCGGCAAGATGGAGAAAAACGAACGCGCCAACGGCAATGACGAACCGGCAAATCTCAACGAAAGCCGCGCCTCGGCGCGTATCAAGGCGCTGAACCGGCAGATTCAGGCTCTGCAGCAAAAGCTGGTGGAGCTGAAAGACTCCAGTGCCGATCCCAAAGAGATCGAGAAGCAAAAGCAGCTGATCGAAGCGCAGATCAAGATGTTGCAGGCCGAGATCGCGCGCATCCAGAAAGAAGAAATGGAAAAGCAGCAGCAGGAGCAAATGAAGAAAGCCGCGGCGCAAGCCGGCGACGGCGTAAACCGCCCGACGCCGCTCAACGCGGTGGACGTCTATATCTGAATCAATATTCCGCGTTTTCCTGCCGGCGCTGGTGCAGCAGCGCCGCCTGCTGACGCGCCACCTGCCAGATGGCCTCCGCCGCCGGCGTCAGCGAGCGGTTCTTGCGTCGCACCAGCATCAACGCGCGATTGATCTCCGGCACCAGCCGCCGCACCCGGAGCCGCCCCCCTTCCGGCAGCGGCAGCGCCAACGCCGGGAAGATGCTGATGCCAATCCCCTCCGCCACCATCGGGAACAGCGTGGCCGGATGGCCGATTTCCTGCACCACCTGCGCCTCGACGCCCTGCTGCCTCAGCGCGCTGTCGATCAGCGGTCGGCTGCCCGACGCATAATCCTGCAACACCAGGCGGCAGCCGTTTAACGCCGACCAACGCACCTCTTGCTGCGCAGCAAACGGGTGATCGTCGCGGCACAGCAGCAGGAACGGTTCATGCAGCACCGCTTCGCACTCCAGGTCCACCGCCTGCACCGGATCGACCACGATGCCGAAATCCACCTCGGCGTTGCGCACGCTGTGCAGTACCTGCTGCTGCGCCTGATCGCGCAGCATGATGCGGATCTCCGGGTATTCGCGCTCGCCGGCGGCGATGCACTGCGGCATCAGATGGGCGGAAATGGTCTGGCTGGTCGCCACCCGCACCGTGCCGCTGCGCTGTACGCCAAAGCTGCGCGCATCCAGCAACGCGGCCTGCAGCTCGTCCAGCAGCCGTTCGACCCGGTTGGCCAACCGCAGGCCGGCGTCGGTCAACACCACTTCACGCGTGGTGCGATCCAGCAGGCGCACGCCGACCTCCGCCTCCAGCTCTTTCACGCTGTGGCTGACCGCCGATTGCGTCAGGCCGATCGCCTCGCCGGCGCGGCTGAAGCTGCCGTGGCGGGCGACAGCGACGAACACCCGCAGCTGTTTGAGTGAGTAATTCATGTGTTTTATTCATAGATGAATTAAATAAATCAATTTAATTATTATATGCCCACGCGGGAGAATAGCCCCATCGATTTTCTACCCGAGCGCATCGCCATGAGATTCCTGCCCGATCGTTTTACCCTGACGCTGATCGCCACCGTGCTGCTGGCTTCTTTCCTGCCGGCACGCGGCGAGTTCGTCGGCTGGCTCAACGCCCTGACCATCGCCGCCATCGCCCTGCTGTTCTTCATGCACGGCGCCAAGCTGTCGCGCGAGGCCATCCTGGCCGGCAGCAATAACTGGCGGCTGCATCTGTGGGTGATGTTCAGCACCTTCATCATTTTTCCGGCCCTGGGGATGCTGTTCGCCTGGTGGGCGCCGATCGACGTCAGCCCCGAGCTGTACGCCGGTTTCATCTACCTGTGCATTCTACCCGCCACCGTGCAGTCGGCCATCGCCTTCACCTCGCTGGCGGGCGGCAACGTGGCGGCGGCGGTGTGCAGCGCCTCCGCCTCCAGCCTGCTGGGGATCTTCGTGTCGCCGCTGTTGGTCGGCCTGCTGATGAACGTGCACGGCGATACCGGCAGCCTGCGGCAGGTGGGTTCGATCGTGCTGCAGCTGCTGGTGCCGTTCGTCGCCGGCCACCTGCTGCGGCCGCTTATCGGCGGCTGGATCGAGCGCCATCGCCCGCTGATCGGCAAAACCGACCAGACCTCGATTCTGCTGGTGGTGTACGCCGCCTTCAGCGAGGCGGTCACGCACGGCATCTGGCATCAGGTGGGAATCGGTTCGCTGGCGTTTATCGTTGGCGGTAGCATCGTGCTGCTGGCGATCGTGCTGGTGGTGAACACCTGCATGGCGCGCTGGTTGGGGTTCAGCAAGGCGGACGAGATCACCATCGTGTTCTGCGGTTCGAAGAAAAGCCTGGCGAACGGCATTCCAATGGCCAATATCCTGTTCCCGGCGGCGACGGTGGGGATCATGGTGCTGCCGCTAATGGTGTTCCATCAGGTGCAGCTGATGACCTGTGCGGTGCTGGCGAAAAGGTATCAGCGCAAGCAGCGGGCGCAACAGGCGGTGCCCAACGCCAACGCGCAGGCGTCGCGCGGGTAAAAAAAGACGGGCCAAAGCCTAATGCTGGTCAGTTAGCGTTTTTCTGAACGTATTTGTGCAGTTTTCGGTCGATAAACGTGAGATGCCCCATGTGGCTCACGCACCTCGACCGAGCCAGGGGCCGAAGGCGCG
>NZ_KV792452.1:0-513 GCF_001808215.1 Serratia sp. HMSC15F11
CCGCCGCTTTCAAATCGGCGACCTCCTGCCGTAATGCGCGTATTTCGGCGAGTAATACCGCCTGATCTTCTGTGCCAACGGGCTGTGACAGCGTGTGCCGCGCATCCGTGCCATCAGGCTGCAGTTCGCCGTACACGCGCAGCAATTCCGTAGTTTCTAACTCCCGCCTGCCATCGGCATTATTGCGCCATGATACGCGGCCTGCCGCCATATCACGGTAGAGCGTCCGCCGACTTTTTCCGGTCAATGCCTGTGCCTGCGACACACTGTGCCATGCCATAGAGACCTCCTTTTTTTTGGCACAGTATAGGGGAGATTCGGGGTGTCGGGGCTTCGCCCTGACCTGCGTGTTGTCAAAGCCAGGAACACCGGCGGTAATGACAACACATTTCCTGTCCGTCACCCTCGTTTTGGACGCGTCGCCCACGGCGGTGCTACAAAACATATCCTGTCCCGCACGAGAGCCACCGGCAGGGTAGGCAACGTGTCACCGGATGAAGGCATGCAATGACG
>NZ_KV792453.1:0-15952 GCF_001808215.1 Serratia sp. HMSC15F11
TTTTGGCTTACGAATCCGAACGGTAAGGCAACTCGGCGACGGGGGATGTCCCCCGTCTGCTGATTGTTGGCGTCCAGATCCATGAGCACCCTCTCAACGCTGTCGGTTTTCCGCCGCGCAGGACAGAGAAACGGGTCTATGCCCGCTTCACCTGCCGCGTCAGCAACATACGGCTAAACAGCGCGCCGCCCGCCAATAGCGTCAGCAGCTGCGAGGCAATCAGCACCGCAAAGCCCGAGGACACCTTGCCCTGGCTGGCCATCACCATGCCCATCGCCATCGGCACAAACGCCGAGAACAGATTGCCGATGCCGTTGATCAGCCCATAGGCGCTGCCGACCGCCTTCGGCCGCGCATAATGCTGGAGCAGCGTGGGGATCGCCGCACCCTGCGCGCCCCAACAGGCGTTGGCCGCCAGCAGGAAGAAGGCGATCCAGCCAAGCTGATGGCTGTTCATTACGCCATAGATGCACAGCGCAGTCGCCGCGCCGCCAAAGACGAAGATCAGCGGCGCCTGATAGGGGCGGATACGATCGAGCAGCACGCCGCCGAGGTATTTTGAGGCGATGCTGACGATGAAAGGCAGTGCGGCCATCCACCCCATCTGCTTGATGGAGAATCCTTTTTCATCGGTCAGGTAGGCCGGCAGCCAGGCGCTGGACCCCCACAGATAGCTGAGCGTGGCGATCTCGATCAACAGGATCCAACCGAGCATCGGCGTGCGCCAGGCCAGCGCGAAGGTGTGCCAGACGCGGCTCAGCACCGGCTGTGGATCGGCGGGGCGTGCGGATGAAGTTAAGGAGAGCGGATGAACGTACAGCCGCACCAGCGCCAGGCCCAACAGCAGGTTGAGCAGCGCCAGCAGGTGAAACGACATAGCCCAGCCGAAGTGCGTCATCAGAAAACTCACCAGCGGAAAGCCGAGCACCAGCCCCAGCGAGACGCCCAGCGCGCTGACCGCGTTGGGTTTGCCGCGCTCGTCGGCGGCGAAATGATCGCTGATGTACATGGTCTTGAGCGAGAACAGCGGCCCCTCGCTGACGCCAAGCAGCGCGCGCACCACGCACAGCAGCATCAGCGATCCCGCCAGCGGCGAGGCGGCGGTGAGCAGCGCCCACAGCACCACGCTCAGCGTCAGCGCGCGGCGGTACCCCATCAGCGTTTCCAGAAACGGCGTCAGCAACATGGCGGACAGGCCGTAGCCGAGCAAAAAAACCGTCATCAGCGTGCCCTGGTGGGCGCGGTCGCCGCCGAGTTGGAAGTGTTGCAGGAAGTCGGGATTGACCAGCATCACGGCGATATTGACCCGATCCGCATAGGCGATAACGATCAGAAACAGCAGGGCGATCACCCCAAACCAGCGTTGACGTTGTTGCACGTTGCGTTCCTCAATGCGAGCGGTTGACGAATTCAGGCAGCAGTAAACTCACCCGCGGATGCCATTTCGCGCAAACGCGGGGGATGAGGCTGATTGATGTAAATTTATTGTTATCAAATAGGGTGTGAAAGACAGTGAGAAAACACTTTTACGCGCAATACGTCGTCGGAATCAACGCATTTTTTGCCATAAATTAGCGGGAGAGCGCACAACTGACATAGGTTTTTCATATCGGTGCATGATTTCGTGATCCTTCCCGCATTTGTCATTTTTAAACAACCTTTCATTAACATTTGACGTTCCGCTCGCTTGACGAAAGTTTCGCCAGACCTATAGTGGCTGTATTAAATAAGAAACTGAGTTTCATATATGAAACAATCAGATAGAGGACAAAAGCAATGAGCTGGAAGAATGTGTGCGAAGTGTCTCAGGTGAAAGAAGATTTTCCTTTCTCCGGCAAAGTGGAAGGAAAAGAGATCGGGGTGTACCTGCTTGACGGTAACTCCTACGCGCTGGAAGACGTCTGCCCGCATGCTTATGCCTTGCTCAGCCAGGGGTTTGTAGACGACGGCAAGGTTGAGTGCCCGCTGCACGAAGCGCTGTTTGACGTGCGCACCGGCCAGTGCCTGCGCGAGCCGGGCGGCCGCGATCTGCAAACCTATCCCACCCGGGTGGTCGACAACCAAATCCAGATCACCTTTATCGCGGAGGAGTAATCATGCAGCACATCACCGATTTCAATCCCTGGCTGCCGGACACCCAACAGGTGACGCCGGCCCGCGAAGGCGGCAACGGTCAAATCCATCAGCCGGGCCAGTTCCGCAATGTCATCTGGCAAAACCGCGCTCGTGTGCCGGACGGTTTCGAAACCGCCCTGGTAGCGGCGCTGGAAACGATCTTCGATCAGGGCGCGGAAGAGCTGGAGCAGATCGTCAGCGCGTTGAATCAGCGCCGCCTGTTCGATCGCAGCGGCCAACCGTGGAATGAGGCGACGTTCCGCGAATTCCTTCACGTTAACGGTTTCTGAGCCACATCCGGGAGAAGACAATGACAGCAAACACAACATCCTCCGAACAGAGCCTGCAGGACTATCTTGACCAGGGGTTGCGCGGCATGTGGTATCCGGTGCTGGCCAGCTGGGAAGTGGGCAACAACCCGGTCGGCATCACCCGACTGGAGCAGCAAATCGTGGTGTGGCGTGACGGTGAAGGCCAGATCCATGCGCTGGAAGACCGCTGCCCGCACCGCGGCGCGCGGCTTTCCATGGGGTGGAACCTCGGCGATCGCATCGCCTGCTGGTATCACGGGGTAGAGGTCGGCGGCGACGGGACGGTGAAAGACGTGCCGGCAGTGGATCGCTGCCCGCTGGTGGGGCAAAAATGCCTGCGTTCTTACCCGGCCAAAGAAGCCTACGGCGCCGTGTTCCTCTATTTCGGCGTGACGGCGGATGAAGCGCCGGCGGCGCTGACTTTCCCGCAAGAGCTGGCGGACGAAGCCTCGTACAGCAACTTCCTGTGCACCGCCAGCTGGAACTGCAACTACCAATACGCCCTGGAAAACGTGATGGATCCGATGCACGGCACCTACCTGCACTCCTCCTCGCACTCGATGGCGGAAGGGGATCGCAAGGCGGACATGGGGCTGGAACCGACCGACAGCGGGTTTATCTTCAAGAAGAATGGCCAGATCGGCGTCAACTTCGATTGGGTGGAGTTCGGCAGCAGCGGCGCCTATTGGATGCGCCTGTCGATCCCATACAAGAAGCGTTTCGGGCCGGGTGGTCACTTTTGGATCATCGGCATGGTGGTGCCGGAAGACAAGGATCACTGCCGGGTCTTCTTCTGGCGTATCCGTAAGGTCAAAGACTGGCAGCGCGACATGTGGCGCTTCATGTACCGCAACCGCCTGGAATCATTGCATTGGGACGTGCTCGAGCAGGATCGCATCGTGCTTGAGAACATGGCGCCTAACGCACGCGGCCGCGAATACCTGTACCAGCACGACGTTGGTCTTTCGCGCCTGCGCCGCCTGATGCAAAAAGAGGCGCAGAAACAGCTGGCGACGCTGCGCGAGCGGGAGGCGGCGCAGTGAACGGCCTGCTGAACGGTAAACGCATCATGGTCACCGGGGCGGCGCGCGGCCTGGGCTACAGCTTCGCTGCCGCCATCGCCGCTGCCGGCGCACAGGTGGTGATGTGCGACATTCTGGCGGATGAGCTGGCGGCGAGCGGCGCTGCGCTGCGCGAGCAGGGCGCTCAGGTGGAAACGCAGACGATCGATCTGGCGTCACCGGACTCGATCCGTTCGGCGTTCGAGAAGATCGCCGCAGGCGGTGGGATCGACGGCCTGGTGAACAACGCGGCGTTGGCGACCGGCGTCGGTGGCAAAACCATGATGGAATACGATATCGACCTGTGGGATCGGGTGATGCAGGTCAACGTGCGCGGCACCTGGCTTGTGAGTCAGGCGGCGGTGCCGCTGCTGGCACGCAACCCGCACGCCAAAATCGTCAACGTGGCGTCGGACACTGCGCTGTGGGGCGCGCCGCGCCTGATGGCCTATGTCGCCAGCAAAGGCGCGCTGATCGCGATGACCCGCTCGATGGCGCGCGAGCTGGGTCCGCAGGGGATCTGCGTCAACGCCATCGCACCAGGCCTGACGCGGGTGGAAGCCACCGAGTATGTGCCCGCCGAGCGCCATCAGCTTTACGAGCAGGGGCGCGCGCTGGCCGGGGCGCAGCATCCGGACGATGTGAACGGTACGGTGCTTTATCTGCTGTCGTCGCTGGCGGATTTCGTCACCGGCCAACTGCTGCCGGTCAACGGCGGCTTCGTATTCAACTGAGGCCCGCAGGGCAGGCGCACAGCGCAGGAGCGAGAGATGGCGGACGAGCAAGCATGTAAGTATCTGATCCCGGGACTGGATCGCGGGTTGCAGTTGCTGCTGGCGTTTGGCGAGCAGCATAAGGAAATGACTTTCGCCGAGTTGCATCGCCTGGTCGATATGCCGAAGGCCACCGCTTACCGCGTGGTGCAGACGCTCGAGCACCTGGGCTTTTTGGAGCGCAATCCGCGCACCAACACCTTTGCGCTCGGCATCAAGGTGCTGCGCCTTGGCTTCGAATACATCGCGTCGCTGGACGTGGCGCAGGCCGGCCAGCCGGTGATCGAGCAGCTGCGCGATCGCAGCCAGTGCAGCAGCCATCTGGCGATCCGCGATGGGCGCGACGTTATCTACATCGCCCGCGTCAGCGCCGCCGGTTCGCAGATCAATCAGGTCAGCGTCGGCACCCGTTTGCCGGTGCACCAAACCTCGCTTGGGCGCATGCTGTTGACCAGCGCCACCCGCAGCGAGTTCGAACAACTTTATCCGGACGCGCAGCTGCCGGGCAATGCGCCGGGCACCCCGGCGGATCGCGAAACGCTGTGGCAGATGGTGCAGCAAGACAAAGCGCGCGGCTATGTGATCGGCGAATCGTTCTTCCGCCACGGCATCTCCTCGATCGTCTACCCGATCTTCAACCGCGAGCAGCGGGTCGAGGCGGTGGTCAGCATCATGGTGCCGTCCGATGAGATCCCGAAAGCGGATCGCGAGCGGCTGCGCATGGAAGTGCGCGACGCGGCGGAGAAAATTTCCGGCTTCCTCGGCGCGCCGCCGCAGGCCAACGTCGGCTAACCGACAGGACCGACTCTTTTACTCAGGCAGGGATAAGGCCCGTAGCAAACAGGGGCCGGGGTTCACTCATGCCTGAAAACCGTATGCAGCGAGAACGTGAGGCTGAATAATGAGCGTAATCGGAATCGAAAAACTGGAGTTTGGCGTCGAAGATCTGCCAACCTGCGAAAAATTCATGCAAGACTTCGGCCTGCAGCCCGCCACGCAACATTGGGGCGAACCGCAGCGCGAATTCACTACCCTGAGCGGGGCGCGGGTTGTCCTGCACCCGTTGCAAAGCGCGGCGCTGCCTGCGGCGTTTGAGGGCGGTTCAACCCTGCGCCGCATGACCTGGGGCGTGGCCTCGCCCACCGATCTGGCGCGTCTGCAGCCGCGTTTGGCGCTGATGCCCGGCTTCCGTCAGGTGGGAGAAGAGCTGGAATGCCTCGATCCCAACGGCATGATGCTGCGCTTCGTCGTCAGCCGCCAGCAGGCGGTCGAGGTGCCGGTCACGCCGATCAACCAATGGGGCGACGTGCGCCGCATCGATCAACCCAGCCCGGTTTATTCGCAGGCGCAGCCGATCAACATTGGCCACGTGGTGTTCTTCGTTGAGGATCTGGCGGCGACCGAGCGTTTCTATCGCGAGCTGTTGGATTTCCAGGTTTCCGATCGCTATATCGATCGCGCCGTCTTCCTGCGCACCCAGGCGCGCGGCGGCCACCATAACCTGTTCCTGCTGAAGCTGCCGAACCGCCCACGGGGCCTGAACCACGTGGCATTCACCGTGCGCGATATTCACGAAGTGATCGGCGGCGGCATCGCCATGAACAAAGAGAAGTGGAGCACCTTTATCGGCCCCGGCCGCCACCCGATCTCCTCGGCCTATTTCTGGTACGTCAACAGCCCGACCGGCGGCGCGTTCGAGTACTACACCAACGACGATTATCTGACGGAAAACTGGCAGCCGCGCGAGCTGGAGCATTCATTGGTCTCCTTCACCGAATGGGCGGTAGAGGGCGGCATCGATCACGACACGCGCCGCCAGCATAAAAAGGCGGAGGCGTTATGAAACGGCCGGAACACGCGGGCATCGTTATCGTCGGCGGCGGCCAGGCCGGCGGCTGGGCGGCCAAGACGCTGCGCGATCGCGGTTACAGCGGCCGGCTGACGGTTGTCAGCGACGAACCCTACGATTTTTACGAGCGGCCGCCGCTGTCGAAAGCGGCGCTGCTGGATGCCGCAGCTCCCCTCAGCCGGCTGTTCAGCGAACAGACGGTGGCGGAGCTGAATATCGACTGGCGTCGCCCGCTGCGCGCCGAGTCCATTGATGCAGAACAGCAAATCGTCACGCTCAGCGACGGGCAACGGCTGCAGTTCGAGCA
This sequence comes from Serratia sp. HMSC15F11, assembly GCF_001808215.1. Lineage (NCBI taxonomy): Bacteria > Pseudomonadati > Pseudomonadota > Gammaproteobacteria > Enterobacterales > Yersiniaceae > Serratia > Serratia sp. HMSC15F11. The sequence continues at coordinate 6,417 of NZ_KV792453.1, forward strand.
GTTGCTGATCGCCACCGGCGGGCGGCCGCGTGTGCCGAGCGCCGCCTGGGCGCAGCACCCGCGCGTGATGACGCTGCGTTCCTGGGACGATGCGGCCCGGTTGCGGCAGGGCCTGCAGGGCTGCCGTCGCCTGGCGATCGTCGGCGGCGGTTGGATCGGGCTGGAGATCGCCGCTTCCGCGCGCCGTCTCGGCATCGAGGTGACGGTGTTTGAACGCCAGCCTGCGCTGTGCATGCGCAGCGTCGGCGCCGACGTCTCACAGGCGTTGCTCGAACTGCATCGCCAGCAGGGCGTCACGGTGCTGTGCGGCTGCGGCGAGATCTCGCTGGAAGATCGCGACGGCGCCGCCTGGGTCGGCAGCGAAGTCAGCGATCCGCAGGCCTTCGATCTGGTGGTGGTGGGGATCGGCGTCGAGCTGAATCTCGAACTGGCGCGCAGCGCCGGGCTGGCGATCGAGTCCGGCATCGTGGTCGACGGCCAGGGGCGCACCAGCCATCCGGCGATCTTCGCCGCCGGCGATGTGGCGCGCCACCCGACGCTCGGCCTGTGCCTGCAGTCCTGGGCCTACGCGCAAAATCAGGCCATCAGCACCGCCTGCGCGATGCTCGACGCCTTCGCCGCCCCGTATGACGACGTGGCCTGGCTTTGGTCGGATCAATACGACGCCAATATCCAGATCCTCGGCGTGCCGAGCGGCGGCGTGCACCATGTGGTGCGCCGCACGCCGCAGTCGCAGGTGTTCTTCACGCTGAACGCCGATCGGCAGCTGGTGCAGATGGTGGCGTTCAACGACGCGCGCACCATCAAGCTCGGCAAGCGTTGGTTGGCGAGCGGCCGGGTGCTGGATCCGCAGCAGCTGGCGGATGCGGAGTTTTCTTTGATGGCGTTGAAATAACGCCCGAACCTCGGGAGCGTTTTATGACTACGCAAGACATTGACGCCCGCGCTGGACGGGCGGGGGAAGCCGTTGCCGAAAATCCGCAGCAGCGGGTGCGCTGGTCGGTGCCGATTGCGCTGTTTGCCTGCGTGCTGTTGGCGTTTTTCGACAAGATCAGCATCGCGGCGCTGTTTTCCGATAGTGAGTTCCAGCAGGCGTTAGGGATCGGTTTTGACCCGGCGCGGCTGGGCTTGCTGATGAGCGCGTTTCTGTTCTCCTACGGCATTTCCTCGATGCTGCTCAGCGGCATCGGCGATCGGCTTAATCCGGTCAAGGTATTGATTGGCATGATGGTGGTGTGGGGCGTGCTGATGGTGTTGATGGGGATGGTGCGTTCCTATCACGCCATGATGACGCTGCGCATTCTGCTCGGCATCGCCGAAGGGCCGCTGCTGCCGATGGCCTACGCCATTATTCGTCAGGCCTTCCCGCCGCAGCTGCAGGCGCGCGCCACCATGCTGTGGCTGCTCGGCACGCCGCTGGGCGCCGCGCTTGGCTTCCCGGTCACCCTGTACATCCTCAATACCTTCGACTGGCAGGCCACCTTCTTCTTTATGGCGTTTCTGACGTTGCCGGTGATGTTGCTGGTGCTGTTCGGCATGCGCCACCTGAACGTCGCGCGCCCGGCGGCGGCGACCAAGCCGGCGGTGTCCGAACGCCAACAGCATCGCCGCGAGCTGCTACGCAGCCCGCACTTTTGGATGATCTGCCTGTTCAACATCGCCTTCCTGACCTACCTGTGGGGTATGAACGGCTGGTTGCCGAGCTACCTGATCAAGGGGAAAGGCATTCATCTGGAGCATGCCGGTTACCTCTCTTCGCTGCCGTTCATCGCCATGCTGCTCGGCGAAGTGCTGGGTGCCTGGCTGTCGGACAAGCTGGATCGGCGCGCGCTGGCTTGCTTCCTGTCGCTGTGCGGCGCCGGCCTCGGTCTGGCGGTGGTGTTGCACCTGCAGGGCACCTACAGCGTGATCGCCGCCATGGCCTTCAGCACCTTTATGTGGGGCGCCGGCGCGCCGAATATTTTCGCGCTGTTGGCGAAGGCGACCAGCAGCAAGGTCAGCGCTACCGCCGGCGGCATCTTTAACGGGTTGGGCAATTTTGCCGGTGCGCTGGCGCCGGTGCTGATGGGGGCGTTGATCGCCGCCACCGGCAATATGGATAACGGCCTGCTGTTCCTGGTGGTGATGGCTTTCGTCGGCTGCCTCATTCTGCTGCCGTTACTGAGAAAGTACTGAATTAACAATTGCTAAGCCCAATGGATTTCATGCTGTGGCTAGGCGGCAAGTTCGTGAGTCTCCAGGAGCTTACTGCGGTAAGTGACTGGTGCGAACGAATGCAGTCAACAACGCCACAGCGTGAAAGACGAAGGGGATAACCATTTGATTCAACAGAGGAGTGACAACATGTCTCAGGTTGAGAACAAAGCCGGCGTCAAGCCGCAGGATCTGTCGATGGAAAATTGGGTGGAGTCGCGCATCGCCCGGTTCGAAGGCCGTAAATACGACTGGAACGCGCTGAAATTCCAGGCCGACTTTGACCCGAAATACCGCCGTGCGCAGATGCGCTACATCGGTACCGGCGCTACCGGCGTGGCCAGCGACGCCAACACCATTCCGGCGGGCAATTTCACCTTCTCCACCATGGTGCTGCCGTCGAAGTGCGAGGGCCCGCTGCACCTGCACGACGACGTGGAAGAAGTGTTCTTCATGTTGAAAGGCAGCATCACGCTGATGATTCAGGATGGGGAAGAGTATTACGAAACCAGGCTGAAAGAGCGCGATCTGATCTCGGTGCCGGCGGGGGTGTATCGCGGCCTGTTCAATCACGGCGAGGAAGAGGCGCTGATGTGCGTGATGCTCGGCACCGCCAAGCCGGAGATCCCGACCTATCCGGCGGATCACCCGCTGTCCAAAGTGAAGCGCAACTGATGAACGGCCTGGCGCAACGCCAACGGGCGCGCTGCGGGGCGTACACCCTGAGCTGGCGCGAGGCCGGGCAGGGACGGCCGGTGGTGTTGCTGCACGGCATCAGCTCCGGATCGGCCTCGTGGATCAAGCAGCTCAACGATAGCGGCCTGACGGACGGCCACCGTCTGTTGGCGTGGGATGCGCCGGGCTACGGCGGCAGCCTGCCGTTGGCGGATCCTCAGGCCGATGCCGCCGGTTATGCGGCGGCGTTGGCGGCGCTGATTGATGAGCTGCAGCTGGCGCAGCCGCTGATCGTCGGCCATTCGCTGGGGGCGCTGATCGGCAGCGCCTATGCCGCCGGCTATCCGGACGGGTTATGTGGATTGGTGTTGGCGGATCCGGCGCAGGGCTATGCCACGGCGCCGGAGGAAAAACGTCGGCAGGTCTATGGCCAGCGCCAACAGATGATAGAGACGCTGGGGCCGGTGGGCTACGGCGAGCAGCGGGCGGCGGCCTTGCTGCGTGAAGGGGCGGATCCGCAGGATATCGCCTGGGTGCGCAACGGCATGCAGCAGCTCGATCCCGACGGTTTTCTGAGTGCCGCCTGGATGCTGGCCAACGACGATATCGGCCGCTATCTGGCGCGCTATCGCGGCCCGCTGGAAGTCTGGTGCGGTGAACAGGATCGCATTACGCCGCCGGAGAAGGCGGCCGAGTTGGCGCGTGAGCAGGACGCGACGCTGCGTTTGATCACCGCCGCCGGCCATGCCGGCTACCTCGACGCGCCGGCGTGTTTCAACCGCTATCTGCGGGACTTTACGGGAGCAATCCAACGATGAATTTTCAGCTTGAGAATCGGGTGGCGGTGGTGACCGGCGGCTCATCGGGCATCGGTTTCGAAACCCTGAAGCTGCTGCTGGCCGAAGGGGCGAGGGTGGCGTTCTGCGGCCGCGATCCGGACAAACTGGCCGGCGCAGCAGCCAGCCTGCGCGCGGAGTTTCCGCAGGCGGAGATGCTGGCGCTGCGCTGCGACGTACTGGACGCGCAGCAGGTGGCGCAGTTCGCTGACCAGGTGACGGCGCATTTCGGCGGCGTGGATCTGCTTATCAACAACGCCGGTCAGGGCTTCGTCGCCCATTTTGACCAAACGCCGCGCGAAGCCTGGCTGCATGAGGCCGAGCTGAAGCTGTTCGGCGTGATCAACCCGGTGCAGGCGTTTTTACCGGCGCTGGAACGGTCGACGATCGCGTCGATCACTTGCGTGAACTCGCTGCTGGCGCTGCAGCCGGAAGAACACATGATCGCCACCTCGGCGGCGCGCGCCGCGCTGCTCAACATGACGCTGACGCTGTCGAAAGAGCTGGTGGGCAAAGGCATTCGCGTTAACTCGATCTTGCTGGGGATGGTGGAGTCGGGCCAATGGCGCCGCCGTTTCGACGAGCGTAGCGATAAAGATCAAAGCTGGGAGCAGTGGACGGCGGCGATCGCCGAACGCCGCGGCATCCCGATGAAGCGCCTCGGCAAGCCACAGGAGCCGGCGCAGGCGCTGCTGTTCCTCGCTTCGCCGCTGGCTTCCTTTACCACCGGCGCGGCGCTGGACGTATCCGGCGGCTTTAACCGCCATGTGTAGCAGGGGCCGATAAAGATGAAGAAGATCATGATGATTGGCTACGGCGCGATGGCGAAGGAAGTGATCGCCCGTTTGCCGGAAGGCGTGGAGGTCGGTTGGATCCTGGCGCGCGCGGCTCATCATGCGGCGATCGCCGAGGCCTTTGGCGGGCGGGTGCAGGCGTTGACCCATCCCGAGCAGTGTTTGCAGCGGCCGGATCTAGTGCTGGAATGCGCCAGCCAGCAGGCGGTGGCGGAGTTCGGCGAAGCGGTGCTGCAGCGCGGCTGGCCGCTGGCGCTGATTTCGACCGGCGCGCTGGCGGACGCCACATTGCAACAGCGGCTGCAGCAGGTTTGCCGCCGCCATCACGGGCAGCTGATCGTGTTGTCCGGTGCGGTGGCGGGGATGGATGGGCTGGCGTCGGCGCGCGAAGGCGGGTTGGAAAGCGTGACCTATCAGGCCAGCAAAAGCCCGGCCAGCTGGCGCGGCAGCCCGGCGGAGCAGCTGATCGACCTCGATGCGGTGAGCGAAGCGCAGGTATTTTTTGAAGGGTCGGCGCGCGAAGCGGCGCGTTTGTTCCCGGCCAATGCCAACGTGGCGGCCACCATTGCGCTCAACGGCCTGGGGATGGACGCCACCCGGGTACGCCTGCAGGTCGATCCCGCCACCCGGCGCAATACCCATCGTCTGCAGGTGTGCGGCGACTTTGGCGAATTTCACATCGAGCTGAGCGGCACCCCGCTGGCGAGCAATCCCAAAACATCAACCCTGGCGGCGCTGAGCGCGGTACAAGCCTGTCGCCGTCTGGTGGACGGCGGTTTTATTGCCTGAACGGCAGGAGCGGAGCATGGAACGATTGAATATTTTTGTCGCTGGGCGCTGGCGTGAAGGGCGCGGCGAAGAGATGGCTTCGGTATTCCCGGCCGACGGCAGCGTCAACGCGCGGCTGCGTGCCGCTAACGTCGAGGACGTGAACGAGGCGGTAGAAGCGGCGGAACGCGCCTGGCGCGCGCCGGAATGGCGAGGGCTGGTGCCGCACCAGCGCGCCTCGATCCTCTACCGCGTCAGCAACCTGATTCTGGCGCAGCAGGAACAGTTGGCCGAGCTGCAGACCCGCGACAACGGCAAGCCGCTGGCGGAAACCCGCGGGCTGGTGGCCAGCGCGGCGGCGACCGCGCGCTACTTCGCGGCCGCCTGCGAGGTGTTGGAAGGCGAGCTGCCGACCCCGCGCAGCGCCGAGGTGATGACGCTAAGCCAGTATCAACCGATGGGGGTGATCGCCGCCATTACGCCGTGGAACTCGCCGATCGCCAGCGAAATGCAGAAGGTGGCGCCGGCGCTGGCGGCGGGCAACGCGGTGGTGCTCAAACCGGCCGAAGCCACGCCGCTGATGGCGCTGAAGCTGGCCGAACTGTTCGAACAGGCGGGCCTGCCGGCCGGGCTGCTCAGCGTGTTGCCGGGCAAAGGTTCGGTGATCGGCGAGGCGTTGGCGCGCCATCCGCGGGTGAAAAAGATCTCCTTTACCGGCGGGACCAGCACCGGGCGCCATTTGGCGCACATCGCCGCCGACAAGCTGATCCCCACTTCGCTGGAATTGGGCGGTAAGTCGCCGACCATCGTGCTGGAGGACGCGGATCTGGAGCAGGCGGCGCGCGGCATCTGCTACGGCATTTTCAGTTCCGCCGGCCAGGCGTGCATCGCCGGTTCGCGGCTGTTCGTGCATCGTTCGCTGTATCAGCCGCTGCTGGCGCGCTTGACCGAACTGACGGCGGGGCTGCGCATCGGCAACCCGCTGGTGCCGGGCGTGCATCTCGGCCCGCTGATCAGCGCCAAACATCGGCAAAGCGTGGCGGACTACGTGGCGCTGGCGCGGCAGGAGGGCGGCCGGGTGGTCATCGGCGGCGAAGCGCCGGCCGATCCGCAACTGGCGAGCGGTAGCTATTACCTGCCGACCATTATTGAAGGCTTGAACAACGACGCCCGCGTCTGCCAGGAAGAGATCTTCGGCCCGGTGCTGGTGGCGCTGCCGTTTGACGATGAGCAACAGCTGATCGAACAGGCCAATGACTCGGTGTACGGCCTGGCGGCCGGCATCTGGAGCCGTGACTTCCCTCGCGCGATGGCGCTGGCGGAGCGGCTGGAAACCGGCACCGTCTGGGTCAATACCTACAAAACGTTCTCGATTTCCACGCCGTTCGGTGGTTTCAAGGAAAGCGGGCTGGGTCGCGAAAAGGGCCTGAACGGCATCAAGGCCTACATGCAGCAGAAAAGCGTGTATCTGGCGCTGAGCCATCAGGTGAACCGCTGGAGCGACTAGGCCGACACCTCTACGCATAACCCTAATAACGAATACCCTAAGAAGGCAGATGATGAGCGATAAAATCACGGTTGGCGAGGCGATAGCCCGGACTCTGGAACAGTATGCGGTGTCGGCGATGTACGGCATCATTTCGATTCATAATCTGCCGATCGCCGATGCGGTGGGGCAGCGCGATAAAATTCGCTTCGTGCCGGCGCGCGGCGAAGCGGGGGCGGTCACCATGGCCGACGCGCACGGGCGTTTCTCTGGCCTGGGCGTAGCGTTGACCAGCACCGGCGCCGGCGCCGGCAACGCGGTGGGGGCGATGATTGAGGCGCTCAACGCCAACACGCCGCTGCTGCATATCACCGGCCAGGTGGAGAAAGCCTATCTGGACGCCGACGCCGGTTTTATTCATGAAACCCGCGATCAGCTCGGCTTCCTGCGCGCCTGCTCCAAGCGCGCTTACCGGGTCAATTCGCCGGAGCAGGCGGTGGCGGTGATCCAACGGGCGATCCTGGATGCGCAAACCGTGCCGTGCGGCCCGGTGGCGGTCGAGATCCCGATCGATATTCAAAGCAGCCTGGTTTCCCGTTCGGTGCTGACCGAACCGTTGGCGCCGGCACCGCTGCCAAAGGCGGACGATGCGGCGGTGGAACGGCTGCATCAGCGGCTGAAACAGGCTAAGCGTCCGCTGCTGTGGTTGGGCGGCGGCGCCTTGGCCTGCGGTGACGCGGTGCGCAAGCTGGCAGACGCCGGCGTGGCGGTGATCTCCAGCACCCACGGGCGCGGCATTCTGCCGGACAGCCATCCGCGCAGCCTGCGGGCGTTCCATAACTCACCGAGCATCGAAGCGATCCTGACGCAGTGCGATCTGACGCTGGTGGCCGGTTCGCGTCTGCGCAGCAATGAAACCCGTACCTGGACGCTGCCGCTGCCGCGCCCGCTGGTGCAGATTGACATCGATCCGGCGGCGGCCAACCGCAACTATCTGGCCGATGAACAGATCAACGGCGACTGTGCGGCGCTGCTGGCGGCGCTGGCGGCGCGGCTGGCCCCCGGCGAGAAGGTCAATGCCGAGTGGGATACCGAGATCGCAGGGGCGGTGCGGCAGGCGGAGAGCGCGCTGCGCCAGCAGTCCGGTGAATACGCCAAACTCAACGACGCCATCGACGCCGCGCTGCCGCAGGACGGGCTGTTGGTACGCGATATCACCGTTTCCGGCAGCGTCTGGGGCAGCCGGCTGTTCCGGGCGATCTCGCCGCTGTGCAACATTCACTCGCTGGCGGGCGCCATCGGTATGGGGCTGCCGATGGCCATCGGCACCGCGATTGCCAACCCGCAGCGCAAGGTGGTGGGGCTGGTGGGCGACGGTGGTCTGGCGCTGGGCCTGGGCGAGTTGGCGACCATGGCGCAGGAACAGGTGAATATCACCCTGCTGATCATGAACGACGGCGGTTATGGCGTGATGCGCGGCATTCAGGACAAGTACTTCGCCGGGCGCCAGTATTACAACGAGCTGCACACGCCGGCTTTCACCCAGATCGCCGAAGCGATGGGGCTGAAAGCCTGGAAGGTGGACGCAGCGGCACAGTTCAACGGCGTGCTGGCCGAAGCGATCAACTACCCGGGGCCGTCGGTGGTCGAGGTGGACATGAAACAGGTTGGGCCGCTGACCTTCGCCGGGCCGCCGCAGAAAACGCTGTATTAATACGATAAAAAACGCCCGGCGATTGCCGGGCGTTTTCGTGGTTATTTCTCTGCCGCGATGCGATCGCGGATGTGCTGCGCACGCGCTTGGGAAGAAGGGTGGTCGTCGAACAGGCTGCTCTGGCGGCCGGCTTCCATCTGGGCCAGCTTCTCGAAGCTGGTGGCCAGGCCGTTCGGATCGATGCCGCGCTTTTTCAGCAGATCGAACGAGTAATCATCCGCTTCGCTTTCCTGCTTCTGTGAAAACTGGGCGCTGACCAGCTTCTCGCCGATGTCCGCCAGCTGCGACTGCGACAGCGAGCCGATGACGCCGCCGGCGGAGGACGCCGCGGTGCGCAGCGCCACGGTGCCGTAAGCTACCTGCATCGCCTTGCGGGTGTGGCCCAGCGCCACGTGGCCCATTTCATGGCCCAGCACGCCTTCCACTTCGTTGTCGTTCATCATGTCCATCAGGCCGCTGTAGACGCGGATGCAGCCGTTGGCCATCGCCCAGGCGTTGACGTCTTTGGTCACGTAGACCTTGTAGTTGGCCGGGGTGCCGTTGATGTTGTCGCCCAGCGCCGCGGCGATTTTGTTGAGACGCTTGGCGTAGGTGCTGTCGGCCGGCGCGATTTGTGCCTTGCTGTCCATCTCGGCACAGGATTTATCACTCAGGGCCTTAACGTCGTTGTTGCTCAGGGTCGCCGCCTGGAACGCCTGGGCGCCGGACTGCATCAAGGTTTCGGTATTCAGGTTTTGACAGCCGGTTGCCAAGGTGGCAATGCCCAACGCAATCAAAGAGGTACGGATCTTCATAACGCCATCTTCCTGTGAAGGTAACAAGGTAAAAGAATCATTTTGCTTGGAGGAAATCTTGTCGCAAGAGCCTAGTGTACGTCAGACGGGGCGAGAATAGTGTTATTCCGAAAAAGCGTCCAATCGTGCTAATAAGTGGTGAACTCGCTCTCATTTGGCATTAGGGATTGCCGTTGTGATGTGGAGTCTGAGAAAATAGGGAACTTGACTGCTTTTTTTATCCGACCTGGAGTAAAACATGTCCTCTCGTAAAGAGCTTGCCAACGCCATCCGCGC
>NZ_KV792454.1:0-566 GCF_001808215.1 Serratia sp. HMSC15F11
TCCGTCCACTTCGGCCCTGCATATTGCTGTGCCAATGATTTAGTACTGGTATAATCGCCACCAAAACGTACTTCTAGTTGTAAGTTGTTCTTGTATTTATCAATGAATTTATTCGGATTAACAATACCATCTTCAGTAATTGGTGAACCATCAATTAGAATTGGATCATTATCAATATAGATCTGGTTGATATACTTTTGTACGCCCGCGTAAGCAATTGTATGTTCGGTAAAGAGATATTGAGAATCATTATCTTTCACATTGAACCAAGGCACAATAGAACCAAGAAAAACGAATGAACCATTACTAGTATCTTTGTGTGGCATCTGACCGCCATACACAATCGGTAAACCTGTTTGCGGGCTTGTTGTTCGATTGGGAGTACTGGCACTATCCCCATAGCCTTTCATGTTGCCCGGTAAAGAAGTCATCATTGAAGTCATAATAAGACTAGCGGCACCAGCAGCAGCACCCCAGCCAACAGCCGCCCAGCCTACCGCAATTCCACCAGTATGTAAGGCTGCGGCAACAGTCACTGCCATCATAACGGCGGAAAGAATCCCGCC
>NZ_KV792455.1:0-692 GCF_001808215.1 Serratia sp. HMSC15F11
TAACGCGTTAAATCGACCGCCTGGGGGGTACGGCCGCAAGGTTAAAACTCAAATGAATTGACGGGGGCCCGCACAAGCGGTGGAGCATGTGGTTTAATTCGATGCAACGCGAAGAACCTTACCTACTCTTGACATCCAGAGAACTTTCCAGAGATGGATTGGTGCCTTCGGGAACTCTGAGACAGGTGCTGCATGGCTGTCGTCAGCTCGTGTTGTGAAATGTTGGGTTAAGTCCCGCAACGAGCGCAACCCTTATCCTTTGTTGCCAGCGGTTCGGCCGGGAACTCAAAGGAGACTGCCAGTGATAAACTGGAGGAAGGTGGGGATGACGTCAAGTCATCATGGCCCTTACGAGTAGGGCTACACACGTGCTACAATGGCATATACAAAGAGAAGCGACCTCGCGAGAGCAAGCGGACCTCATAAAGTATGTCGTAGTCCGGATTGGAGTCTGCAACTCGACTCCATGAAGTCGGAATCGCTAGTAATCGTAGATCAGAATGCTACGGTGAATACGTTCCCGGGCCTTGTACACACCGCCCGTCACACCATGGGAGTGGGTTGCAAAAGAAGTAGGTAGCTTAACCTTCGGGAGGGCGCTTACCACTTTGTGATTCATGACTGGGGTGAAGTCGTAACAAGGTAACCGTAGGGGAACCTGCGGTTGGATCACCTCCTTACCTAAAGATATT
>NZ_KV792456.1:0-2698 GCF_001808215.1 Serratia sp. HMSC15F11
AGGTGCGCGTCGATGTCGCTCTGCGGGCTGCGTTCGCCCAGCAGGTTATCCGCCAGATCGTACACCAGCCGCGCGCCCGGTTTGCCCTGATTGGGTTCGCGGTGTTGCAGCAGGCGGCTTTTGATGCAACTAACAATCTAATGTTTTTACTCTTCCTTTTTTATTTTTAAAGAACAGAATATCTCCTTTTCAAGCCTCTACCTTACACCTCATATTCAATGTTGCTCAAATTTGTTATAAAACTCTAACAATCTTTATCACCATTGACTATTTCATTAATTTCAGGTCGCCACACTTCCCACCATTTTTTCTCCAAATTCACAGAATAGTTTTCAATTGAATAATAGTCATTCTTATCATTATGGGATGTAAAACACTGATCAACACCATTGACAACCCATGATAGCAAATTTAAAACATCCTTATCACATTCGTTTTCTTTTAAAAACGCCTCTGAATTATTTATTAAGTCACTTAATAGCTTTTCATCAAAGAACGACCTCTCAAAAAGCGAGTGGCAAAAAGTCCCTTCAATCAAGTCATTTTTGTTATTCATAACATCAAGCTTTAATTCCTTGCTCACATTGAACTCCTAATCATTCCATGGTTTTTTCTATGAAATCAAAAAACCAAAAAAACTCTTTGGCTCTAAATACAGTGAATTTCCATTGTCACCATTTTTATACCTGACGATAAAAACTGAGAACGGTTCTTCACTACAATTCACTGCAATTATCTTAACTTCCCGTTCAGTTTTAAAAGCTTGTGAATAGATTGACATCATGGAAAATTGATCATCCACATCTACTTCAAACCACGGAGAGATGTTTTCAACTAAATGTGAATTAACAACTCCATCATCATCAATGTAAAATTCAAATATAACTTCACCTGATATAAAGTAAATCCTGTCATACATCGGGTGAAAAACCGGCGGCGTATCCGAATCTATGTAGCCAGTGACAACTATATCACTCACCCCAAATTTAATTACATGTCCACTAAACTTACTCATATACTCCATAAGCTAACGCCAGAATGAAAAATCAGATATGAAAATTTCGTTTATTATCACCCCAGCAGGAATATAGTTTATCGCATCGGCGATCTCATCATATGGAGGTGGGAGGATAAACGAAACACCAAAGTCATCATTAATAATGATTGAACCATTGTATATTTTCTGTGATGTCGTCAGCTTGATTATATCTATTATTTTCACTCCTGGGAATATGATTCCATTGTAGCCACCTTGATAATGAGCATTACATCCAAGTGACAAAATGACACCGTCTTTATCAGTTACGACGGTCAAGGTATTGTCGACTGTATATGACTTTCGCTCACTCCTGTCAGGTAGGAAGTGTTTTTTAACCTTAACGCTAAATCTGGAGTGCATTTCATTAATATATAATGAAATATTTTCATTTAGATTGATATTACCTATAGAAGCACCCGACACAATCCTAGCGTTAAAATCAATCATGTTAGATATCGTAATATTAAGTGATTTATCGATGTGTACAGATGGATATTTCAAAATTATTAAACCTGATCTTTTAGATACGTTTCATTCTAGACATTTAGAACCGACTGAGAGCTGCCGGTTCTAACAACATCACTTGTTTTAATCATTAAAAACTAGAGTGTTTCTCTCGAGCTTGTGATCTTTTATATAACTATCCTCCCATTCAAAATAATCATCCGGTGCTGTACGAGGAAAACCCTTCTCAAAATATCTATCACCATGTGACATTACCATACCCCAATAATATTCATCCTCATGACCTAACATACAGGCCTCCATGAAATTCTTGGGTGGTGTTGTAAACATAGGTGTATTGCTAATTATATAATTTGCTTCCTCTTCACTTTTTCTTCCATAAAAAATAATCACTCCATAAATAATATGGACCCAAGAATAAAAATTCATGATAACACTTTCATTTTTATTAGATTCATTAACAAATACCAGTCCATCTCTTAGTTCATTTCTTTCAATCATGTTACTTACATCCTGATTTGTATTTATTGAATGTTGTTGCTGCTTTATCACTATATATTGCAAATTGTGAGCCACCAGCCCTAGGTTTACCCCCTCTCCTAAAGTCTTTTAAATTCAATAGCATGGGACCACTCACGGCATCATATGAATGTGCAAGAGTTCCTGCTCTAGCCTTCGTGACAAACTCAGCCCACTCTGCATTTGCTGAACCAAACGTTTTAATATTAAGTTTGGCTAATTCTGAATTTGGCACATCAAATTGAGTTATAGACATATTTCGGTCGGTTCTCATCTGAGCCCATCTTTCCGCTTGAGCTCTATCAGTCGTAACATAGAATCCACCTTTGCCTGCTGGATCAAAGTCTTTTAGTCCGTTTCCGTAAGAAGGGTCTATTGCTCCTTTAATATCACCAGCATGATAGAATGTCGTTACATCCTCATTTGTCAACCCAAACGGATCCACCCACATCAGCGGGTTCGGCGCATACTGATAAAGGTTCAACCCGCCGCGTAACCCTATCGGATCCTGCGTGGTGAAACGCCCCACCTCGGGTTCGTAGTAGCGGAACAGGTTGTAGTGCAGGCCGCTTTCGTCGTCCTGATATTGCCCGGCGTAGCGCAGCGGCTGCTGGTATTGCGCACCCTGCCGCTGCGCTGCGCCGTCTACCGTCTGGCCCTGCAGCTTGCCGAAGG
>NZ_KV792456.1:2718-8264 GCF_001808215.1 Serratia sp. HMSC15F11
TACACCAGCCGCGCGCCCGGTTTGCCCTGATTAGGTTCGCGGTGTTGCAGCAGGCGGCCTTCGGCGTCGTAACCGTAGTGCACTTCGCCGCGCAGCGCGTCGCTCACCCCGGCCAGCTCGCCGCGGCCGGTATAGCGATAAGCGCGCCACAGCACGCCGTCTTCCGGCCGGGTCAGTTTGTCGTGGCCGAAGGCGCTGCTCTGCCAGCTGCGGCGGCCCATGGCGTCGTAACGCCGCTGCTGCTGCAGCGCCCCCTGGCTGCGGCCGGTTTCCCGGTGCAGGCGATCGCGGGTGAATTCGCTTACCACCTGCTGGTTGAATTTAATGGCGCTGGCGTGGCCGGAGCCGTAATACAGCCACTGCAGGCGATCGCCCTGCGGCAGCGTCAGCGCCTGCAGGTTAGCCAGCGCATCCCACTGGTATTGCAGCTCGCCGTTCACGCCCTGTTCGCCGAGCAGCCGCCCGGCGGCGTCATAGCGCATCTGCACGCTGTCCGGCTCGATGCCCAGCGCCGCACCGCTCGCCGTTGGCAGGCGGTTCAGCTCGCGCAGCCGCCCCATGGCGTCGAAGCGGTAATGCCATTCCGCGCTGGCGTTGCCGCGCCAGACCAGCTGCCCCGCCTCGTCGAAGCGGAAGCGCTGTTCGCGCTGCGTCAGCTCACCCGCGCTGCCAGGCAGGCCGACCTCGCGGTGCTCCTCCAACAGCCCGGCCGCGCCGTAGCGATAATAGTGGCGAGTGTCGTCCGGGCGCTCTTCGGCCAGCACGCGGCCCACCGCATCGTAGCTGAAGCGGTATTCGCCGCCGTTGCCGTTCTCCAGCCGCGTCAGCCAGCCCTGCGGGCTGTAGTGATAGCGTCGGGTGCGGTTGATGCGATCGGTGATGCTGACCGGCAGCCCCAGGGCGTTGTACTGCCAGCGGGTCAGGCTGCCCAGCGCGTCCTGATGTTCTGCCAGCTGGCCGTGTGCATTCCAGTTAAAGCGCTCTTCGCCGCCGTCCGGGTGGATCAGGGTGTGCAGGCGCCCGCCGTTATCCCACCGGTAGCGCGTCTGGTGGCCTTCGGCATCGGTCTGCGCCGTCAGTTGTCCCAGCGCATCGTAGGTATAAGCCGTGACGCTGCCGGAACAGTCGGTGTAACGCGTCAGCTGGCCGCGGGCGTCCCACTCCAGCTTCACTTCCCCGCCCAGCGCGTCGATCACGCCGGCCGGCAGGCTCTCTTCGTCATCCGGATAGCGGTACAGCGTGGCATTGCCCAGGGCATCGACATAGCGCGTCGGGCGCCCCAGCGTGTCCCAGTGCTGCGCTTCGCTGCTGCCGTCCGGGTACGCGACGGCGAACAGCCGACCGCTGTTGCGCGAATATTGATAGCGCGTCACGCGGCCGAGCGGATCGGTCTCCGACAGCAGGCGGCCGTAAGGATCCCATTCGCTCTGGCGCTGCGCGCCGCCGGGCAGCAGCACGCTGCACAGCTCGCCGCGTTGGTAGATAAAACCGTAGCGGCGCTGGTCGAAATCGGTGTACTGCGCCACGTTGTCGTCGTCATCCAGCCGCCACTCCACGCGCTTGCCGTCGCCGCGCACCGCGCTGCGGCGCCCGCCGGCGAAGTCATAGCCGAACTCCAGGGATTCTCCGGCGCTGTTGCGGTAGGCCGTTACGCGCGGCACGCCGTCGATCTCTTGCCATTGGTATTCGTTCAGCAACCCGGCGGCGTCCTGGTGGCTGATCATCAGCCCGTCGCGCCAGCCGAAGCGGCGCGTTACCTCACCGGCGCGGTTGCTCACCGTCGTCAGCTGGCCCTGCTCATCGTAGCCGTAGCGCGCCAGCGTCCGTTCGCCTTCGGCGGTTTGCAGCGCCACTTCGCGCAGGCGGCCCTGCGCATAGCGGCACATCAGGCGCTGCCCGGCGCTGTCCACCAGTTCGCTCAGCAACCCCTCGTCGTCGTAAAACAGCGAGGTAGCGTTGCCGATGGCGTCGGTGATCATGCTGAGCCGGCTCGGCTGGTCGCCCGCCAGCGGCGGGTAGTGGAAAATCTGTTCGCCGACGTCAAACAGCTGCCAGCTGCCGTCGTCGTTGTGCATCAGCCAGCATTTTTCGGCTTCGCAGTAGGTTTTGTGGCCGCGCGGTACCCTGGGGAAAGCGACGAAGTCGCCGGAAGGCGCGCGCCATACCAGGCCGTCCTGATACGGCTGCAGGCTGCTCTCCCAGAACAGGTTCCAGCCGCGGCCCAGTACGCCGTCGCCGGGGTTGCCGCTGCGCCAATAGCGCTGCCAGGCGACCGGCAGGCGCGAAGGCAGCACGAAATCGAGATCGTCTTCGCCGTCGAGGAATTTCTGGCCGCTGACGATATCCACCGGCCGGGCGATAATGCCGACGGCGGCGGTGGCGGTCATCAAGGTGCCGGCGCGGCAGGCGATGCGCGCCAGCTTGTTGATGCCGGGCAGCTTGCCCAACAGTTTGCCGAGCGCCCCCAGCTTGCCGGCGGCGCCGCCCACGCCGCCCACCAGGCCGGCGAACAGCAGCGTCAGGTCAGAGACCTTATACAGCCAATCCGGCACTTCGGGCTTGATCGGCAAGGTAGTGACGGTGCCGCCGCCGATAAACACGTTGGGCGAGCCTTCCATCACCTGCGCGTCGCAGTTGGTTTTGTCCCCCACGCGCGAGGCGGGCTGGCCGTTGATGCTGACCTTGTCGGAACCCTGCGCCATCTGCATGCTCGGGCCGTCGTCGCTGCAGGCCACCTGGCTGTGGGTGGCGAGCGCGGCGGGTTTGCCGTTGATGAAGACGTTGGGGGAGCCGGTGACGATATTGCCTTTGGGGGTCAGGCTACCGGCACCGGCGTCGGCAATGCCGTCGCGTGCCGCAGTGGCCGCCTCCCCGGTGAGATACCCCACCGCCACGCTGGCGCCGATGAGCAGCACGCCGACGCCGACACAAGAAGCCGCCAGGCCGGCGACGAACAGCGCACCCGCCGCCAATGCGCCTGCGGCGGCGATCAGGCCGCCGACAATGGTGCCGGCAATCATGCCGGCCAGGGCATGGGAATGCCCGATGGTATCGCCGACGCGAGCCGCTTCGGTCATCGTAAGGTCCTTTTACGTGGAGAGTTCATCGTTAGGCCGCCCGGTAGCTGCTCAGCACCTGCAACAGCAGCGCGTCGTCTTGCGGCGTCAGCTTGCGCGCCATCGCCAGGGTGAACACCAGCACCCGGCCCTCCGCCAGCGCGAACACCGCCTGGTTTTGCCAGATGCGCTTGCCGTCGCGCAGGTAGCTGGCGCGCACCCATTCACCGGCGGTTAATCCATCGCCCAGCGTCGCCGGCTCGCGGCTTTTGAACGCCCAGCCTTTCAGCCCCTGCGCCAGCGCGTCGAGCTGGCGGGTGACGTAGCCTTCCAGGTTTTCCGCCGGCTGCAGCGCATCGCGGGAAATATTGATTGAGGGGGAAACATCATCGCCGGCCAACAGCACGTTGACGGTGCGATCGGCATAGCCTTCCGGCAAAGCGACGCTGCCTTCGCTGAAAGCGCAGCGGGATAAAGCGGACATGCGAGGATCCTTTTGCATAAATAATGCTTAAGCATCGCATAACTTAGCCTTGAAATAAAACCATCAGGCACCGCTAATGTTGCGCGGCGTGACCGCGTTCACTGTGTACAAGGCCGTGGCCGGAACCTTGCCTGGGATCGGGCCGTAACATTACAGAATTATCTGAAACCGCCGGCGCGCCGACGCTCTGATTATGGCTATACTCGGCTATCGCCCGTTTTTCAGGAGATCAGGATGCTGAGATTCACCCGTAGCACGCTGCTGTGCGCCACGCTGGCCGCGTTCCCCGCCGCCGCCGAAACGCCGAAGTTCGGCCCGGAGCTGCAGGGTTTTCACTACCCTTATCCGTTGCAGCAGTTCAGCTTCACCTCGCAGGGGCAGCCGTTAAAAATGGGCTATATGGACGTGCCGCCGGAAGGCGCCGCCAACGGCCGCACCGCGCTGTTGCTGCACGGTAAAAACTTCTGCGCCGCCACCTGGCAGGACACCATCAAGGCGCTGAGCAAGGCCGGCTACCGCGTCATCGCGCCGGATCAAATCGGCTTTTGCTCCTCCACCAAACCTGCGCATTACCAGTACAGCTTCCAACAGCTGGCGCAAAACACCCACGGCCTGCTGCAGAACCTGAAAATAAGCCGGGCCATCGTCATCGGCCACTCCACCGGCGGCATGCTGGCCACGCGCTACAGCCTGATGTATCCGCAGGCAGTGGAGCAATTGGTCATGGTCAACCCGATCGGCCTCGAGGACTGGAAGGCGAAAGGCGTGCCGTGGCGCAGCGTCGATCAATGGTTCGAGCGCGAGCTGAACACCTCCGCCGAGGGCATCCGCAACTATGAGCAGCGCACCTACTACGGCGGCAACTGGAAGCCGGAGTACGATCGCTGGGTGGATATGCTGGCCGGGCTGAACAACGGGCCGGGCCATCGCCTGGTGGCGTGGAACTCGGCGCTGATCTACGACATGATCTTCACCCAGCCGGTGTATTACGAGTTCAAGGATCTGCAACCGCCCACCACCTTGATGATCGGCACCGCCGACACCACCGCCATCGGCAGCGATATCGCCCCGCCGGCGGTCAAGGCCAGGATCGGCCACTACGCGGAGCTGGGCAAACAGGCGGCGAAGCTGATCCCGCACGCCACGCTGATCGAGTTCGCCGGGCTGGGCCATGCGCCGCAAATGGAGGAACCGGCGCGTTTCCATCAGGCACTGCTCAAGGCGCTGCAGCCCTGAGCGGCCGGTTGGCGCAGCCGCCGCGCGGCGGCTAAACTTTCAGCTGGCACTCAACTGCAGGAAACAGCCATGCGACAGATTATTGCCAGCGCCTTCGTCAGCCTCGACGGCGTGATGCAGGCGCCTGGCCTGCCGGACGAAGACCGCAGCGGCGGCTTTCGCTTTGGCGGCTGGACCGCTCCCTACTGGGATGACGCCATCGCGGAAACGATGACCGAGCTTTTCTCCGCGCCGTTCGATCTGCTGCTGGGGCGGTGCACCTACGACATTTTTGCCGGTTACTGGCCGCAGATCACCGACGAGGCCGACCCGTTTTCCGCCGACATCGCCCGCGTGTTCAATCAGGCCACCAAGTATGTCGCCACCCACCACGGCGAGACGTTGGCGTGGGAAAACAGCCAGTGGCTGGGGCGGGATATCATCGCCCGGCTGCGCGAGCTGAAGCGCACCCAGGGGCCGGTGCTGCTGGTGCAGGGCAGCAGCACGCTGATGCAACAGCTGCTGGCCAACGATCTGGTGGACGAACTGCGCCTGCTCACCTACCCGGTGCTGCTCGGCGGCGGCAAGCGGCTGTTCGATGAAAACGCGGCGCCGGCGGCCTTTACGCTGGCCCAATCGGTGGTCTCGCCCGGCGGCGTGATCGTGGCCCACTACCGCCGCGCCGGCGCGGTGGCGACCGGCTCCTTCGTGGCGGAAAGCGCGGCGGCGGCTCAGCCGTAAAAAAAGGGCCGTTCGGCCCTTTTTTTTGGTTCATCGCGCTTTAGCGTGAA
>NZ_KV792457.1:0-2620 GCF_001808215.1 Serratia sp. HMSC15F11
CGCCACCCTGCCAGACAACGCGGTCTGGACATCGTCGGTCTGCGCTGATTGCAAAGCCGCGCCCCTGGTGATCAGCAAGGCACCGGTCAAGGGCAAGCCGCGACGGGAGATCGTCGTCTCCTGCCCGTCCTGCGACTCCAGCGCATCAGCCAGGCCCGGAGGCAGGACATGGACAGACGAGCACATCGCGGTGCCCGAGTTCGCGCAGAACGAGACGCGCAGCCTGGCGAAGATCCCCGTTATTTTGCCGCAGGGGGAGCAGCCGCAGCTGCTCAAAAGACCAGGGACAGGGCGCGGTCCAGGACGCCCCCGCAAGCGCATCCCCCTGACCCTCGACCGGGTACCAGAGAGCCGGTTCAACCGCCTCGCCCTTTCCGTCCTTGCCGCCGTCGGGCGCTGGGACTACATCAACGACATCATCCGGCGCATCGATCGGAACCGCGGCGACGCCGCCACCCTGATCGCCCTTGCCGACCACATCCGGACCAACCGACCAGAGAGAGATTTATGACCGAAACCACCCGTCCGATCCTGACCATCAAGCGACGCAACCGCACGGTCTACGTCCCGCCGGAAAAGGCCGCGAAATCTGAGCCGCAGCCAGCCGAACGGACTACCAGCAAGGCGAAGGTACAGCCAAAAGCGAAAGCCCCGCAGAAGCCCGCACAGAAGCCCACAGCGGCAAAGCCGAAAAAGACGCCTGAACAGGTCGCCGAGGGGATCCGCAGACAGGAGGAGAACGACCGCCGCCAGCAGGACATCGCGATCGCCAACAAGTCCAAAAAGGCGCTGGCCAACCGGGTGACCAAAGCATTCCTGAAAGAGCACTGGCCTGACTTGCTGACCCGGGGAGTTGACCGTCGCCCCATGGCAAAGGGCATCATCGAGCAGATCCTGACCCGAGGCGCAGAGCTGAACATGCCGCCAGAGGCAGACCGCAAAGCCGTCCGTCGCATCCTGGGCATTGTCACGGGTACGAGCTCGTACCAGCAGAGCCTCATCGACCAGTGCATGCGCTACGACCTGGACGGCAACCCCACCGAACCAGCAACCCCGGAGGAGGCCGAAAACGCCAAAGCCCGCCTGACAGAGATCAAGGCATTCCGGCGCAAGGCACGCCAGGCGAAGGGCGAAAAAAAGGGCGCATAACGCGCCCCGTCTCACCCAGCACCATGTAGGCGCAGCACGACGTTCAGCAGCACGGCGAGCAGCTGCGACACGTTGCGCGATCCCCCTGGCCTTTCGCGCAGCAACAACCCCGTCAGGGATCACCACCTCAGGGATGACCAGACGCGAGACGGCAAACTCACTCATCATCAGCCCCCAGGACCGCACCAATAGCACGCCCGAAAGCATGCCGATCAAGCGCGTCTGAGGCCGCAGCAACACCTGCGTCTGTCTCCTGTAAATACCGGGCGCGGCGGCTCTTCAGATACGCCCCCCAGCGATACAGCGACGGCTCATGTAACGCGAACGCGTGCGGTTGCCCGGCCTTGATCAGCGATTCCTGATACAGCGCCAGCTTCGATCGTTCACCATCATCCCTGTCACCAGGACGAGCCTCCAGAACAGGCAGCAACGAGATCAGCGCAAGACGGTGGCCAGCAGAGTAACAACCACCTGCCAGCGGCATCCGCGTCTTACCCTGCAGGTGGCGCGGCATCGGCTTTACTCGTCCCAATTGATACCCCGGGCAGCAGGGGAGAGAGACGCCTGTTGCTGCACCTGAGCACGCACCGCAGCGAACGCCGGAGCACGCGACGCATCAGGGAGTCCGCGAGAGGAGGCCAGCACGCCGTCAAGCATCACCAGATCGGCAGGAGCCACGCCCGCCTGTTTCATCTCAGTCAGGAACGCCGCATCCTGGATGGACTGAGCACGCGCCCGGTGAACCGACTCCGTAGGAGAGGCAACCGGAGCCCCGATCGGCGCGAACGTCTGCGCAGCACCGCCCGTCTCCAGCACCTGCGCCAGCGCGTCGCCGGCCCCGGTAGATTTTGCCAGCGTCGCCTCATGGCGAAGCCGGTCACACAGCATCGAAAATGCAGACATTTACGCCTCCATGCCGCGATTGCGGCGCAGAATTTCGATCGCACCCTGCGTGGAGAACAGCTGGTTCAGGCGGCGATCAGGATTGATAACAGTACGGTACAAACTGCGCCCCGCGTCGGACTCGGCAAGCAGCGTCGCCTCATCCATCGCCAGCTTCAGCAGCTGCTCAATACGCTGTACGCGCACGGCGTGCGCCAGGTTGAACAGGCCGATCGCAGCCGCCGCATCACGGCGGTCAGCATCCTGCAGCAGCGCGTCACGCTCCCGGGCCACATCAGCCTCAGCAGCCTCGGCGGCAACCAGCTCGGCCTCGATATCCGGCAGCAGGAACGCAGCGACGCCCGCATCGGGGCTCACAGTCTCGCCAGCACGCAGCGCCGTCTTGCCGTCGGCAATCAGCCCGCGCAGGCGTTCAGCTTCCGTCCTGAGCCCTTCCACCACGCGAGCGGCGTCAATGCGTCGCGTTTCCACGTCGGCTGCTGCCTGACGCATTTCACGCGCCACCCGGCGATCGTCAAGCGCGGTAAGTTGAGCGGAGGAGTTAGGATCCACCGACAGGCAAGGAAGG
>NZ_KV792458.1:0-30813 GCF_001808215.1 Serratia sp. HMSC15F11
AAGCCACCTCCTCAGGAGGTGGTCTTTTACTATGGCGCTAATTCCTCACTCGTGATGCGATCGATATCTTCGCCGGTACGATCGCGTATCCACAGCAGCGCCAGCGTGGACAGGGCGACCGTCGTCATCATGTACCAGGCCGGTGCGAGGGGTTGTCCGGTCACCTGCAGTAACCAGGTCACGAAGAACTGCGCGAATCCACCAAATACCGAAACGCCAATGCCGTAAGCTGCCGCCATGCCGGTGGTGCGGATCGATTTGGGATACATCTCCGGCAGCATGGTAATGCCCGGCACCGTTTGTAGGGTTAACAGCATGGATAGCAGGCCGATAATCAGCAGTAGGTTAAAGAGGCTGGGCGCGGCGTTCAGCCACTGGAAACTGGGGACAATCGCCACCAGCGTCAGCAGCCGCGAGTAAAAGATCACCCGTTTGCGCCCATAGCGATCCGCCAGCCAGCCAACCGGAGGTGAGAGCAGAAAACAGGTGATCCCCACGACGACGCTTGCCAGCAAGCTGGAGGTGGTAGGCAGACCTAGCACCCGGGCGGCATAGGCCGGCATATAAAAAGCGATGATTTGAGTCGAAACCATAGCGCCCAGCATCAGCAATACGCTTTTAACCAACGTCAGTTTGTGTTGTCCGAACAGCTCGCGCAGCGGGCTGCGGCAGGCGGCATGTTGTTTGGCCTGTTGGGTGGATAAGCCAATGATGAGGGTATCCTCAAGATGGCGGCGGATATACCACCCTACCGGTGCGGTGAGCATGCCGATGAAAAACGGCACTCGCCATCCCCAATCGCTCATCGCCTGTTGGTCCAGGCCAGCAACCAGCGCGGCGACCATGACGGCGCCGAGAAAAATGCCCAGCGATTGGCTGCCGAATTGCCAACTGGCGTAAAACCCTCTTTGCGCAGGTGGCGCATGTTCTACCAGTAAGGTGGTAGCCGCGCCGACTTCCCCGCCGGCGGCAAAACCCTGTATCAAACGCGCCAGCATGATGATCAAGGGCGCCATAATGCCGATTTGTTTATACGTTGGCGCCAGAGCCATCATGGCGCAACCCAATCCCATCAGAAACAGGGTCAGCGCCATCGCCGAGCGGCGCCCGAAGCGGTCGGAATAAGAGCCGATTAGCAGCGCGCCGACCGGCCGCATAAGGAAACCCACGCCGAACGTGGCAGTGGTCAACAACAACTGACCATAAGCTGAAGCGGCGGGGAAAAACAGCGGGCCGATAAACAGCATCAGAAAACTGAATACCGTGAAGTCGAAAAACTCCAGGGCATTGCCAATTGTGGTGCCGGCGATGACTCGCCGGCGCGATGCGTACAGGTTCGTCCCCGCACTCGGTGCGGAGAGGGTGGAAGTGGCGGTCATGATGTTCTCCTTGCAGACAAGGGAGGCATAGGCTGAGCTGCCGGGCAGAATGCCCCCGGTCTGAATGAACGATGTCGGGGATGAATCAGCCGGCGGGTTTGAGGAACGTGCTCACCAGCCTCACCCAGTAACTGGCCCCATAGGGCAGCGCCGCATCATTGAAGTCATAGGCGGGGTTATGCAACGGACAACCGCCTTCCGTCCCTTGGCCATTGCCCATGATCAGATAGCTGCCAGGGCAGGCCTGCAGCATGAAAGAGAAATCCTCGCTGCAGGTCATCGGCTGCATGTCGGGAAGCACGCCATCCTCCCCGAGCCATGAGAGCGCCACCGAGCGAGCCAGATCGGTTTCTTCAGGATGGTTATAGAGCACCGGATAAGCATTGGCATCGACAGAGACTTCGGCCGTTGTGCCAAAGGCTGCGGCTTGGGCATGCGCCAGGGCTTCAATGCGTTGCAACAACAGGTGGCGCGTGGTTTCCTTCAGCGCTCTGACGGTGATCGCCAGTTCTACGCAGGTTGGCACCACTGTAGAACTGCTGCCGCCATGAATTGATCCTATCCCAACGACGCCCGTGTCCAACGGCGGCAGATTGCGTGCGACGACGGTTTGCAATGCCATGACCAGAGAGGCCGCGGCGACGACCGGATCGGCCGTTTCGTGGGGCATGGCACCGTGGCCACCCCGGCCGTTGATGCGGATCGTTACCGTATCGGCCGAGGCCATGAAGGCTCCTGGCAGGAAGCCGAAGCAGCCTACCGGCAATCCTGGCCAATTGTGCAGGGCGAATACCGCATCGCAGGGGAAGCGTTGAAACAGGCCGTCTTCGACCATTCTCTTCGCCCCCAGGAATCCCTCCTCGGCGGGTTGAAAGATAAGACGCACGGTGCCGTCGAAATCGATACTTTGAGCCAGACATTGGCCGGCGGCCAAGAGCATAGCGGTATGGCCGTCGTGGCCGCAGGCATGCATTTTGCCACTGTGGCGGCTGGCGTAAGGCAGGCCACTGGTTTCGACGATCGGCAACGCGTCCATATCGGCTCGCAGGCCAACAATGCGCTGGCTTTGTCCTTTGCGCAGCGACGCGACGACGCCGGTTCCCGCTAAGCCGTGATGGACGTCATAACCCCAATCGCGCAGCTTGTCCGCGACCAAACGACTGGTGTCGAACTCTTCTTCGCTCAATTCAGGATGGGCGTGCAGGTGCTGGCGCAGCGCCACCATGGGCGGCATCAGCTCGTGTACTTCGGGCAAGATGGTGTGAAACGACATAACTCTCTCCTCAGCAGCGATGTTTGGCCTGATCGTCGGCTGAGACGCTGTCAGGCTCTCTTTTATTGTGCAGGTGGGACGCGCTTAGGTTTCAGGCCAGATTTGCGGGAACCAATCCGGACGCAGGCGCTGGCCAGGTTGCATGCCATGGTTGGGATAGGGGGGGGACGTTTTCCCCGGGCGTTCGGCATAGCGCACATCTTCGCCTAACCAGCGCAGTGAAAGTACGCGCCGCCGGGATGTGCTCAGGTTGCCCCGCGCGCCGTGCACGGTGCGAAAGTCGAACAGCACCGCATCGCCAGGTTCCATTTCCCACTCTAAAACCGACATGTTGGGTTCGATATCCGGATTGGGTACCGGACGATAACGGCTGCTATCCTCGTAGAAGTTACCGTCGTCCTTCCAGCGCAACGGCAATACCCATTGCGACCATTGGTGGGAACCGGCGATCAGGCGCAGGGTTGCCTCGCGCACGGGGTCAACTGGGAGCCACAGACTGACGGTCTGTTCGCCATCGAGAAAATAATAAGGGATGTCCTGATGCCAGGGCGTCGGTTTCTGCGTACCCGGCTCCTTGACCAGCACATGGTCGTGAAAGAATTGCGCGCTGGCAGATTGCATGACCGCCGCCGCAATACCGGCTGCGGGCGATTCACGAACTACGGCGGCAAATTCGGGGATGCGTTCCCAGTTGCAGTAATCATCGAAGAAACCGCCCGGTTCACCGGTGGTGACGACGTTAGTGGCGTATGGTCCCGGCTCACGCTGGTTGCGCGCTATGCCTTCGGCGATAGGTTCGATCCAATCTTTGAACGCACCACGCAGGCAAATAGCACCATCGCGTTGGAAAGTGGCGACATCGTCCTTTGAGACCAAAGAGGTGACTGACTGGTTCATAATGGCTCCTTTGTGACGGCCGCCATGATCTCGGCGACCACCATTGGACTATTCGTCAGAGCCTTCCAAAAATAAAATAATATGTTCCGATCTGGCTCCTCAGGTTTTTTTATGAAGATTACGCTGCGCCATATTCGCTGCGCCTTGGCGGTGACTCGCCACGGCAATATCACACAGGCTGCCGAGCACTTGAATGTCTCGCAGCCGGCGGTTTCCGCTGCGCTCAATGAATTGGAAGAGCTTATGGGGAAAGCGCTGTTTGTGCGCCAGCGAGGGCAAGGGGTGACGCTCACGCCATTTGGGCGACACGCGATGGACAAGGCCCAGCAGATAGTTGCCGGCGTGCACGAGCTGGAACGCCTGGCCGACGAGCGCAGAACCTTGTCCGGTGAGCTGACGTTGGGGTGTTTTGAAGATTTGGCGCCTTACTGCCTGCCGCAGCTGTTGCGGGGGCTGAAAGAAAGTCATCCGGCGATTGGGGTCTCGATTCGTGAATATGGCTTCGACCAAATCAGCAAGCAGTTAAGCAACGGCACGTTGGACGCGGCGCTCAGCTATGATCTCGGCCTGCCGGATCGGATACGCAGCACCGTGTTATGTGAACTGTCCGCTCATGCACTGCTGCCGGCCGATCACCCATTGGCTGAGCAAGGTGAGGTCAGTCTGCGGCAGCTCTGTAACTACCCGTTGGTGTTGACGAATCAAGCCTACAGCTCACAGCATTTCCTGGAGTTGTTCCACTTCCACGGTCTGCAGCCACAGCGTCTCAGTAAGGCCTACTCCCTCGAATTGCAGCGTGGTCTGGTGGCCAACGGTTTTGGTGTCGCCGTGGCTTACACCCGACCCTTTGGCGATCACAGCTACGATGGACAGCCATTGGCCATCCGTCCCATTGCCGAACCGTTGCCGCCACAGCGTATTGTTCTGGCTGAGCCGCGCGCCAGCAGCGACTCGCCCCTGGTCAATGCGCTGCGGGAACGGGCGATGCGGTGGTTTGGTGAAAGCGCGGGGTTCGGCTGGCGCCTTTAGTGAGGTTGGCGACGTGGACGGCAAATGGAAAAAGAAAAGGGCCGGATAACCGGCCCTTTTTTCGTTACGCTGCGGCTCAGGAAGCCAGAGACAGCGCTTTCGTTTTCGCGTGTTCCGCCAGCCAGGCTTTCACCCGCGCCTGCTGCGCTTCGTCCAGCCACATGCCCAGCTTGGTGCGGCGCCAGATGGCGTCGTCCAGCTCTACGACCCACTCTTTGTCGGTCAGGTAGCGCAGTTCGGCTTCATACAGACCGTGGCCGAAATCTTCGCCCAGATCGCCGAGGCCGTTGGCACCGGCCAGGATCAGCTCGCTCTGGCTGCCGTAGGTGCGGGCATAGCGGCGCGCCAGGGCTTCCGGCAGCCAGCCGTGCGCACGGCGCAGTTTGGCTGCGTAGCCGTCGCGATCGCCGCCGATGTCACCGCCTGGCAGCGTGGCGTTTTTGGTCCACGCCGGGCCGCAGCCTGGGTAGTAGTGGGCCAGTTTTTCCATCGCGTGCTCGGCCAGCTTGCGGTAGGTGGTCAGCTTGCCGCCGAAGACCGACAGCAGCGGTGCCTTGCCTTGCTCGTCGTGCACGTCCAGCGTGTAATCGCGGGTGATCGCCTGCGGCGAATCGGATTCGTCGTCGCACAGCGGACGCACGCCGGAGTATGTCCAGACGATGTCGTCTCGGCCCAGCTGCTTCTTGAAGTGATCGTTGTACACTTTCAGCAGATAAGCGATTTCGTTCTCGTCGATCTTCACGTCCTTCGGATCGCCTTTGTACTCCACGTCGGTGGTGCCGATGATGGAGAACTCGTCATTCCACGGGATCACGAACACGATGCGGTGGTCTTCGTTCTGCAGAATGTAAGACTGCGGCTGATCGTGCACGCGCGGCACCACGATGTGGCTGCCTTTGATCAGGCGGATGCCGTAAGGCGATTTCAGCTTCAGGCCGTCGTCGAAGAAGTTTTTCACCCACGGGCCGGTGGCGTTCACCAGGCCTTTGGCGCGCCAGGTGAAGGTTTTGCCGCTGTCGATATCGACCGCTTCCACCATCCACAGGCCGTTTTCACGCCATGCGCGGGTCACTTTGGTGCGGGTGCGCACTTCGCCGCCGCGTTTTTCGACTTCCTGCGCGTTCAGCACCACCAGGCGAGCATCGTCGACCCAGCAGTCGGAATATTCGAAACCGCGCTTCAGTTCAGGCTTCAGCACCGATTCTGGTCCAAAGCGCAAGCCCTTGCTGCCCGGCAGGCTGGTGCGTTTGCCCAGGTGATCGTACAGGAACAGGCCGATACGGATCATCCAGGCCGGACGCAGGTGCGGCTGGTGCGGCAGGCGGAAACGCATCGGGAACGCGATGTGCGGCGCCAGCTTCAGCAGCACTTCACGCTCGGCCAGCGCTTCGCTCACCAGACGGAATTCGTAGTGTTCCAGGTAGCGCAGGCCACCGTGGATCAGTTTGGAACTGGCGGAAGACGTAGCACAGGCCAAGTCTTGCGCTTCCAGTAGCAGTACCGACAGCCCGCGCCCGGCAGCATCCGCCGCGATGCCGGCACCGTTGATGCCGCCACCGATAACGATCAAGTCTTTGGTTTCCACGTCATCTTCCTCCAGATGTTCGAAATAGCTCTTTCGTGTTCGTTTTCGCTCATGATTGTAATCAAAAACCAACAAGCAAGCCAAGACTTAACCAAACAAAAACATTTAGGCGTGATAGAGGTAACAGTTTGGTGATGATAGTCACATAAATGATATGGATATGGCGCGAGCGCGCAAACGGCTGTCGATGAAGAGGGGCGGGTGGGAGGAAACGGGGCGGCGGCGCGCCCCGCAGGTTAACAGCGGATCAGCACAGCTCCAGCTGCACGTCGTACTGCTCGATGATTTTCATCACGCTCGGCGGCGGTAACTGGTCGGTAAACAGGTAGTCGATCAGATTCATGTTGCCCAGGTTGACCATGGCGTTGCGGCCGAATTTGGAGTGGTCGGTAACCAGCATCACGCAGCGGGAATTTTCGATAATCGCTCGTTTGGTGCGCACTTCGTGATAGTCGAATTCGAGCAGCGAGCCGTCCATATCGATGCCGCTGATGCCGAGAATGCCGTAATCGAGGCGGAATTGAGAGATGAAGTCCAGGGTGGCTTCGCCCATGATGCCGCCGTCGCGGGTGCGCACTTCGCCGCCGGCCAGGATCAGACGGAAGTCTTCCTTGGCGGTCAGCAGGGTGGCGACGTTGAGGTTGTTGGTGACCACGCGCAGGTTCTTGTGGTTCATCAGCGCATGGGCCACCGCTTCCGGCGTGGTGCCGATATCGATGAACAGCGTGGCGCCGTCCGGGATCTGGCTGGCGACGCGCTGCGCGATGCGGGCTTTCTCTTCCGACCACATCACCTTGCGATCGTTATAAGCAGCGTTGACCGAGCTGGAAGGCAGCGCCGCGCCGCCGTGGTGACGCTGGATCTTGTTCTGGTCGGCCAGGTCATTCAAATCGCGGCGAATCGTTTGCGGGCTGACGTCAAAATGTTCCACCAGCTCTTCCGTGCTGACGTAACCCTGCAGGCGCACCAGCTCGATAATTGCGTCATGACGCTGTGTTTGCTTCACGATAATCCCCTAAAACGCCCGCTATGCCCGCTGGGCACAGCTCCCGGCTGTTATTGTTCGTTGTGTGCGCGATGACGCGTATCCCAAAATGCCATCAATAACCCTAACACTAAACCGGCTACGTGTGCCGCGTTGGCGATCGACATTCCTAAAATATCGAAATATCCGGCCACCAACCACAGCACCGAGAACACCATCAGCCCGCGCGGCAGCATCAGGCCGCGCTCCGGCGCCCGTTCACCCGTCAGCCACACATAGCCCATCAGCGCATAGACCACGCCCGACAGCCCGCCGAACAGCGCGCCGCTGAACAGCGATTGCGCCCAGCCGCTGAAGAAGGCCGACACCACCGCCAGCACGAACAGCTTGCCGGCGCCGAGGCGTTTTTCCATCTGGCCGCCGAGATACCACCACCACATCAGGTTAAACAGGATATGCAGCAGGGAGAAATGCAGGAACGCATGGCTGACCCAGCGCCACAGCTGCGTGTATTGGCTGCTGTCCTGCGGCCAGGAGAGCCAGTACATCACGGTGTCGTCGCCCAGCGCCTGCATCAGGATGTAGACCGCGATGCACAGTACCATCACGCCGAGCGTCAGCGGCCCGGCCTTGCTGCGCAGGGTGTGCAGGTAGGATTCGCTCTGATAGTGCAGGCCGGCGTCGGTATGGCCGGTCTGCCAGCTGGCGGCCTGATAACGGCGGTTGAGCGGATCGACCAGAAACTGCTGCAGCTCGTGTTGCACCTGTTCGAGGTGGCCGTCGTCGGCCAGCCAGATTTCCGCCGCCTCGCCGCTGTTGCGCAGCTCAAGCCGGATGCCCTGGGTCGCCATATAGTCGACAAAGGCCAGCGCCAGGCGCGGGTTGGATATGGCGATTACTCTAACCATTGCTCTTCCGTCGTAAGTGAATGATTTTGGCCGCGGCTTGCTCGTCGGCGACCCTGACGGCCGATTATAACGTCGAAATCCTGAGCGCTGGCAAACGGATCTGCGAAAAACCCGCGAAAACGCGCATAAAAATGAAGGGGGAAGCCCGCCGATGCGCGGCGGGCGGCGGGGATCAGGCAGAGGTTTCCACGTCTTGCGGATACTGACGGGCCCAGGCCTCGAAGCCGCCGTCGATGCTGTAGACCGCGTCGAACCCCTGGTGCAGCAGGTACTGCGCCGCGCTGCGGCTGCTGTTGCCGTGGTAGCACATCACCATCACCGGCCGCTCGAAGTCGTTTTGTTGCATAAAGGCCGACAGGGTGGCGTTGGTGAGATGAAAGGCGCCTGGCGTATGCCCGGCTTCAAAACTTTGCGGATCGCGGATGTCGACCAGGGCGGCGCTGCCCTCTTTCCAGCGGGTGTACGCCTGCTCAACGTTGATCGCTTCGAACTGTTCCATACTGCTGACTGCCTCGTAATTGGGGGACGCCGCTATTGTAACCAACTCTGCGGCGTTTAAGACCAGAGGGATATCAGGGTTTTTAAGCGCCGTACCCCATCATCTTCAACAGCTGCTGCGCCTGCTGCACCGCTTCCTGGCGATGGGCCACGCCGAGCTTCTGGTACAGGTTGCGGATGTGCGTCTTGATGGTGGTAGCCGCCACGTCCAGCTCACCGGCGATCTGGTCGTTGCTGTAGCCGGAATAGATAAGCCCCAGCACCTGCCATTCGCGCTGGGTGAGCGGGCTGGTGCGGATCAGCTCCGGCACCTGCGGGTGGGTCAGCAGCTTATCGACGAAGTTCTCGTCAAAATGCGCGAACTTGTGCCGATGATGCTGGTTGATGTCGCGCAGAATGCGCTGGGCACGATGCTGTTCCAGCTCCGGCAGCGTGTTGAGCTGGATCAGCTGGCGCAGCTGCTGCGCCATCGCTTCGCCCTCGATGACGAAATGGCTGATAAAGCCGGTGCGGTTGGCCAGCGACAGCGCTTCGATCAACGCCTGCTGCGCTTCGCCCTTGCGCTCTTGCAGCCAGTACAGCTGGTTGCTGAGCAGCAGGTTGCGGTTGAGATCGCTCACCAGCCGCAGCCGGCGGGCGTTCTCGTTCAGTTCATCCAGCACCACGCCGGCCTCGTCATACTGGCCGAGCAGAATCTGCACCCGCGCAATGTTGCGCCACTGGCCCTGCGTGAAGTGGTTGTCCGCCATGCCGGGCTTTTCGGTGTGGCGCAGCCACTGGGCGGCGGCGGCGGTGTCGCCGGTCATCTGCCAGTGGATCACCCGTGACTTGTCGGTGTTGGTCAGCCAGTCGCGATGGTAATGGGCGCCGTGCAGCAGGGTTTCGCAGCGCTGCAGGTGAGTATTGGCATTGTCCAGATCGCCGCGCGCCAGCGAGCATTTGGCCAACATGGCGATGCACTGCAGCTGCTGCTGCGGTTGGTAGTTGGCCAGAATTTTCAGCCCGGCGCGCGCCGCGTCTTCCGCTTCGTCCAACCGTGACCATGACCACAGGATCTGGGCGCGGATGCGCAGCAGAAATTCGTGCATCGGCAGCTGTTCCAGGTGCTGCTCGCGGATCAGTTCGAACGCCTTGTCCTGGGTTTCGTAAGCGGCCTGCAGGAAGCCTTGGGCGATAAGGATTTCGCTCTGCTGCAGCAGCGCCCAGAGCGCGTAATGGTTGGCCTGATGGCGACGCGCCATCTGCTCGGTCTGCTGCATCATCGGCAGCGCGCGCGCCAGTTCGCCCTTGCAGTGGTGCACTTCGCCGGTCACCGAGGTGGCGACGATGCGGCTGTAGTAGCTGGACAGCGGCAGGAATTTCAACGCTTCGGTCGCCAGCCGCTCGGCTTCTTCCGGTTTGCCGGCGTTGATCGCCACCTGGGCGCGCAAGGCGTCGAACTCGGCGTGCAGCGTTTGGTCTATCTCGATTTTCTGTTCGCGCATGGTGCGCTCGGCGCGCTCCAGCAGGGTGTTGACCTCGCCGTAGCGGTGCTGGCTCTGCGCCAGCCAGGCCTGCAGCAGCGCCAGCTTGGGGTTTTGGATCAGGCGCTCATACGGCAGCGCGTTGAGGCACTCCTCCAGCAAGGCCAGTTCGCTGTGGTGGAACAGCGACCAGGCGTGTTGCAGCAGGATATCGCGCAGCATGCTGACGTCGCTGGCCGCCAGCGCGTGGTGAATGGCCTCCGCCGGATACCCCAGCGCCAGCCAGCCTTCGGCAGCGGCGCGGTGCAACCCCGGCAGCTCCAGCGCCAGTTCCCACTGGCAACGCTGGCGCAGGAAAGAGGCGAACAGCGGGTGGAAGTTGAACCATTCGCCGGTGTCGTCCATGCGGTGGATAAACAGCCCCTGACGCTCCAGCTCCTCCAGCCGCTGCTGGCCGTTGTCTTCGCCGGTCAGCCGCACGATCAGCGCGTCGTTCATCGAGCGCAGCACCGAACAGCGCAGCAGGAAGGCGCGCGCATCGGCATCGACGTGATCCAGCACTTCGTCCACCAGGTAGTCTGACAGGTGACTGGCGTTCAGCCCCGCCAGGCGCTTGGCCGACAGCTGGGCCGACGAGGCGGACTGACGGGCCGACAGCGCGATCAGCTGCAGCGCGGTGGCCCAGCCTTCGACTTCGTCGCACAGGCGGCTGCTGTCCTGCTGTTCCATCGGCGCCGCCAGGCGGCAGTCGAAGAACTGTTTGGCTTCCTGATGGGTAAACGCCAGCTGCTGCGTACCCATTTCCAACAGCTGATCGCGCACCCGCAGATTGGCGATGCCGAGCGGCGGCAGGGTGCGTGAGAGCAGGATCAGCGTCAGGTTTTCCGGCTGATGGCGAAGGAAAAAGCGCATGGCTTCGTGGATGGCGTCGTTGGTGATAAGGTGGTAGTCGTCGATCACCAGGTACAGCGGCTGGTGCCAGTCGGCCAGCTCGATAAACAGCTGGGCGAACAGCGCCGACAGGCTGGCGTACTGATGCTTCTGGCTCAGCGCCTCGCTCTTGACGCAGCGGCCGCCGCTGGCCTGCTGCAGCGCGGCGATCAGGTAGCTGGCGAAGCGCTCCGGCTGGTTGTCGCTCTCATCCAGGGAATACCAGCCCAAATCGGCCTTGCCGGCCGCCCATTGGGCGATCAGCGTGGTTTTCCCGTATCCCGCCGGGCAATTGACCAGTGTCAGGCGATAGTTGCCCGCGCTGGCCAGTTTGGCCAGCAGGCGATCGCGGATCACGGTATTTTGCAGCCGTACCGGGCGGCTCAGTTTTGATGGGATCAGCATAGTATTCCAGGGTATAAATCGCGGTTCCCGCCGGGATTGGAGTGGTGCTAATTATTTTATGGTTCGTAATTAATAGCTCCCCCTAACTTCTGCCAACCCTAAACGTATTGCAACAAGCTTCCGCATCGGCTTGGAGTTAAGTTGCTATCGATCACACTTTTTTACGTTTGGCGCCGGCGCGCGGCGAGGCGGTTGCAGATCGCATTTCCGGCCATGGACAAAACTTCAGCAGTGCGAATACTTGTGCTAACGTCATGGTTAACGTTCTCAGTGCTCGCCGCACGCGTTGGCGGGCTTTTTTGCATCGTTGCAAGGGAGTCAAAAAGTGCCTGAGATCACAATTCCAGCTACGCCCCAATCCTCCTCCCCAGCTAATCCCCAGGCGGGATGATGCCGTCAGGCTTTCTCACCGGCACGATAGCGGCAATTTGACCCACTTACTGGATAGAGAGTTTTCCTTATGTCACAGCCTACGCTCAAGAAGGATGCTTTTCTGGCGGCGCTTGCCCGCCAGTGGCAACGGTTCGGCCTCAGTTCCGCACAGCAGATGACGCAGCATCAATGGTGGGAAGCCGTCAGTGCGGCGCTGGCCGAGCAGTTGGCCGCTCAGCCGGCGCCACGCAAAAGCGCCAAACCGCTGCGCCACGTGAACTACATCTCAATGGAGTTTCTGATCGGCCGGCTGACGGCGAACAACCTGATCAACCTGGGCTGGTACGACACCGTCGAGCAGGCGCTGGCGGAGCAGAACGTCAAGCTGGCGGATTTGCTGGAGCAGGAAACCGATCCGGCGCTGGGCAACGGCGGGCTGGGGCGCTTGGCGGCCTGTTTCCTCGACTCGATGGCGACGGTGGAGCAGCCGGCCACCGGCTATGGGCTGAACTACCAGTACGGGCTGTTCCGCCAGTCGTTCCAGGGCGGGCAGCAGCAAGAGGCGCCGGATAACTGGCAGCGCGAGAGCTACCCGTGGTTCCGCCACAACGCCGCGCTGGCGGTGGACGTGGGCATCGGCGGCAAGCTGGAAAAGCAGGCCGACGGCCGTGAACTGTGGCGCCCGGCCTTCACCCTGCGCGGCGAAGCCTGGGATCTGCCGGTGCTGGGATATCGCAACGGCGTGGCGCAGCCGCTGCGCCTGTGGCAGGCGACCCATCAGCATCCGTTCAACCTGAGCGATTTCAACGACGGCAAATTCCTGCAGGCGGAGAAGCAGGGCGTAGAAGCCGACAAGCTGACCAAGGTGCTCTACCCGAACGACAACCATCAGGCCGGCAAGCGCCTGCGCCTGATGCAGCAGTATTTCCAGTGCGCCTGCTCGGTGGCGGACATTTTGCGCAAGCACCATCAGGCCGGCCGCAAGATTGAAGAGCTGCCGAAGTACGAAGTGATCCAGCTGAACGACACCCACCCGACCATCGCCATTCCGGAAATGCTGCGCATTCTGCTGGACGAACACCAGCTGGAGTGGGAGGCAGCCTGGGCGATCACCAGCAACACCTTCGCCTATACCAACCACACCCTGATGCCGGAAGCGCTGGAATGTTGGGATGAAAAACTGGTGCGCAGCCTGCTGCCGCGCCATTTCTCAATCATCAAACAGATCAACGTCAGGTTCAAAAAGCAGGTGGATAAGCACTGGCCGGGCGACGAGGCGGTGTGGGCCAAACTGGCGGTGCATCACAACAAGCAGGTGCGCATGGCCAACCTGTGCGTGGTCAGCGGCTTTGCGGTCAACGGCGTGGCGCAGCTGCACTCGGATCTGGTGGTGAAAGATCTGTTCCCGGAATATCACCAGCTGTGGCCGAACAAATTCCATAACGTCACCAACGGCATCACGCCGCGTCGCTGGCTGAAACAGTGTAACCCGGCGCTGTCGGGCCTGATCGACGAGACGCTGAAGGTGGAATGGGCGAACGATCTCGATGCGTTGCGCGGGCTGGAAAAATTCGCCGACGACGCGGCGTTCCGCCAGCGTTATCAGCAGATAAAACGTGACAACAAGGTGGCGCTGGCCCATTACGTGCACGGCGTGATGGGGTTGACGCTCGACCCGGACGCAATTTTCGACGTGCAGATCAAGCGTCTGCACGAGTACAAACGCCAGCACCTGAACCTGCTGCACATCCTGTCGCTGTATCGCCAGCTGCGCGACAACCCGAATCTGGACATCGTGCCGCGCGTCTTCCTGTTCGGCGCCAAGGCGGCGCCGGGCTACTACCTGGCGAAAAACATCATTTACGCGATCAACCAGGCGGCCGAGAAGATCAATAACGATCCGTTGGTGAAAGATCGCCTGAAAGTGGCGTTCATTCCCGACTACCGCGTGTCGGTGGCCGAACTGATGATCCCGGCGGCGGATATCTCCGAGCAGATCTCCACCGCCGGCAAAGAGGCCTCCGGCACCGGCAACATGAAGCTGGCGCTGAACGGCGCGCTGACGGTCGGCACGCTGGACGGCGCCAACGTCGAAATCGCCGAGCAGGTGGGCGAAGACAATATCTTTATCTTCGGCAATACCGTGGAGCAGGTGAAGGCGATACTGGCGAAGGGCTACGATCCGCTCAGCTACCGTAAAAAAGACAAGCACCTGAAGGCGATTTTGGACGAGCTGGCGAGCGGCGCGTTCAGCCACGGCGACAAGCACGCGTTCGACATGATGCTGCACAGCCTGCTGGAAGGCGGCGATCCCTATCTGGTGCTGGCGGACTTCGCCTCGTACTGCCAGGCGCAGCGCCGGGTCGACGAACTGTATCGCGATCGGGACGAATGGACGCGGCGGACTATCCTTAACACTGCGCGCGTCGGCATGTTCAGCTCGGATCGCTCGATTCGCGATTACCAGCAGCGCATCTGGCAAGCCAAACGTTAAGGAGAGCGAATGGATCGTAAGCGTATCGATCAGGCGGCAGCGCAGGCGGGGATCGCTGCCGATTTCATCAATGCCCACGGCAAGCGGCAGGCGATTGAGCCGGAGACCAAGCGCAAGCTGCTGGCGGCCATGAGCCGGGCCGATGCCGCGCAGGAAGGGGCGGCATCGCCGTTGCCGGCGGTCAAGGTGTTCTATCAGGGCGCGCCGCTGGCGCTGACCCCGGCGGGCGAAGGCGACTACCTGTGGGCGCTGCAGCGTGAAGACGGCGAATGCCTGCAGGGGCGCGTCGGCGCGCGCAAGACCCTGACGCTGCCCGGCGACCTGCCGGCGGGGTATCACCAATTGACGCTGAGCCAGGGCGCACGGCAGTGGCCATGCCGAGTGATCGTCGCGCCGAGGCGCTGCTTCGAGCCGGACGCCTTGCTGACCGGCAAGAAACTGTGGGGCGCCTGCGTTCAGCTGTATACGCTGCGTTCCGATCGCAACTGGGGCATCGGCGATTTCGGCGATCTGCGTCTGATGGTGGAGCAGGTGGGGGAGCGCGGCGGTGCCTTCGTCGGTCTCAATCCGATCCATGCGCTGTATCCGGCCAACCCGGAGAGCGCCAGCCCTTACAGCCCCTCGTCGCGCCGCTGGCTGAATCTGGCGTATATCGACGTCAACGCGGTGGAGGATTTCCAGCGCAGCGATGCGGCGCAGCGCTGGTGGCAGAAGCCGGCGACGCAGAAGCAGTTGGCCAAGGCGCGCGCCGCGGAGTGGGTGGATTACACCGCCGTGATGCAGCTGAAGCTGGCGGCGCTGAAGCTGGCGTTCCCGCTGTTTCAGGCGCGCAAGCCGAACGACGCGCAGCGTCAGGCGTTCGAACGGTTCGTGACTGAGGGCGGCGACAGCCTGTATCAGCAGGCGGCGTTCGACGCGCTGCATGCCCACCTGGCGGCCAAAGACGCCAGCCAGTGGGGATGGCCGGCCTGGCCCGAGGGCTATCGGCGGGGGCAGAGCGAAGCGGTGCGGCAGTTCTGCGACAAACATCAGGACGCGGTCCGCTTTTACCTGTGGCTGCAATGGCTGGCGGCCACGCAGTTTGCGCAGTGTTTTGAGCAGAGCCGGCAGCAGCAGATGCCGATTGGTCTGTATCGCGATCTGGCGGTCGGGGTGGCGGAAGGCGGGGCGGAAACCTGGTGCGACCGCGAGCTGTACTGCCTGAAAGCGTCGGTCGGCGCGCCGCCGGACATCCTGGGGCCGCTGGGGCAAAACTGGGGCCTGCCGCCGATGGATCCGCACGTGATGGCGGCGCGCGGTTATCAGCCGTTCATCGATCTTTTGCGCGCCAACATGACCAGCTGCGGCGCGCTGCGTATCGATCACGTCATGGCGCTGCTGCGGCTGTGGTGGATCCCTTATGGCGAAACCGCCGATCGCGGCGCCTACGTCAAATACCCGGTGGACGATCTGCTGGCGGTGCTGGCGCTGGAAAGCCAGCGCCACCGCTGCATGGTGATCGGCGAGGATCTCGGCACCGTGCCGGTAGAGATCGTCGGCAAGCTGCGCGACAGTGGCGTCTATTCTTACAAAGTGCTGTATTTCGAAAGCGACGGTGAACACCATTTCCGCGCGCCGCAGGCCTATCCGGTGCAGGCGATGGCGACCATCACCACCCACGATCTGCCGACGTTGCGCGGCTATTGGCAAAGCGGCGATCTGACGCTGGGCAACCGACTGGGGCTCTATCCGGACGCGGAGATCCTGCGGGAGCTGTTCGCCGATCGGGAACGCGCCAAGCAAGGGCTGCTTGACGGGTTGCATCGCTATGGCTGCGTGCCGCAGAAGGTGGGCAAGAGGGCGGCGCTGCTCGGCATGAGCCCGCTGCTTAACCGCGGCCTGCAGCGTTATGTCGCCGACAGCGCCAGCGCCCTGCTCGGCCTGCAGCCGGAAGACTGGCTGGACATGGCCGATCCGGTCAATATTCCCGGCACCAGTGACCAGTACCCTAACTGGCGGCGCAAGCTGACCCAAACGCTGGAGGAGATGTTCGCCGATCCGCGGATAAACCGGCTGCTGAAGGATTTGGACAAACGGCGGCGCAAGGTGTCGGTGGGGTGACGGTCAAGTGCCGTTGTATTAAGACAAAGGATGAGGACCGTAGCCCTATCCAAATGATGGATACCCGAATTAATTGGAGTTGCAGCTAGGCGGCAAGTGCGTAAATCCCCAGGAGCTTACTTAAGTAAGTGACTGGGGTGCGCGCACGCAGCCAACAACGCTGCAACTTCAAGTAAGAAGGGGAATCAGTAGTAGGAGTGCTCGCCGCGCTGGTGCTCGGTCAAATCACGCACACCCTTCAGCTCCGGGAACTTCTGCAGCAGCTCTTTCTCGATGCCTTCTTTCAGCGTGACGTCGACCATCGAACAGCCGTTGCAACCGCCGCCGAACTGCAGGATCGCCATGTTGTCGTCGGTGATCTCCATCAGCGTCACGCGGCCGCCGTGGCCCGCCAGCTGTGGGTTGATCTGCGACTGCAGCACGTATTCCACGCGCTCCATCAGCGGCGCGTTGTCATCGACCTTGCGCATTTTGGCGTTCGGCGCCTTCAGCGTCAGCTGAGAACCCAGCTGGTCGGTCACGAAGTCGATTTCGGCGTCTTCCAGATACGGCGCGCTCAGCTCATCGACATAGGCAGACAGTTTGTCGAACTTCAGTTCGGTATCCGTCGCTTCTACCGCGTCCGGCGGGCAATAAGAGACACCGCATTCGGCCGTCGGCGTGCCCGGGTTGATCACGAATACGCGGATTTGGGTGCCTTCTTCTTGATTTGCCAGCAGTTTGGCAAAGTGTTCCTGTGCAGCATCTGTTATACGGATCATAGCATTAGCTCAATAGTTGACTTCTATAGTCGGTTATAATACGCCCATTGCCGTGGCACTACAACGTGCGGCAAACGCACCATATCTGCACCGAGGCGGCGCCTTGCCGCCGCAGCAGCGCCGCGATCTCCGCGACGGTACTGCCGGTGGTCACCACGTCATCCACCAGGGCGATATGCCGGCCGGCGACCGAGACGGTGCAGATGAACGCGCGCTGCAGATTGCGCCTGCGCGCTCCGGCGTTCAGCCGCTGTTGCTGGGCGGTCTTGCGTACCCGGCGCAAGGCGGCGGGCCGATAGGGGCAGCCCAGCCAGCGCGCCAGCGGCCGGGCCAGCAGATCGCTCTGGTTATAGCCGCGGCGCCAGCAACGTGATGCATGCAAGGGTACCGCTAAAATCAGGTCGGGTCTGTTCAGATACTGCTCTCTGCGCGCCAGCTGCCAGCGCAACAGCATCAGGCGCGCCAGCGCCGGTGCCAGCTCGGGCGCGTGGTGAAACTTGAACCTCTTTACCAGTTGGCTGAGGGGCGCAACGTAGTCGCCAACGAACACCAGCCGTTGCCAGGGCGGCGGCCGTTGCAGGCAGCGGCCGCAGGGCGTTCGCGTCTCCCCGGCGGGCAACCCGCAGCGCGGGCAACACGGTGGGCTGGCCGGCAGATGGCGCAGGCAGCAGCTGCAGATGCCATGACGCATCAGGCTCAACGGCTGTCGGCATAGCCAACAGCGGCTGCGGATTGATAGCATAGAGCCTCCGAGACGGATAAGCATGAAAGGACAATAACCAATGACAGCGCTGTACTGGCAAACAATAGGTGAAGGCGAACGCGATCTTGTGCTGCTGCACGGCTGGGGATTGAACGCCGAAGTGTGGAGTTGCATTCAGGCGCGACTGGCGCCGCATTTTCGCCTGCACCTGGTCGATCTGCCGGGGTACGGCCGCAGCCAGGGGTTCGGCGCCCTGTCGCTGGAGCAGATGACGGAGATCGTGCTGGCGGCCGCCCCGTCGCAGGCCTGGTGGCTAGGCTGGTCGCTCGGCGGGCTGGTGGCCAGCCAGGCGGCGCTGATGCAACCGCAGCGGGTCAAAGGGCTTATCACCGTGGCTTCCTCGCCGTGCTTTGCCGCCCGTGATGAGTGGCCGGGGATCCGCCCGGACGTGCTGAGCGGCTTTCAACACCAGCTGAGCCTGGATTTCCAGCGCACCGTCGAGCGTTTTCTGGCGTTGCAGACGCTGGGCACCGAGAGCGCGCGTCAGGATGCGCGCCAGCTGAAAGCGGTGGTGCTCAACCAGCCGACGCCAAGCGTCGAGGTGTTGAACGGCGGGCTGGAGATTCTGCGCACCGCCGATCTGCGTGCGCCGTTGGCCGCGCTGGAGCTCCCGCTGCTGCGGATTTACGGCTATCTGGATGGGCTGGTGCCGCGCAAGGTCGCCGAGCTGCTCGACGCCGCCTGGCCGAATTCTACGTCGCAGCTCGTGGCCAAAGCCGCCCATGCGCCGTTTATCTCTCATCCCGACGAATTTGTGACGATGA
Organism: Serratia sp. HMSC15F11; assembly: GCF_001808215.1. Classification (NCBI taxonomy): domain Bacteria; kingdom Pseudomonadati; phylum Pseudomonadota; class Gammaproteobacteria; order Enterobacterales; family Yersiniaceae; genus Serratia; species Serratia sp. HMSC15F11. Next base: position 18,607 of record NZ_KV792458.1, read on the forward strand.
TCGAAGCGTTTATTGCAGCACATTGAATGCGGCGGGAAAACGCACGATAGGGCGCGAAAAAAAACGCCGCCGGGTGGATAAAAGACAAAGCTGTTCGATACTTAGTGAGTCAATGCGTTGGCTGCAAAATGAAAAGACCGCGCGCGGCGCTTTTCATTTTGGCGTTTCGTCTCTGGGAAACAGGCCCCGTCAGGGAAAGCAACGAGGCCTGAGGATGTCGCGGCAGCCTGATGTACTACGCATGGATTCTTGACGGCTTTCATAACAGATAAATTATCCATTGAGAGGTTAGTGTCATGAAATCATTGAAGATGATTATTGCAGCGACAGTGCTGGGTTCGGTGTCTTTCGGCTCCATGGCGGCAACCCTGCTGACCAAGGAAGATCTGGATAAGAACCCGGGTAAATACGAGAAGATCGGCACCGTGACCACCACGGCGCAGACCACCTCGCCGATGGATGCCAAGGATGAGCTGTCCAAACTGGCGGACGAAAAGGGCGGTCAATACTACGTGATCCTGGCAGGCCGCGAGCACGGTAAATTCAGCGCCATCGCTGAAGTTTACAAAGACAAGCAATAAGCCTTCAACGGCAAGGGGCGCCGCTGCGGCGCCCCTGATCGTTAGGCCTTCAGCCGGTAGAAAACCGTGCTGCACCCCTGGCCCTGCGGGCAGCCTTTGCAACTGCCGCTCAGACAGGCGCCGTCATCCTGTTCGATACGCTCTACTTTTCCCATCGCCGCCAAACGGTCCAGCATCGCCTGCACCAACGGCAGCGGCGTCGCCAGCAATTGGCTGAGCTGCTGCGCCTGAGCGCTGCCAAGCAGCGCCAGTGCATCGCGCACCTGCAGCAGCCCGGCCATCAGTGACAGTTCCCCTTGGCGCCCTGGCAACAGGCCGCCGGCGTAGCGTTGCCCAGGCGCACCGTAACGCGGCTGCGCGCCCGGCGCAGGCCGAACAGCACCAGCAGGTTCACCGCCAGCACCACCAGGATCGCCGTCAGGCTGTACTGCGGGTGTTGGTTGAAGGTGGCCACCTGGTAGAACAGCGTCGCCAGCGAGTAGGCCACGTTCAGCCCCCACAGAATCGAGAAGGTCATCCAGCCGCGGCTCGATTCACGGGCGATGGCGCCCATTACCGAGACGCAAGGCACATACAGCAGCACGAAGATCAGGTAGCTGTAGGCGGAGATGCCGGAGCCGAATTTGCTGCTCATCACGCCCATCGAGCCGATGCCCATCTCGCCGTCACCCTTGCTGGCTTCGATTGGGTTGGAGAGCACGCTCAGGCTGAAGGTGTTTTTCAGGCCGTCCCAGGTTTCGTTCAGCGCGCCGCCCAGCTCATCGAGCAGGTTGAAGTTGGCGGCGTCGAACGCCTCTTTGTTGATGTGCTCGGCGGTGTACAGCGTGTTCAGCGTGCCGACCACCACTTCTTTCGCCATCGCGCCGGTCACCAGACCGACGGTGGCCTGCCAGTTATCGCTGTGGACGCCCATCGGCTGCAGCAGCGGCGTCAACACCTTGGAGACCGAGGCCAACGCGGAGTCGTTGATATTGTCGACCGTCTTGCCACTGAACGAGAAGCTGTTCAGGCCGCCGATGAACATGCTGGCCACCACGATCACCTTACCGGCGCGCAGCACGAAGCCTTTCAGACGCTGCCAGGTTTGCAGCAGCAGGCTTTTCAGGTGCGGCACGTGGTAGACCGGCAGCTCCATCACGAACGGCGAGGCCTCGCCACGCATGATGGTGTATTTGAGCACCAGACCGGTGAGGATCGCCACCGCAATGCCGAGCATGTACAGCGAGAACACCACCCCGGCGCCGTCCTGGCCGAAGAAGGCGGCGGCGAACACCGCAAAGATCGCCAGACGGGCACCGCACGACATGAACGGCGCCATCATGATAGTAATCAGGCGCTCGCGCTGGGCGTCCAGCGTCCGGGCACCCATGATGGACGGCACGTTGCAGCCGAAGCCGACGATCAGCGGCACGAAGGATTTGCCCGGCAGCCCGAGCGCCTGCATCAGGCGATCCATAACGAACGCCGCGCGCGCCATGTAGCCGGAATCCTCCAGGAAGGACAGGAACAGGTACATCATGCCGATCTGCGGCACCAGCGGCAGCACGGTGTTGATGCCACCGCCGATGCCCTGCGCCAGGAAAACGGTCAGCCAGTCGGGGAAGTGCAGGGTGTAGCCGAGCCACTGAATGCCTTGAATGAAGATCGCCGCCGAGCCGATATCAAAGATCGGCTGCAGCGCGCCGCCGATGTTGATCGCCAGCAGGAACATCAGGTACATCACCAGCAGGAAGATCGGCACACCCAGCCAGCGGTTGAGGATCACTTTATCCAGCATCTCGGTCAGGCGGTTGGGCATCGCCTGCTGCGAGTTGCTGACCGCGTCGCACAGGGCGGCGATAGACTGGTAGCGCGCGTCGGCGATCACCAGCGCCGGGTCTTCTTGCTGCTGCTGTTGCAACGCCTGGGTGGCCGCAGGCAGCAGTGCGACGGCGGGGCCGGCCAGCCGGTGGCTGTAGATGTCGCCTTCCAGCATCTGCAGCGCCAGCCAGCGGCGCTGTACTGCCGGCAGCGTTTGCGGCATGGCGTCGCTCAGCGTGGCGACCTCTTTCAGCAACAGCGGCGGATAGTTCACCAGCGTCTGCTGTTCGTTGATGTGGTGATTGTCGATCATCTGTTTCAGCACGCCGATGCCGTCGGCGCGGGTGGAGACCATCGGCACCACCGGGCAGCCGAGGCGCGCCGACAGCGCGGCGACGTCGATATCGATATGCTGGCTTGTGGCGATGTCGAGCATGTTTAGCGCCACGATGCAGGGAATGCCCAGCTCCAGCAGCTGCAGCGTCAGATAGAGGTTGCGCTCCAGGTTGGAGGCGTCGACCACGTTGATCAGCAGATCGGCGTCGCCGCTCAAAATGTAGTGACAAGCGATCTGCTCATCGAGCGAGGTTTGTTCTGAAATGGTGGTTAGGGAATAGGTGCCCGGCAAATCGACCAGCCGCACGTCGGACTGCGGGGTGGTGAAATGGCCTTCTTTGCGTTCGACCGTCACGCCCGCCCAGTTGCCGACCCGTTGGCGTGCGCCGGTCAGCTGGTTGAACAGCGTGGTTTTGCCGGAGTTCGGGTTACCGATTAAGCCGATGGTGAGTTTTTTCATAGTTCAGCGTGTCGTCTTCAAGGAGAACAGCGCCGGCGCAAGGGCGCGTCGGCAAACGGAGGGCGTGCCGGCTCAGGACTGGCCGTCGAGCTGCAGCAGCGCCAGATCCTTCCTGCGCAGCACCAGGCTGACGCGGCGAGTTTTAATTTCTATAGGATCGCCCAGCGGCGCGACGCGCACCACGTCGAACGAAGAGCCGGGCAGCATGCCGAGCGATAACAGTTTCTGACGGTAGGCCGGCGCAATTTCACCGGAAAAGCCGACAATCTTATACGTGCGTTTAGGTTGAAGCTGCATGTGATTAACCTTCCGGGTGCCGATGAACATCGGGCTGATGATAATTGGACGTTGCCGGCGAAAATGCCACGCCGTCGGCGGTATTCATCCATAAGGTCATGCAATAAAGTGAGCGCAAATAATAGTAATTATCATTACCGCGTTCAATACAAAAAGTAAGGGTATTGTAACCAATTATTATGGCGACGACAGTTTTTGATGGCGTTGCCTTGATTAATGACGTTTTACCACCGCTGGCGAGCGGGAACAAATGAGAATGGCGAGTTAAATCAGTTACGTATTTGTAGCCTAGTTTTCTCGTTTGCAAACTTCGATGGTTTTTTCCCTTTATTTATTTCCCCCGAAAGGCAATTCAATAACATTATTCCGGCGTAATGCGAGCGGTAACCATTTGTGTTTCGTTCGCAATTCGCGAGATGAAAAATACGTGTTAACGGAGTTGTTAATAAACGGCTGCAGAAGGGGTTTTTGTTGCCTGAATAATGGGAGGACGGTCACACAAGAACGGGAAATAAAAAGATGAAGGTTTATTGAGGCGGGTCAAAAATGCCGCAAGTTTTCTTCATTGGAAAGGGCGGAGCAGGCTCCGCCCTGTTGGTCTGACTTAGCGTTTCTTGCCGAAAGCCGCCGCCAGCGCGTCGCCCATGGCGCTGTTGCCGGCCGGCGCCGCGTTGCGCGGTTTGGCCTTGTTGCCGCCTGCCGAACGGTTGGCGTTGTCGCGCGTCTGGGCAGGCGCGTTGCCGCCGCGACGCGGTGAACCCTCGCCCGGTTGCTCATCCAGGCGCATGCTCAGCGCAATGCGTTTACGCTGCAGATCGACTTCCATCACCTTCACTTTGACGATGTCGCCGGCTTTCACCACGGTGTGCGGATCTTCGACGAATTTGTCCGCCAGCGAGGAGATGTGCACCAGGCCGTCCTGATGCACGCCGATATCCACGAAGGCACCGAAGTTGGTGACGTTGGTGACCGACCCTTCCAGGATCATGCCCGGCTGCAGATCGTTGAGGGTTTCCACGCCTTCGGCGAAGGTGGCGGTTTTGAACTCCGGACGCGGATCGCGGCCCGGCTTCTCCAGCTCTTTCAGAATGTCGGTGACCGTCGGCACGCCGAACTTGTCGTCGGTGAAATCAACCGCTTTCAGGCTGCGCACTGCGGAGGCGTTGCCCATCAGATCCTGCAGCGCCTGCTCGGTGGCGGCCAGGATGCGTTGCACCACCGGATAGGCTTCCGGGTGAACGGTAGAAGCATCCAGCGGGTTGTCGCCGTGGTTGATGCGCAGGAAGCCGGCGCACTGTTCGAAGGCCTTCGGCCCCAGACGGCTGACCTTCAGCAGCTGTTCACGGTTGCTGAATCGGCCGTTCTCGTCGCGCCAGTTGACGATATTTTGCGCCATCATGCGCGTCAGGCCGGCCACGCGGGTCAGCAACGGCACCGACGCGGTGTTCAGATCGACGCCGACGGCGTTTACGCAGTCTTCCACCACCGAGTCCAGTTTCTTCGCCAGCTGGCTCTGGCTGACGTCGTGCTGATACTGGCCGACGCCGATGGATTTCGGGTCGATCTTCACCAGCTCCGCCAGCGGATCTTGCAGGCGACGGGCAATGGATACCGCGCCGCGCAGCGACACGTCGAGATCCGGGAATTCCAGCGCCGCCAGTTCGGACGCGGAGTACACCGACGCGCCCGCTTCGCTGACGATCACTTTCTGCGCCCGGACGTCGCCGAACTGCTTTTGCAGGTCGAGATAGAAGCGCTCGGTCTCACGCGAAGCGGTGCCGTTGCCGATGGCCACCAGTTCTACATTGTGTTTGATGCACAGCGCCGCGACGATGGCGGCGGCTTTGGCCGCTTGCCCGGTGTGCGGGTAGACGGTGTCGGTGGCGACCAGCTTGCCGGTCGCGTCGACCACGGCGACTTTCACCCCGGTGCGCAGGCCCGGATCGAGGCCCATGGTGGCGCGCATGCCGGCCGGCGCGGCCATCAGCAGATCGTGCATGTTGCGGGCGAACACGTTGATCGCTTCGTCTTCCGCGCGTTCGCGCACCGTGCCCATCAGCTCGGTTTCCAGGTGCAGCAGCACCTTGATGCGCCAGGTCCAGTTGACCACCGCCTTGCGCCAGGCGTCGGCCGGGGCGTTATTCAGGCGCAGGTTGAGGTGATTGATGATGATCAGCTCCGCCTGGCTTTCGCGCGGCGCTTCCTCAAACTGCGGATCGGCGTTCAACGCCAGCTGCAGCACGCCTTCGTTGCGGCCGCGGAACATCGCCAGCGCGCGGTGCGAAGGCACCTGGGAAATCGGTTCGTGATGATCGAAATAGTCGCGGAACTTGGCGCCTTCTTCTTCCTTGCCTTCGACCACTTTGGACACCAGATGGGCGTTTTTCCACAGGTAGTCGCGCACCTTGGCCAGCAGCGAGGCATCTTCGGCGAAGCGCTCCATCAGGATATAGCGCGCGCCGTCGAGGGCGGCTTTGACGTCCGCCACGCCCTTGTCGGCATCGACGTAGCGTTCAGCCAGCTGTTCCGGCTGCTGTTGCGGATCCTGCCACAGCGCGTCCGCCAGCGGTTCCAGACCGGCCTCGATGGCGATCTGGCCGCGGGTGCGGCGCTTCGGTTTGTACGGCAGGTAGAGGTCTTCGAGTTCGGTCTTGCTCAGCGTGGCGTTGATCGCCCCCGCCAGTTGTTCGGTCAGTTTGCCCTGTTCATCGATCGACTTCAGGATGGTCTGGCGACGATCTTCCAGTTCACGCAGATAACCCAGGCGGGTTTCCAGCTGGCGCAGTTGGGTGTCGTCCAGGCCCCCGGTGACTTCCTTACGATAGCGTGCAATAAAGGGCACGGTATTACCTTCATCCAGCAGACGGATGGCGGAGTCGACTTGCTCCGGCCGGGCCTGCAGTTCTGTTGCAATAATGCGGCTCAGTGGGTCATTCATAGGTCTGGTATCTGTATTGAGAACGGTGAATAAACAGGGGACAGTTATACGGATTGATCGGGGAAAATGCCAGTGGAGCGGGCCGCCGCCGCGCGGCCGTGGCGTGGAGAACTGCGCAGGCGGCGGCGTTGGCGGCGGTTCGGAAAAAGCTGAAAGCTTACTTCGGGTAGTCTATCTCGTTCACGTACCACTGTGCCTCACCCAGCGGCGTATTAACGGTGGCGACGTCCCCGACCTCTTTTTTCAGCAGGGCGCGCGCCATCGGCGCGTCGATGGAGATGTAATCCTTGCGGCCGAAGATCTCGTCGTAACCGACGATGCGAAAGCGTTTGGTCTCGCCGTCTTCGTTCTCTACTTCCACCCAGGCGCCGAAGAACACTTTGCCTTCTTGCTGCGGGGAGTAATCGACGATCTTCAACTGCTCCAGGCATTTGGTCAGATAGCGGACGCGGCGGTCAATTTCGCGCAGCCGCTTCTTGTTGTACTGGTAGTCGGCGTTTTCGCTTCTGTCGCCCAGGCTGGCGGCCCAGGTCACTTTCTTGGTCACCTCGGGGCGTTCTTCGCGCCAGAGGTAATCCAGCTCTTGTTTGAGCTTGTCATACCCTTCACGGGTTATCAGTTGAGTTCTCATCGTGATTTATCTTTATGGGGCCACCGCCACAGTGTACGTGAATGCGCAGGGCTTTAGAAATGGTGCGCGGGCCTGCACGTTGTCGCACGGTTTTTATTCAGTTTGCGCAGCTTTTAACAATCGGGAGTATGCTTAGCGATAGCGGAAAAGGAATGTGACGAAAGGAGGATATCTGGCGAGAGAGACAAGGAATTTTGGCGCACAACCCAACACATTGAAGGTATTACCGCATGGAATTTAAAGATTACTACGCCACGATGGGCGTCGAGCCCAACGCCGATCTGAAAACCATCAAAACGGCCTACCGCCGGCTGGCGCGTAAATATCACCCTGACGTGAGCACCGAGGAAGACGCCGAGAGCAAATTCAAGGAGCTGGCCGAAGCCTATGAGGTGCTGAAGGACGAAGAGCGCCGCGCCGAGTACGATCAGATCCGGCTGCACCGCAACGATCCGAACTTTGGCCGCCAGGCGCGCGGCGATCGCGGCGGCTATCAGCAGAGCGCTTCATGGCACGGCGGCGGCGCCGACGCGCAAGACTTCTCCGATTTCTTCGAAAGCATGTTCGGCGGGCGTGCGGGGGGCGGGCACCGCTCCGCTTCGCACTCGCACGGCGGGCATGGCTTCCGCGGCCAGGATCTCGAGATGGAGGGGCCGCTGTTCCTCGAGGAAACGCTGCATGGCCAAAGCCGCGAGATCTCCTACAAGCTGCCGGTGTACGACGAGCTGGGGCGGCAGGTGAGCGAAGCCAGCAAAACGCTGAACGTGAAAATCCCGGCCGGCGTGGGCGACGGCGAGCGCATTCGCCTCAAGGGGCAGGGCGTTGCCGGCGTGGGCGGCGGCCAGAACGGCGACCTGTATCTGGTCATCCGCCTCGCGCCGCATCCGCTGTTCGAGATTGACGGCCACAACCTGAGCATCGTGGCGCCGCTCGCCCCGTGGGAAGCGGCGCTGGGGGCCAGCATCGAGGTGCCAACGCTGACCGGCAAAATCGCGTTGACCGTGCCGGCCGGTAGCCAGAGCGGCAAACGGCTGCGGGTCAAGGGCAAGGGGCTGGCGGGCAAGAAAGAGCCCGGCGATCTGTATGTCATTCTCAAGGTGGTGATGCCGCCGAAGCCGAACGAGAAGGCCAGCGCCCTGTGGCGAGAACTGGCTGAACAGGCGGCGTTCAACCCGCGCGCGGAATGGGAGTAAAGCACATGATGAAAAAAGAGATCACATTCACCGTGGTGGAACTGTGTCAGAGGGTGGAGATTTCAGAGGATGAGCTGGTCGAAATCGTCGGCCTGGGCGTAATCGTGCCGCTGGAGCCGGCGCAGCCGAGCTGGGAGTTCGATTACCCGGCGCTGAGCCATCTGCAGCGGGCGCGCAGGCTGCGGGCCGAGCTGGATCTGGATTGGCCGGGGATCGCCATGGCGCTGACGCTGCTCGACCGGGTTGATACGCTGCAGCAAGAGAACCGGCAGCTGCGCCGGCAACTGGCGCGTTTCCTGCAGACTTCCTGACTCGCCCTCAAAACGCCACCGTGCGGTTCGCCGGTGGCGAAATTGCATAAAATTGGGCCGCCGCCCCACATTGCGCCGATAAAGGGCGAAATTTTGACGAACCCCCGTCGACATTCGATGAAAATTGTTGATAAATGGGGAAAAGAATAAGCTTTGTAACAATTTCGTCTAGAATGCATACCATTAAACGCTGTCTCAAATGGCAAGGTTTTCTAACAATATTCGAGTCAGGCAATAAAGCCTTTGGGAGTAATACCATGCAAGAGAATCATAAGATCCTGGTTGTCGATGATGACATGCGCCTGCGCGCGCTTTTAGAACGTTATTTAACCGAGCAGGGCTTCCAGGTTCGCAGCGTTGCCAACGCTGAGCAAATGGATCGCTTGCTGACCCGTGAATCCTTCCATCTGATGGTGCTCGATCTGATGTTACCGGGCGAAGATGGGCTGTCCATCTGCCGCCGCCTGCGCAGCCAGAGCAACCCGATGCCGATCATTATGGTCACCGCCAAAGGCGAAGAGGTCGATCGCATCGTGGGGCTGGAAATCGGCGCCGACGACTACATTCCTAAGCCGTTCAACCCGCGTGAGCTGTTGGCTCGCATCCGTGCGGTGCTGCGCCGCCAGGCTAACGAACTGCCGGGCGCGCCTTCGCAGGAAGAGGCGGTGATCGCATTCGGCAAATTCAAACTGAACCTCGGCACCCGCGAGATGTTCCGCGAAGACGAACCGATGCCGTTGACCAGCGGCGAGTTCGCGGTCCTGAAGGCGCTGGTTAGCCACCCGCGTGAACCGCTGTCGCGCGATAAGCTGATGAACCTGGCGCGTGGCCGCGAATACAGCGCCATGGAGCGCTCCATCGACGTGCAGATCTCGCGCCTGCGCCGCATGGTGGAAGAAGATCCGGCGCATCCGCGTTATATCCAGACCGTTTGGGGTCTCGGCTACGTGTTCGTCCCGGACGGCAGCAAGGCATGAGGCGATTGCGCTTTTCACCGCGTAGCTCGTTTGCCCGAACCCTGTTGTTGATCGTCACCTTGCTGTTCGTCAGCCTGGTGACGACCTATCTGGTGGTGCTGAACTTCGCCATCCTGCCCAGCCTGCAGCAGTTCAACAAGGTATTGGCGTACGAAGTGCGTATGCTGATGACCGATCGGCTGCAGCTGGAGGATGGCACGCTGCTGGAAGTACCGCCGGCGTTCCGCCGTGAGATCTACCGCGAACTGGGCATCTCTCTCTACACCAACTCGGCGGCGGAGGAGAGCGGCCTGCGCTGGGCGCAGCACTACCAGTTCCTCAGCCAGCAGATGGCGCAGCAGCTCGGCGGGCCGACCGATGTGCGGGGGGAGGTGAACAAGAACTCCCCGGTGGTGTGGCTGAAAACCTGGCTGCAGCCCGATATCTGGGTGCGCGTACCGCTGACGGAAATCCACCAGGGCGACTTCTCTCCGCTGTTCCGCTATACGCTGGCGATCATGCTGCTGGCGATCGGCGGCGCCTGGCTGTTTATCCGCATTCAAAACCGCCCGCTGGTGGAGCTGGAACATGCGGCGCTGCAGGTGGGCAAGGGCATCATTCCGCCGCCGCTGCGCGAGTATGGCGCTTCCGAAGTGCGGTCGGTGACTCGCGCATTCAATCAGATGGCGTCGGGCGTCAAGCAGCTGGCGGATGACCGCACCTTGCTGATGGCCGGGGTTAGCCATGACCTGCGCACGCCGTTGACGCGCATCCGGCTGGCGACGGAGATGATGAGTGCCGAAGACGGCTATCTGGCCGAGTCGATCAATAAAGACATCGAAGAGTGCAACGCCATCATCGAGCAGTTCATCGATTATCTGCGCACCGGGCAGGAGATGCCGACCGAAAGCAGCGATCTGAACGCCATTTTGGGCGAGGTGGTCGCGGCGGAGAGCGGCTATGAGCGGGTAATTGAAACCGCGCTGTCGCCGGGCGAGCTGATGATGAACGTGCATCCGCTGTCGATTAAGCGGGCGGCGGTGAACATGGTGGTGAACGCGGCGCGTTACGGCAACGGCTGGATCAAGGTCAGCAGCGGCCGCGAGCTGCAGCGCGGCTGGTTCCAGGTAGAGGATGACGGCCCGGGCATCAAGCCGGAAGAATTGAAGCATCTGTTGCAGCCGTTCGTACGCGGTGACAGCGCGCGCAGCACCAGCGGCACCGGTCTGGGACTGGCGATCGTGCAGCGCATTATCGACGCGCACGACGGCGAACTGGATATCGGCACCAGCGAACGCGGCGGGCTATTGATCCGCGCGTATATTCCGTTGCCGATGGAGAAAAAAGAGTCGGCCAACGGCCATCAAACCGCCAGGGAAAATGCCTGACGCTCTTGGCGCGGGCCGCGTTGCTGCGGCCCCGTCAGGACTTCCTGCTCATCACGTAGTATTCCGCCGCATCCTCATGCAACCGACGGCCGGTCGGCGCCTGCCACGGATCGATTAACTCGATGCCGCAGTGGAGGAAGTCTTTGGTGTTGCGGGTGGCCAGGACGGCACCGTAATACAGGCAGGTGGCGGCGATTTGGGTATCCGGCATGCTCATCGCTTTACCCAGAAGCCGATTCCTTGCCGTCAATTCCGCGTATTGCATCGCGCACAGCCCATCAAACGGCAATATCTGCCCCTCGAACTTCAATTCAATCGCGTCCGCCAATTTGAGCTTGAGATCCCGCTGGCGCTTGCCGTCAGGCATGCAGGCGACGCCGCTGAACAGTTCGGCCAGGACAATGGCGCTCAGATAGAGCTCGTCATTGTCCTTTTCATTTAACCAGTTAATGACGTTGTAGTACGGACTGGGGCGCAGCGTCTCCGAAATGACGTTGGTGTCGAGAATAATCATGCGTTGTCATCTTCATCATCAAAGGTGACGATGCGTGGTGGCACGGCGTCACGCGGTGGGATCTCCAGCTCGACGCCGCCGAACTCGGCGAAGTGCTGATGCATCCAGGTACCCAACCCATAGCGCGGCGGCTTTTTCACCAGCGCCTGTTTTAGGATCATGCGCGCTTCCTCTTCCATGGAATGGCCGTTTTTCGCCGCTGAAATACGCAGCAGCTCTTTGATTTCGTCGTCCAGATTTCTGACAGTGATAGTAGCCATTGAAACCTCCTTTGCTATCAATGATTGCATTGACTTATTTTCTCGCCTTACTGGTTAAAAAGCAATCACTGAAAATAAAAAAAGGCGCGGGATCCGCGCCTTAGCTGAAGAGGTAACGCTACCGAATTACAGCTTAGGGCCGGCGCTGACCAGCGCGGCGCCCGCAGGCGTGTCGGTGTATTTGTCGAAGTTGGTGATGAAGCGCTCGGCCAGATCCTGCGCTTTTTCCTGCCACTGCTCGAGGCTGGCGTAGGTATTGCGCGGATCGAGGATCTCCGGGTTCACGCCCGGCAGCGCGGTCGGCATCGCCAGATCGAAGATCGGCAGGGTGACGGTTTCCGCCTTGTCGATTTCACCGCTCAGGATGGCGTCAATGATGCCGCGCGTATCTTTGATCGAGATGCGCTTGCCGGTACCGTTCCAGCCGGTGTTGACCAGGTAAGCCTGGGCGCCGGCGGCCTCCATGCGTTTCACCAGCACTTCGGCATACTGCGTCGGGTGCAGCGTCAGGAATGCGGCGCCGAAGCAGGCGGAGAAGGTTG
>NZ_KV792459.1:0-732 GCF_001808215.1 Serratia sp. HMSC15F11
ACCTCCAGCAACCCTCACAGGCCACCTTCAACGGCTTACAGAACGCTCCCCTACCCAACAACGCTAAGCGTCGCTGCCGCAGCTTCGGTGCATGGTTTAGCCCCGTTACATCTTCCGCGCAGGCCGACTCGACCAGTGAGCTATTACGCTTTCTTTAAATGATGGCTGCTTCTAAGCCAACATCCTGGCTGTCTATGCCTTCCCACATCGTTTCCCACTTAACCATGACTTTGGGACCTTAGCTGGCGGTCTGGGTTGTTTCCCTCTTCACGACGGACGTTAGCACCCGCCGTGTGTCTCCCGTGATAACATTCTTCGGTATTCGGAGTTTGCATCGGTTTGGTAAGCCGGGATGGCCCCCTAGCCGAAACAGTGCTCTACCCCCGAAGATGAGTTCACGAGGCGCTACCTAAATAGCTTTCGGGGAGAACCAGCTATCTCCCGGTTTGATTGGCCTTTCACCCCCAGCCACAAGTCATCCGCTAATTTTTCAACATTAGTCGGTTCGGTCCTCCAGTTAGTGTTACCCAACCTTCAACCTGCCCATGGCTAGATCACCGGGTTTCGGGTCTATACCTTGCAACTATTCGCCCAGTTAAGACTCGGTTTCCCTACGGCTCCCCTATACGGTTAACCTTGCTACAAAATATAAGTCGCTGACCCATTATACAAAAGGTACGCAGTCACACCACGAAGGTGCTCCCACTGCTTGTACGTACACGGTTTCAGGTT
>NZ_KV792460.1:0-23142 GCF_001808215.1 Serratia sp. HMSC15F11
CCCCGGTAAAGCGCGATGAACCTTTTTTTATGGGCGTAACCCGCGCTTACGACGCGGCGTTGGCGCTTTCGACGCTGCGCAACCGGTCATAAGCCGCCGCCAGCAACAGCACCAGCAGCGTAGGCTGCAGCCAGACCAGACCCTGTTCGGCCAGCGGCAGCTTATCGAACCAGACGGGCAGCAGGCCGCTGAAGCTGGAGGCCTTCAGGCCGTCGGCGAGGCCAAACACCAGGCTGGTGGCGATCACCGGCGCGAAGACGCGCTTGGCGTTGCGCCAGCGGTTCTGGCTGAAGCTGAGCAACACCAGCGCGATGCAAGGTGGATAGATCGCCGTCAGCACCGGCAGCGAGACGCGGATCAGGTTGGTCAGCCCCATGTTGGAGACCAGCATGGCGAAGAGGGCGAGGATAACCACCAGCGTGCGGTAAGAGAGCGGCAGGTAGCGAGAGAAGAAGTCCGCGCAGGCGCAGGTCATGCCGACCGCCGTCACCAGGCAGGCGATGAACATCAGTACCGCCATAAAGACGCTGCCCAGATCGCCGAAGGTGTGTTGCACATAAGCGTGCAGGATTGCCGCGCCATCCTGAGCGCCACTCTCGACCAGGCTGCCGCTGCCGGCGCCGAGTTTGAACATGCAGATATAGACCAGCGTCAGGCCGACGCCGGCGATCAGGCTGGCCCACAGGGTGTAGCGCAGCAGCAGGCCGCTGTCGCTGACGCCACGCGAGCGGGCGGCGGTGACGATAATCGAGCCGAACATCAGCGCCGACAGCGTGTCCATGGTTTGATAACCCTGCACGAAGCCGGTGGAAAACGCCGATGCCTGATAGCTGCCAACGGCGGAGACCGGTTCACCGGCGGGCCAAACCAGGGCGGCGATGCCGAGCGCGGCCAGCGCCAGGATTTTCAGCGGCGCCAGAATATGGCCGACGTTATCAAGCAACCGGCCGGGATACAGCGAGACGATCATCGCCAGGCTAAAGAACAGCAGGCTGTAGATGAACTGCGGTAGGGCGCCGTCGCCGGTGAAGGGCGCGATGCCGAGGGCGAAAGAGACATTGGCGGTTCGCGGCGTGGCGAACAGCGGGCCGAGCGCCAGATAGCAGACGGTCGCCAACAGCAGACCGGCGGTGCGGCCGATGGGGCCGGTCAGCAGGCTGATGCTGCCGCCGACGCGCGCCAGCGCGATCACGGCGATCACCGGCAAGGCGACGGCGGTCACCATAAACCCGAGGGCGGCCGGCCACAGATGCTCGCCGGACTGCAGCCCCACCAGCGGGGGGAAAATGATGTTGCCGGCGCCGACAAACAGGGCGAAGGTCATAAAGCCCAGGGCGATAATGTCTTTCGGGGATAAATTCTTGGTCATAACGGTATGGCACTGCCTGTATTCATGAAATAAACGGCCTGCTGCGGAATGGATAACTGCAGAGGGCAGGCGCAGAGGGCAGCGAGCGCCCGCAAAATTTTCGTCCGGCAGGATATAATAATTCGGCGACAAAAACCTGATTAATCCAGCGCTGTTTATCCTGGCGTGAACCGGCCGCACAGAGGGATCATGGCGGCCGGCCCGGCGGCGCGTTAGCTCGCGCGCGCCACCATGTCTATCGACAGCGGGATTTCGATATGCGGTTTGAAAGAGTCATACGCGAAAGAGACGTGGCCGTCTTCGACCGGTTTGCGGGTGAAAAAGATCAGCATATCGCGGGTCGAATGCCGGCGTTTGTCCTGCGCTTCCACCGGTGAGAGGCTGTGTTTGCGTTCATGATCGACAATCAGCAGGGTATCGAGGAAATGCCGATGCTGTATTTCGCCCAAAATCCATTCTGGCCGGGCTCGATCGAATTTGATCCCGCTGGTTTCGCGCATATCGTGAATAAAGGTCTTGGCGCTGTCGTCGGTCATGTTGTCGCAGCCGAGGAAGGTCGTCATGGTGTGGTCGACGCCGTCGCTGTGCACGCCTTCCAGCGCCGGTTCGCCCAGCATCTGCGGCGTGGTGACGGTGCGCAGGTTGAACACCGTGCAGACGAACTTGTTGATCTCCTGATTAAGCCGGGCGCGCGGCGTCACGCTCACGCCATCGATCACGTAGGCTTTGAATTTCATCAGCGCCTGGAATGCCGTATTCAACTGCAGATCGTCGTTGATGCCGCGAAAGTGGCGCACCTTTCCCGAATCGTAACGGATGAAGTCTTCCTCGACCGAGAGCACGAAGGGCTGGAACTCCAGCCGCTCAATCTGGGCGCGATCGAAGTCGAAACAGAAGCGGCCGTTTCTGGACTTGCGGAAAGGCAGCGTGGGATCGTCCGCCAGATTGCCGCTGACCTGCTGCAGCTTGGCGAAATCTTCCGGCCGCGCACCCAGCGCCAGCAGGATCGCTTGCATGGTGGCGCCGGGGATAAAGGCTGAACGGTGTTCCTGATACGCCTTCTTAACTTCATCAAGCAGGGATAACTGTCGCATTTCTCGGAGGCCTCACGAATGATGTGGCGATTATAAAATCTTGCTGCCGATCTCCACGTCGAAATCGGTTTTCAGCAAGACGGTGCCTTGATCCCGGGTGACCGCAGCAAGTACCAGCACTTCGGATTTAAATCCAGCAACCCGCCTGGCGGGGAAATTAACGACGGAGATGACTTTTTTGCCGAGCAGATCATCTTTCTGATAGTTTTCGCATAATTGCGCCGAGCTGTTTTTAATGCCAATTTCTTCGCCGAAATCAATGCGCAGCTTATAGGCGGGCTTTAACGCCTTGTCGTTATATTCCACGGAAATAATTTCGCCAATACGCATATCCAGTTTCATAAAATCAGTGATTTCGGCCATAAGTCAGTCCAGTTAATTAAGTGGCTTCAGGAAGGCTAGCAAAGGGGAATTATTCCGACAACGCCGCCAGGAGGGGAATAGTTATACCGGATGTAGCAATTAATTTACATTGTCGTAACGGGGTGAGATTAATTATAAGCTTGGTGAATTATATAAAATTGAAACGTCATTATTTCCCGCAAGTGTGTTCATTACGCAGGCTTGGGGGGCCGGTGTCGGTGCTGTTAAGCCAGTGTTAAATTGGTTAGTATGTTCCGCATTAACTCATCAGCCGCATTTTTCAGGTAGTGATATGGAAATAACTCAGCGCGAAAAACGCGATCGGCGAAAGGCATTTATCGCGCCGTTTTTCCTGATATTAATATGGTCGACCGGCTTTATTGCCGCGCGGGCGGTGGCGGATCATGCCGATCCCAACCTTTTCCTGACTTTTCGCTTTTTGATCGCCGCTGCGGTATTCGCCCTGCTGGCGCTGCATTGCGCCTGGCCCAAGGGGCGACAGTTCGTGATGCACCTGCTGACCGGCATGCTGATGAACGGCGTTTACCTCGCCGCAAGCTGGTGGGCGGTGGCGAACGGCCTGGCGGCCGGGGTGATGTCGCTCATTGGCGGATTGCAGCCGCTGTTCACCGCGCTGATTTTCGCGCTGGTGCTGCGCAAATCGATAGGGTTGCGTTCCTGGGCCGGGCTGGCGGTCGGTTTTATCGGCGTTGCGCTGGTGCTCTCCCCTCGGCTGACCGGTATCGACGTCGGCAATATGGCGCTGTTGCCGATCCTGATGGGCTTTGGCAGCATCGTCGCGCTGACGATCGGCATCATGGTGCAGAAGTCTTCGCTGGCGGCGGCCGATCTGCGGGCGGCAGGCGCCATTCAGCACCTCGGCGCCGCGATCGTGACCGGCGTGCTGGCGGCCGTGATGGGCTCCGGCGCCTGGGACCATTCGCCGACGCTGTGGTTCTCGCTGCTGTGGTCGGCCGGCGTGTTGTCGCTGGGCGGCACCGCGCTGTTTATCTGGATGGTGCGCCACGGCGATTTGACTCGCATTACCGCGCTGATGCTGCTGGTGCCGCCGGCGGCGGCGCTGCAGGCGTACATGCTGTTTGGCGAGGCGCTGTCGCTACTGCAGTTGGCGGGATTTGTGCTGACGCTGCTGGGGGTCGCCATCGTACAGCGAATTCGCCTGCTGCGGCGCTCTCGCCTGGCCGAATAGTCTGCAACAGGAAGTGCCGTAGAGCCCGCGCTGCCGGGCTTTTTTATTGGCTGAAAAATGGCCAACATCACAAAACCGAAAGATAACAAAGCAACGCCGTTGCCTCGTCACACTTATTAACTATATGTTAATTTTTGGTTTATTAAATGTGATCAGGGGATGGATGATGATGAAAAAAATCAGCGCTACCGTAGCTGCAATCACCTTACTGTGCTCCGTTTCCGCCTATGCGGCCTTCCCGGCGGGCTACCCCGCCGACTATCAGAAACGGGTCGACGGCGCGAAGAAAGAAGGCAAGGTGGTGATTTACTCGACCACCGACACCAAGGCGGCGGCGCCGCTGATCCAGGGGTTCGAGGCGTTGTATCCGGGCATCAAGGTGGAATACAACGACATGAACAGTACCGAACTGTATAACCGCTTCATCAGCGAGCAGGCGGCCGGCGGCACCAGCGGCGACGTGGTGTGGAGCTCGTCGATGGACACCATTTTGAAACTGGCGGGCGATTACGCACAGGAATACGCCTCCCCCGAGCAGGCTAAGCTGCCGAAATGGGCGGTATGGCAAGATAAGGTGTATGGCACCACCTATGAGCCGGTGGTGTTTATCTATAACAAACGCCTGATCCCGCAAGGCGATGTGCCGGATTCGCACGCGGCGCTGGCTAAACTGATCGCCGGCCAGACGGACAAATTCAAGAAGAAAGTCACCACGTACGACATCGAAAAATCCGGCGTCGGCTTCATGCTGTCGGTGCAGGACTTCAAGGCCGATCCTAACTACTTCAAAACGCTGGCCGACGTGGCCAAGGGGGGGCTGGCGGTACAATCCTCCACCGGCACCATGATGGAGCGCGTCTCCTCCGGTGAAAACCTGATCGGCTTCAATATCCTCGGTTCGTACGCCGAGGCCCGCGCCAAGAGCGATCCGTCGCTCGGCATCGTCTATCCGAAAGACTATACCCTGGTGCTGTCGCGCGTGAGCTTCATCAGCAAAGAGGCCGGCAACCCTAACGCCGCCAAGCTGTGGTTCGACTACGTGCTGTCGGAGAAAGGGCAAAATATTCTCGCCAATCAGGCGGATATCCCCTCGATCCGCAACGACATCGAAGGCAAGAACGACATTGACGGCATGACCAAGCTGCTGGGCAACGCGCTCAAGCCGATTCCGGTCGATGACAGCCTGCTGGAATACCTGCAGCCGGCCAAACGCCTCGACTACATCAAACAATGGCGCGCTGCCGCGGCGAAATAACAGGGACTGCATTCGGACGTGCGCCTGCCTTAGCGGCGCGCGCCCTTTGGTCGGCGTTTACAACCATAGGGAGCATTTATGCAAGCATGGCGCAGAAAGTGGCAGAGCCTGCCGCGCGGCCTGGTGGTGTTGATAACCGCACTGGTTATCTATGTCCCCCTGTCGTTTATCATCATTCAAAGCTTCCTTTCGGCACCGTTCTTCTCTCCCTCCAAGGTCTTCAGCCTGGAGGCCTTCGAGTTCATCTTTACCGATCCTGATTTCTACAAGGCGCTGAAGAGCGGCTTTATTCTGGCATTCGGGCTGGTGATCATCGCCATCCCGCTCGGCGGCATTTTGGCCTTCCTGATGGTGCGCACCGATCTGCCGGGGCGGCGGATCATCGAGCCGCTGATTCTGGTGCCGATCTTCGTGTCGCCGATGGTGCTGGGCTTCGGCTACGTGGTGGCGGCGGGGCCGGTGGGTTTCTTCTCGCTGTGGGCGGAGGCGCTGCTGGGCTTCGTGCCGTGGAATATCTATTCGATGGCCAGCATCGTGGTGATTGCCGGATTGACGCACGTACCCCACGCGTATCTGTATATCTCCTCGGCGCTGCGCAGCGTGGGCTCCGACGTTGAAGAAGCGGCGCGCACCGCCGGCGCCACGCCGCTGCAGGTCATGACCGCCGTCAGTCTGCCGATGGTGCGGCCGTCTATCCTGTATGCCGGAGTGCTGCTGTTCTTCCTCGGGCTGGAAGTGTTCGGCCTGATGCTGGTGCTGGGGGATCCGGAGGGCAACCTGGTGCTGGCGACCTACCTGTACCAGTTGACCAACAAGCTGGGCACGCCGTCTTACCACCTGATGGCGGCGGTGGCGGTGGTGCTGATCTGCATCACCATTCCGCTGGTGATGCTGCAGCGCCGGCTGATGCGTACCGCCAACCGCTTCGTCACCGTCAAGGGCAAAGCCTCGCAGGCCCGTGCGCTGCCGCTGGGCAAATGGCGCTGGGTGGCCGGCGCGGTGGTGATGTTCTGGCTGACCGTGACCATCGGCGTGCCGCTGATCGGCGTGGTGCTGCGCGCCTTTATCTCCAACTGGGGCGTGGGCGTGTCTGTTTGGGACGAGCTGTCGATCAACACCTTCCGCACCATCTGGGCGCAGCCCAACCTGCTGCGCGCCATCGTCAACTCAATGGCGATTGGGGTGATCGGCGGGGCGTTGGCGGTGGCGTGCTACCTGTTTATCGGCATCGCCATGCACCGCAAGCCGGATGGCGCCACGCGCTTCCTCGACTACAGCGTGCTGGTGCCGCGCGCGGTGCCGGGGCTGCTGGCCGGTCTGGCATTCCTGTGGGTGTTTCTGTTCCTGCCGATGTGGCTGGACAAATCGCTCAAGGAGGGCTGGCTGTCGGCGCTGCCGATGGCCGAGTGGCTGCGTGCTAACTGGATTGTCTGGCTGCGTTCGCTGCGCAGCACCATCTTCAGCGTCTGGCTGGCGTATACCGTGGTGTGGATGGCTTACGGCCTGCGGCTGATCTCTTCCACGCTGCTGCAGGTGGGGCCGGAGCTGGAGGAGGCGGCGCGCAGCGCCGGCGCCAGCCGCGGCCAGATCACCCGCCACGTCACCATTCCGCTGTCGCGTTACGGTCTTATCGGCTCTTGGCTGCTGATGTTCCTGATCTTTGAGCGCGAATATTCTACCGGGGTGTATCTGCTGTCTCCGGGCACGGAAACCATCGGCTCGATGCTGGTTTCCCTGTGGGCCGCGGGCGCTATCGATATCGTCGCCGCGCTGTCGTTCATCAATATCCTGCTGGTGGTGCTGGGGTTGGGGATCGCCTTGCGCTTTGGAGTGAAACTACATGATTGAACTTTCGGTAGAGAATCTGCATTTGACCTATGGCGACAACCCGGTGCTGAAAGGGGTGTCGATGGAGCTGAAACGGGGCGAAGTGGTCTCGCTGCTGGGCCCGTCGGGCAGCGGAAAAACCACGCTGCTGCGGGCGGTGGCCGGGCTGGAGAAACCAAGCCAGGGGCGGATCGTCATCGGCAACAGCGCGGTGTACAACGGCAGCGCGCGCAGCGAAATTCCCGCCGAAGAGCGCAACCTGGGGCTGGTGTTTCAGTCCTACGCGCTGTGGCCGCATAAAACGGTGTTTGAGAACGTCGCTTACCCGCTGAAGCTGCGTAAGATCGCCTCGGCGGAAATCACCCAGCGGGTGCAGGCGGTGCTGGATCAGCTCGGGTTGGGGCATCTGGCCAAGCGCCATCCGCATCAGCTTTCCGGCGGCCAGCAGCAGCGCGTGGCGATTGGGCGTGCGCTGGTCTACAACCCGCCGGTGATCCTGCTGGACGAGCCGCTGTCCAACCTCGACGCCAAGCTGCGCGAAGAGGCGCGGGTATTCCTGCGCGAGTTGATCATCAAGCTCGGTCTGTCGGCGCTGATGGTGACCCACGATCAGAATGAGGCGATGGCCATCTCCGATCGCATCCTGCTGCTTAATAACGGCAAAATTGAACAGCAGGGCACGCCGCAGGAGATGTACGGTTCGCCCGCCACGCTGTTCACCGCCGAATTCATGGGCAGCAACAACCGCTTGCCGGGCAAGATCGTGGCGCTGGAAGGCGATCGGGCGCGCATCGAAGGCAAGGACTGGGCGCTGTGGGGCAAAGCGGGCGAAGGCGTGCAGGTTGGCCAGGAGGGCTCGGCGGTGATCCGCGTGGAGCGCGTGCGGTTGGGCGAAGATCCGCAGGGCAACCAGCTTGAGCTGCCGCTGTTGACCAGCATGTATCTCGGCGATCGCTGGGAGTACCTGTTCCGCACCGTGGCCGAGGATTTCGTGGTGCGCGCCTATGGCCACGAAGCGCGCGATCGGGCGCTGTGCCGGCTCTCCCTGCCGGCCGATCATCTGTGGATATTCCCGAAAGCCTAGTCAGGACGCCCGCAGGCGCGAGCGCTCCGTTTACAGATCCAGCACCAGCCGATTGCCTTTGGCGCGCGAGCAGCAGATCAACAGAGTTTGCTGCGCCGCGCGCTCTTCGTCACTGAGATACTGATCGCGGTGATCGGCTTCCCCTTCGACGATGCGGGTTTCGCAGGTGCCGCAAATGCCTTCGCGGCACAGGCACTCGACCTTGGCCGCTTTGCTGTTTTCCAGCGCCTGCAGGATGGTCATGTCTTCCGCCACTTCAAGCTCAATACCTGACCGGGCCAGCACCAGCGTAAAGGCGCCGCCCGCCGTGTCTTCGGCGGCGAAGGCTTCGCTGTGCAAGCGACCGGGGGCGATGCCCAGTTCGGCGGCGGTTCGGTAAACCGCCTCGTTCAGCGCCGCCGGGCCGCAGACGTAGATATGTGCGCCGGGCTCCACGTCGGCCAGCGTGCGCGCCAGATCCAACCGGCCGTTAAGACTGGAGACATGGCAACTGACGTTGTCGGTGAACGGCGCTTGCGTCAGCTGCTGCTGGAAGGCGTTGTGTTCCTCGCTGTGGAAGCAGTAGTGCAGATGATAGCGTTGCCCGCTGCGCTGCAGCTCGTGCAGATGAGCCATAAACGGCGTGATGCCGATGCCGCCGGCGATCAGCACGTGATGCTGCGCCTCCGGCGCCAGCGCGAACAGGTTATTGGGGGTGCTGATGGTCAGCGTATCGCCGATCGCCAGCCGATCGTGCATGAAGTCGGAACCGCCTTTGGAAGGGGACTCGCGGCGCACGGCGATCTGGTAACGGTCGAGCTCGAACGGTGAGCTCAGCAGCGAATAGGCGTTGCTGTAACGCTGCTCGCCGTCCTGCATTTGCACGATGATGTGGCTGCCGCCGCTGAAGGCGGGCAGCGGCCGGCCTTGCGGATCCGCCAGGGTAAAGCGCTTGACCTGCGCGGTGACGGGTTCGATGTCGACGACGCGAACATCAAGCATCTGATAGCTGGTCATTCATTGGCTCCAAAGCGCGGGCGTCCCCGCGCATGAAAAAGTTATACCGCCTGGCACAGGTATTTGAGCTCCAGATAGTCTTCGATGCCGTATTCGGAGCCTTCACGCCCCAGGCCCGACTGCTTCACCCCGCCGAACGGCGCCACCTCGTTGGAGATAAGGCCGGTATTGATGCCGACCATGCCGTACTCCAGCCGCTCCGAAACGCGCCAGATGCGCGCCGCATCGCGGGTGTAGAAGTAGGCGGCCAAGCCGTAGATGGTGTCGTTGGCCTGGCGGATCGCTTCGGCTTCGTCATCGAACACCACCAGCGGCGCGACCGGGCCAAAGATCTCTTCTTCCAGCAACAGCGAGCCGGGCTGTACGTTGCCCAGCACCGTCGGCGTGAAGAAATTGCCGCCCAGCGCGTGCGGCGTGGCGCCGGTCAGCACCTGAGCGCCTTTGTTCAGCGCGTCATCGAGCAGCTCCAGCACCTTGTCGCGCGCCTTGCGGTTGATCAGCGGGCCGATCTGCACGCCGGGTTCGAAGCCGTTGCCGACCTGCAGCGCCGCCACGCGGGCGACAAACTTCTCGGCGAACTGCGGGTAAACGCCGCGCTGCACGTAGAACCGATTGACGCAGACGCAGGTCTGCCCGGCGTTGCGGTATTTGGCGATCAGCGCGCCTTCCACCGCAGCATCGATGTCCGCATCGTCAAACACGATGAACGGCGCGTTGCCGCCCAGCTCCAGCGACACTTTCTTGATGGTGTCCGCGCTCTGGCGCATCAGCAGCCTGCCCACCGGCGTGGAGCCGGTAAAGCTCAGCTTGCGCACCTGTGGGTGGCGGGTCAGCTCGGCGCCGATCGCCTGCGAGTTGCCGGTCACCACGTTGAATACCCCGGCGGGAATGCCGGCGCGCTCGGCCAGCTCGGCCATCGCCAGCGCCGAGTAAGGGGTTTCGTTGGCGGGTTTGACCACCAGCGTGCAGCCGGCCGCCAGCGCCGGCGCGGCCTTGCGGGTGATCATCGCCGCCGGGAAGTTCCAGGGCGTGATCGCCGCGCACACGCCGATGCCCTGCTTCAGCACCATCAGGCGTTTATCGCCGCTCGGCGAGGGAATGATGTCGCCATTGGTGCGCTTGGCCTGTTCGGCGAACCATTCGATAAAGGAGGCGGCATAGCGGATCTCGCCCAGCGACTCCGCCAGCGGCTTGCCTTGCTCCAGCGTCATCAGGCTGGCCAGATCCTGCTGGTGCTCCAGCATCAGTTCGAACCAGCGGCGCAGCAGCTGCGCGCGTTGCTGTGCCGGCAGCGCGCGCCAGCCTTCCAGCGCCTGCTGGGCGGCGTCGATCGCCCGTTGGGTTTCTGCCGTCGCCATGTTGGGCACGCTGCCGATGAGTTGGCCGGTGGCGGGATCGCTCACCGGCAGGGTTTCCTGGTTGTCGGCATCGCGCCATTGCCCGTTGATGTAGGCTTGTTGGCGGAATAGCGCCCGATCGGAAATATTCACAAAGAACCTCACAAGTCAGGGGGAGGGGGCCCGTGGGCCCCGTCGCATCAGGGTTGATAAACCTGCGCCAGCAGATTGTGGAAGTGGGCGATGCCGTGTTCGCTGACGCCGCTGCCGGCGCCGTCGGCCATGATGCGCCCCTGGCCGCGATAGCCGCGCGATTTGAGGCCTTTTTGCACGCTCTCCACCAGCCGCAAATCTTCCGGGCGGAACACGTCGCGGTACCAGTCGATCAGTTTGAGCTGTTCGTCGCTCAAATCGGCGTTGGTGAAGTAGATGTCGTAGTGCTGCAGGGTGGTTTCCGCATCGACCGGGAACTCATAGATCACCGTCATCATGCCTTCCAGCGGCGGCATGTTGAACATGGTGCACGGCCACAGCCAGATGCCGTGGAAGCTGGCTTCTTTACCCTCTTCAAACTTGAACGACTGCTCGGAAGGGCGGGCGTAGCCGAACTGCAGCGTCCAGTTGCCGTGCAGGGTGTGCCAGTAGCGGTCGACCTGCACCGAGTCGGCGAAGCCGGGGTGTGCCGGGCCGCAGTGGTAGCACTCGAGGTAGTTGTCGACGATGTTCTTCCAGTTGGCCGGGGTTCGGGTGACGAAGCGCGCCGCCAGCTTGAGATCGTCTACCTGTGGGCAGGCTTCGCGCACTTTGGCGCCGAGGCCCGGCAGCTGGTCTTCCACCGTGCCGGCCTGCGAGTCCAGATTAACGTAGATAAACCCGGCGTACTCTTCGACCCGCACCGGCATCAGGTGCGAGTTTTCCTTATCGAAGTTCTGCACGTTTTCGCAGTTGCGCGCGTGCGCCAGTTCGCCGTCCAGCTTGAACGCCCAGGCGTGATAAGGGCAGGTGATGACGTTTTTCGCCCGGCCGTCGCCCGCCAGCAGCTGGTGGCCGCGGTGCGGGCAGACGTTGTAAAAGGCGCGCAGCACGTTGTCGCGGCCACGCACCACCAGAATGTTTTCACCGATGATCTCGCGGGTGATGTAGTCGTTCGGTTGGGCAAGCTCGCTGCGGTGCGCCACGCAAATCCAGCTGGTGGCGAACACCTGCTCTTTTTCGTGCTCGAACGCCGCCTGGTGGGTATAGAACCGGGCCGGAATGGTGTAGGCCTCGCGGGCGTCGGCGCAGAAATCTTTCGGTAAGGTAAATTCAGGGATCAGAGTGCTCATAAGTTAACCTTCCTCTTTTCTTATTGTCATTTCGCCATAGGGCGCGGTTGATACGACGATGGAGCAGAGAGTTCGGCGGCCGGCGGCGCCTCGGGCAGCGCCGGCGCGCTGCTTTCGATCAGGTGAGCCGGAATGGCCGCGTAGTCCTGCTTCAGCCAGCGGGCAAAGCCGTAGGTTTTCACCAGCAGCACCAGCAGGAACGGCAGCGCGGTCAGGATCACCGTGGTTTTCATGGTGTCCAGCGAGGCGCCGGTGAACAGGATCGACAGCGGGATCAGGGTGATCACCACGCACCAGAACAGGCGCAGCATCGGGCTGGGATCTTGCCCCTCCTGCAGGTTGCGGGTGCTGGTGGCGGCCATGGTGTAGGCCACGGCGTCCATGTGCGAGGCCAGGAAAATGATCATGATGAACAGATAGGCGGCCAGGAACAGTTTGCCGAGCGGCAGCGCCGTCAGCAGCATCTGCACGGCGGTTTCGCCGCCCTGGGTGTTGAGGATCTCCGGCACGTTGAGCTGCCCGCTGATGAACTGATGCATGGCGTAGCTTTCCAGCGAGCCGAAGAAGAACCAGCAGCCGAGGGTGCTGCCGAGCAGCAGCGCCCAGATCACCTCTTTAATCTTGCGGCCGCGCGAGACGCGGGTGACGAACATCGCCACGCCCGGGGTGTAAGAAATCCACCACAGCCAGTAGAACACCGTCCAGCTGCGGCTGAAGCTGCCGTCGCCCATCGGATCGGTAAACAGACTCATCTGCAGGAAGTTTTGCGCCGTCAGGCCGATGGCGTTGATGGTGTTGTTGATGGTGAATTCGGTGGGGCCGACCAGCAGCACCAGCCCGGCGAAGACGAAAGCGCCCCAGCCGACCATTTTGCTCAGGCGCTGCATGCCGCCGTCGATGCCGATGTAGGAGCTGAGACAGAAGATCACCGCCGCCAGCAGGATCACCGTCGCCTGCACCACGAAATTGTCGGGGATGCCGGTCAGCGCCGTCAGCCCGCGAGTAAAGGTGGAGGCGGTCAGCACCAGCGAAATGGTGAGGGCGCCGACGGTGGCGACCAGGAAAATCAGATCCACCATCCGCCCAATCGGGCCGTTGGCGCGCACGCCGGTGATGGCGGAAATGATCCCCGACAGGCTGAGCCCTTTGTTCTTACGCACGTGGAAGTGGTAGGCCATGATCAGCGAGGCGAGGGCATAGGTTGCCCAGGCGCTCAGGCCCCAGTGGAAGAAGGAGTAGCTGATGCTGTATTCCAGCGCCTTCGGGGTGCGCGGCGCGATGTTCAGCCCCGGCGTCTGGTAGTAATACGCCCATTCCATCACCCCCCAGTACAGGGTGGACGAGCCCAGGCCGGCGCAGATGAACATGAACAGCCAGGCCAGCGTGGAGTATTGCGGTTTGCCTTCGCCGAGGCGGATGTTGCCGTATTTGCTCAACGCCAGATACAGCACCACCAGCAGGGCGATCAGCACCAGGATTTGAATGGTTGAACCGAACAGCCGGGTGACGCCGTTGAAAATGGTGTTGGCGATAAGCGCGGATTGAGCCGGAAAGAGCATCAGGCAAATGGCGATCAGCGCAATACTGCACAGGCTGATGGCGATGAGCGTGACATCCTTTTTAGGGTTGCTCTGCATGGGAGTGAACTCCTGTTATCGGTGGTGGGCCGGTGCGCGAAGCGTAGGGTGCGCCCGGGCCTTATTGGTTTGAACCCTTTGTTTTGTTACACCGCGAGGAGCAAACGCCCCGGCAGAACGCCGCCGGCAGTATTTACTCTTCATTAACATTTTCGAGTGTGCACAAATTACAGGAGGGCCACAATTGGGGCATCTGTAAAAGGATAAAACACAGTATGTAAACAATTTGTTGTGATCTTGGCCGGGGTATTGGCGTGCTTTCTGCGGTGGTTTTCAGCGGATTTGCGGCGGCGATCGAAGCGGAAAAACGGACGTGGCAAAGCAGGGCGCGAAAGGGCGCCCCGCACAGGAAAATCGGTGATGCTTAGCGTTGCAGCAGGGCGGCGATCGCCTGGCCGACTTGCTGGGTGGAGGCATCGCCGCGCATGTCCGGCGTGCGCGGCCCGTCGGCGATGATGCGCTCGATCGCCTGCAGGATGCCGTCATGCGCCTGGCGGTAACGGGCATCGCCGTCGCCCAGGAAGTCCAGCATCATCGCGCCGCTCCAGATCATGGCGATCGGGTTGGCGATGTTCTTGCCGAAAATGTCCGGCGCCGAGCCG
Source organism: Serratia sp. HMSC15F11 (assembly GCF_001808215.1). NCBI lineage: Bacteria > Pseudomonadati > Pseudomonadota > Gammaproteobacteria > Enterobacterales > Yersiniaceae > Serratia > Serratia sp. HMSC15F11. The sequence continues at coordinate 14,100 of NZ_KV792460.1, forward strand.
TGCACCGGTTCGAACAGCGACGGGAAGTTGCGCTCCGGGTTCAGGTTGGCCGACGGCGCAATGCCGATGGTGCCGGTGCAGGCCGGGCCGAGATCCGACAAAATATCGCCGAACAGGTTGGAGGCGACCACCACGTCGAAGCGTTCGGGGTTCAGCACGAAGCGCGCGCACAGAATATCGATGTGCTGTTTGTCCCAGGCGATATCGGGGTACTGGCGCGCCATCTCTGCCACGCGCTCATCCCAGTACGGCATGCTGATGGCCATGCCGTTGGACTTGGTGGCGGCGGTCAGGCGTTTGCGCGGGCGCTGCTGCGCCAGCTCGAAGGCGTATTTCAGGATGCGGTCCACGCCCTGGCGGGTGAAAACCGATTCCTGGATCACCATCTCGCGTTCGGTGCCTTCGAACATCCGCCCGCCGAGCGAGGAGTATTCCCCTTCGGTATTTTCGCGCACCACGTAGAAATCGATGTCGCCCGGCTGTTTGTTCGCCAGCGGGCAGGGCACGCCGGGAAACAGCCGCACCGGGCGCAGGTTGACGTACTGCTCGAAGTCGCGGCGGAATTTCAGCAGCGAACCCCACAGCGAAATGTGATCGGGCACCGTATCCGGCCAGCCGACGGCGCCGAAGTAGATGGCGTCGAAGCCCTTGAGCTGCTCAAACCAATCGCCCGGCATCATCTGGCCGTGGTGCTGGTAGTAGTCGCAGCTGGCCCACTCGAAGGTGTCGAATTCCAGCGACAGATCCCAGCGCGCCGCCGCCGCCTGCAATACCCGTATGCCTTCCGGCAACACTTCCCGCCCGATACCGTCCCCGGGGATAGCGGCAATCTTGTAAGTTTTGCTCATACAGAGGTCTCATTTGTAGGTAGGGGAGATTGACAACACTCTTATCCTATAATTGACTAACTGTTAATCAATCTCGAAAACGGTGAAACATAAAACACGAATCATGAACAATATGCCGATCCTGAGTGACCTGCGGGTGTTCGTGCTGGTGGCGCGCCGCGCCGGGTTTGCCGCCGCCGCCGAAGAATTGGGCGTGTCGCCGGCCTTTATCAGCAAACGCATCGCGTTGTTGGAAAAGGCGCTGGACGTGTCGCTACTACACCGCACCACGCGGCGAGTGGCGATCACCGAGGACGGTGAACGCATCTACGAATGGGCGCAGCGCATTCTCAACGATGTTGATCAGATGATGGACGAGCTGTCCGAGGTGCGTCAGGCGCCGCAGGGCATGCTGCGCGTGGTCAGCAGCTTTGGCTTCGGCCGGCGCTTCGTGGCCCCGGCGCTGTCGGCGCTGGCGCGGGAGTATCCGCAGCTGGAGCTGCGGCTCGACGTGTCCGACCGGCTGGTGGATCTGGTCAGCGAAGGGTTCGATCTGGATATCCGCATCGGCGACGATATTGCCCCTAATCTGATCGCGCGCAAGCTGGCGGACAACCAGCGCATCCTGTGCGCTTCGCCGGCGTATCTGCAGCGCCACGGCGTGCCGAAAAGCGTGGCGGAGCTGGCGGGCCGCGCCTGCCTGGTGATCAAGGAGCGCGATCACCCGTTCGGGCTGTGGCGGCTGCAGGGGCCGGGCGGCGAAGAGACGGTGAAAGTGACGGGAGCGCTGGCGTCGAACCACGGCGAAATCGTGCACCAGTGGTGCCTGGACGGGCAGGGCGTTGCGCTGCGTTCCGCCTGGGACGTGAAAGAGAACATCGACAGCGGCAGGTTGGTGCACATCCTGCCGGAGTATTTTCAGCCGGCCAATATCTGGGCGGTGTACGTTTCCCGGCTGGCAACGTCGGCGAAAGTGCGGGTGACGGTCGAATTTTTGCGCGATTATTTCCGTGAGCACTATGGCGAAACGGGGGCGGCGAGTGAAAATCCGCCGCGGCCTTGAGGCCAAAAATGTGCGCCAGATCATCTTATGCTCGTAAAACTCCCCTCCGTTACTTGTGGAACTGTTGCACCTGTTCCTTTTGCCAAAACTTTGGTTTATGCTCAGCTGAAGCGTTTCAGTTGAAGCGCTCTTCGACAGAAATGCCGATGTGACGGCGGCGAAAAGCCGCTGAAGCGCGGGAATAATGCAAACGCGGCGATTCACAGCGGGCGGTGCGATCCACTACTCTATGCGGGTTAGTGAGACAACCAGTCAGCGCCGGCCCGGCGCCGGTGAGTCAGCCCGGCGGGGACGGCCCTTTTTCAGGAGCAGCATGACCATCCGCATAGCGATAAACGGCTTTGGCCGCATCGGCCGCAGCGTATTGCGCGCACTGTACGAATCGGGACGACGGGCGGAAATCTCCGTGGTGGCGATCAACGAGCTGGCGAACGCCGAGGGCATGGCCCACCTGCTGAAGTACGATTCCAGCCACGGTCGCTTCGCCTGGGATGTGCGGCAAGAGTGCGACACGCTGAGCGTCGGGGACGACGCGATTCGCCTGTTGCATCAGCCGGCGGTGGAGCAGTTGCCCTGGGGCGAGCTGGGCGTCGATGTGGTGCTGGACTGCAGCGGCGTGTACGGCAGCCGGGCGGATGGCGAAGCCCATCTGGCGGCGGGGGCGAAGAAAGTGCTGTTCGCCCATCCGGGCGGCAACGATCTGGACGCTACCATCGTGTTCGGCGTCAACCATCAGACGCTGTTGGCGGAACATCGTATCGTGTCCAACGCCTCGTGCACCACCAACTGCATTATTCCGGTGATCAAGCTGCTGGACGACGCCTACAGCATCGAATCCGGCACCGTGACCACCATTCACTCGGCGATGAACGATCAGCCGGTGATCGACGCGTATCACGCGGATTTGCGGCGCACCCGCGCGGCGAGCCAGTCGATCATTCCGGTCGACACCAAGCTGGCCGCGGGCATCACCCGTATCTTCCCGCAGTTTTGCGATCGCTTCGAGGCTATCTCGGTGCGCGTGCCGACCATCAACGTGACGGCTATCGATCTTAGCGTCAGCGTGAGCGCCGCGGTGAAGGTGGCGGAGGTCAACCAGCTGTTGCAAAAGGCCGCACGGGAATCATTTCGTGGTATAGTTGACTACACGGAATTACCATTGGTCTCGATCGATTTTAACCATGACCCGCACAGCGCTATCGTCGACGGTACGCAGACCCGGGTCAGCGGGCAGCACCTGATAAAGACCTTGGTCTGGTGCGATAATGAATGGGGCTTTGCCAATCGGATGTTGGATACAACACGGGCAATGGCCGCCAGCGGTTTCTAGTACGGCGGCGCCGGCGTGATTGGCGCGCTGCTCAGGCAATTTTATAGAGATTCAATAAAGAGGGTTCACCATGTCTGTAATTAAGATGACCGATCTGGATCTGGCGGGTAAACGCGTACTGATCCGCTCCGATCTGAACGTGCCGGTAAAAGACGGTAAAGTGACTTCCGACGCGCGTATCCGCGCTTCCCTGCCGACTATCGAAGCTGCGCTGAAGCAAGGCGCCCGCGTGATGGTAACCTCCCACCTGGGTCGTCCTACCGAAGGCGAGTACAACGAAGAATTCTCCCTGCTGCCTGTGGTCAACTACCTGAAAGATCACCTGAAATCCCCAGTGCGTCTGGCGAAGGATTATCTGGATGGCGTCGACGTCGCCGAAGGCGAACTGGTGGTGCTGGAAAACGTCCGTTTCAACAAGGGCGAGAAGAAAGACGACGAAACCCTGTCCAAGAAATACGCGGCGCTGTGCGACGTGTATGTGATGGACGCGTTCGGCACCGCGCACCGCGCGCAGGCTTCCACCCACGGCGTGGGCAAGTTCGCGCCTGTCGCCTGTGCCGGCCCGCTGCTGTCCGCCGAGTTGGAAGCGCTGGGCAAGGCCCTGGGCAACCCGGCCCGTCCGATGGTCGCCATCGTGGGCGGTTCTAAAGTGTCCACCAAACTGACCGTGCTGGATTCCCTGTCCAAAATCGCCGATCAGCTGATCGTCGGTGGTGGCATCGCCAACACCTTCGTGGCGGCGCAGGGCAACAACGTGGGCCAGTCCCTGTACGAACCGGATCTGATCCCGAACGCGCAGAAACTGCTGGAAACCTGCGACATCCCGGTTCCGACCGACGTGCGCGTCGCGACCGAGTTCTCCGAAACCGCGACCGCGACCGTGAAGCAGGCCAACGAGATCCAGGACAACGAGCAAATTCTGGATATGGGCGACGTCTCTGCCGAGCGTCTGGCCGTTATCCTGAAGAACGCCAAGACCATTCTGTGGAATGGCCCGGTTGGCGTATTCGAGTTCCCTAACTTCCGTAAGGGCACCGAAATTGTCGCCCGCGCGATCGCCGATAGCGACGCTTTCTCTATCGCTGGCGGCGGCGACACTCTGGCAGCCATCGATCTGTTCGGTATCGCTGACAAAATTTCCTACATCTCCACCGGCGGTGGCGCATTCCTGGAATTCGTTGAAGGGAAACCGCTGCCTGCAGTCGTGATGCTGGAAGAGCGCGCTAAGCAGTAATTCAGACAACGGGAGGCGAAAGCCGCCCGTTTGTTTTATACCGCGCGGCTAATGCTGCGCGGCGTGAAAACATCGATTTACATCCATCTACGGCCGACGAAACAGGACAAAGTAACATGTCTAAAATTTTTGATTTCGTAAAACCGGGTGTCATCACGGGTGATGACGTTCAGAAAGTCTTCGCAGTTGCTAAAGAGAACAACTTTGCGCTGCCAGCGGTAAACTGCGTGGGTACCGACTCCATCAACGCAGTGCTGGAAGCCGCGGCTAAAGTGCGCGCGCCGGTCATCGTTCAGTTCTCCAACGGTGGCGCCGCGTTCATCGCCGGCAAAGGCGTGAAGACCGATGTGCCTCAGGGCGCAGCGATTCTGGGCGCCATCTCTGGCGCACACCACGTTCACCAGATGGCTGAACACTACGGCGTGCCGGTGATCCTGCACACCGACCACTGCGCGAAGAAACTGCTGCCATGGCTGGACGGCCTGCTGGACGCCGGCGAGAAGCACTTCGCCGCTACCGGCAAACCGCTGTTCTCTTCCCACATGATCGATCTGTCTGAAGAATCTCTGGAAGAAAACATCGAGATCTGCAGCGCCTACCTGAAGCGCATGGCCAAAATCGGCATGACGCTGGAAATCGAACTGGGCTGCACCGGCGGTGAAGAAGATGGCGTGGACAACAGCCATATGGACGCATCCGCTCTGTACACCCAGCCGGAAGACGTGGCTTACGCGTACGAAAAACTGAACGCCATCAGCCCGCGCTTCACCATCGCTGCCTCCTTCGGTAACGTGCACGGCGTGTACAAGCCAGGCAACGTCAAGCTGACTCCGACCATCCTGCGTGATTCTCAGGACTACGTGTCCAAGAAATTCAACCTGCCGCACAACAGCCTGAACTTCGTGTTCCACGGCGGTTCTGGTTCTACCGACGCAGAGATCAAAGAGTCTGTGGGTTACGGCGTGATCAAGATGAACATCGACACCGACACTCAATGGGCAACCTGGGACGGCATCCTGCAGTACTACAAAGCGAACGAAGCTTACCTGCAGGGCCAGCTGGGCAACCCGAAAGGCGCCGATCAGCCGAACAAGAAATACTACGATCCACGCGTATGGCTGCGCGCAGCGCAGACCAGCATGGTGACGCGTCTGGAGCAGGCCTTCAAAGATCTGAACGCGGTAGACGTTCTGTAATCTTTGGCACCTGTTGCACGATGCAAAAGGCTCCCTGCGGGGAGCCTTTTTCGTTTTCAGCCCAGCAGGCCGGCGCCGACGTTGATAGACAGGCCCAGGATCAGCATGTTGAACGCGAAAGAGATCACCGACTGCAGCAGTGTGACCTTACGCACTTCCGCCGCTCCGACCGCCACATCGGCGGTTTGCGACGCCACCGCAATGGTGAAGGAGAAGTAGGCGAAATCCAGATAGGTCGGCTCGGTGAGGTTGCCGGGAAACAGCAGCGGCAAAGGATCCTGCTGTGCGCCCTGGCGATAAAACTGGTGGGCATAGTGCATGGTGAAGGCGGTCGGCAGCAGCAGCCAGGAGACCACCAGCGTGGCGCCGGTCAGCAGCAAATGCAGCGTCTTCAGAGAGCCGGCCACCTGTTTGGCGCTGCTCAGTTCAAACAGGATCGCGAGTAAACTGACCAGGCAACCAAGGCTGACCAGCGTCAGCACCATACTGGCGCTTTCATCCTGCCGCCGGGCGATCTGGCGAATGTGCTGCGGCGTGCTGATCAGCATCAGCCGCCAGAGAAACAGCAGGTAGAGCCAGGCCAGCGTATTCCAGCCGATCATCAGGCGCTGCAGCAGCGAGAGCTGGGCGGGCAGCAGCAGAAAGCACAGCAGCCCGGCGCCGACGGAAAACAGCAGCCTGGGCCGCACTTGCCAATAGTGTTTGAGCGAAGAGCGAACGTGCATGATTAACGGATCCCTTGTCGTGAAATGGCCAACGCGCTTTTCTCAGCATAGAAGAAGCGGCGGCCGGTTTCGGCTATTTTTAACGCTGACGGTTGGCATGAGCCTTTAATGTTGGTTACCCTTAGGCGGTGGTTTCCTACTGGCCGCCGAGGCCAGTGTATTTTTGCGAGTTTCTCCCGTTAGGGACTGAGTTAGGACGACACAAATGAAAGATTTGAATGTAGTAGACGGCATCAACGGTGCCGGCGACTGGTTGGTGAAGAACCAGGATCTGTTGATCCAGTACGCGGTGAATATCGTCGCCGCCATCGTTATCCTGATCATCGGTTCGATCGTGGCCCGCGTGGTCGGCAATGCGCTGAACCGCGTGATGAAGCTGCGCGGCATCGACGCCACGGTGGCAGATTTCCTGTCGGCGATCGTGCGCTACGGCGTGCTGGCGTTCACCTTCATCGCGGTGCTGGGGCGCGTCGGCGTGCAGACCACCTCGGTGATCGCCGTGCTGGGTGCTGCCGGTTTGGCCGTCGGTCTGGCGCTGCAAGGGTCGCTGTCCAACTTCGCCGCCGGCGTGCTGCTGGTGATCTTCCGCCCGCTGCGCGTGGGTGAATATGTCGATCTGGGTGGCGTGGCCGGTACCGTCGATCAGGTGCAGATTTTCTCCACCTCCCTGCGTACCGCAGACAACAAAACCATCGTGGTGCCGAACGGTAAAATCATCGCCGGCAACATCATCAACTACTCCCGCGAGCCGAATCGCCGCGTGGATATCGTCGTGGGCGTGGCCTACAACGCCGATATCGACGTGGTGAAGAAGGTGCTGGGCGACGTGATCGCCGCCGACAAGCGCATCATGCACGCCAAAGGCGTGACCGTGCGTCTGAACGAGATGGCGCCGTCTTCCCTGAACTTCGTCACCCGCTCCTGGACCACCAACGCGGAATACTGGAACGTGTACTTCGATCTGATGGAAAACTTCAAGCGCGCGCTGGATGCCAACAATATCGGCATTCCGTTCCCGCAGATGGACGTGCACCTGTATCGCACCGAAGACGCTTCCGCCAAGGCGGAATAACAGAGAGGGGGCCTTGGCCCCTTTTTTCATTACAGGCCGAGACGTCACCGATGGCGTCTCGGCCTTTTCTTTTCCGCGAGTTCAGGCGCCGGCGACCGGCTTGGCGAGCGGTGTGCGGCGGTGCAGGCTGAGGCGATAGAGCAGGAAGATGGCGACCGCGCCCAGCAGCGCCGGCAGCGCCAGCCAGAGGAAGAACACTTCAGCCGAACCGGCGGCGGTCATCATCCAGGCGCCGAGCATCGAGCCGACGATCGAGCCGAAGCGGCCGTTGGCCATGGCCCAGCTGACGCCGGTCACGCGGGCTGCGGTCGGGTAAAGGGTGGCGGAGACCAGGTTCAGGCCGTTTTGCGCGCCGGCCACGCCGAAACCGATGAGGAACACAACGGCGGCCAGCGTATAGACGTCGCCCATCAGGTAACCGGTCGCGCCGATCACCAGCGCGGCGCCCAGGTAGGAGACGGCCAGCACGCGGTAGGGGCCGACGCGATCCATCAGCAGCGCCATCAGGATGGCGCCCAGGGTGCCGCCGAGCGGCACCATCGCTCCGATGCGCGAGGCGTGGGCGATATCGTAACCGGCGTCTTTGAGGATCGTCGGCAGCCAGCTGGTAAGCAGGTAGAACACGAACAGCGAGCAGAAGAACGCCGCCCACAGCAGCAGGGTGCGCACGGCGCGCCCTTCGATAAACAGGTGCGAGATCGGCGACTTGGCCTGTGCCGGGCGCTCGTCATCGACGATGGTGCCCCCCGTCCAACGCCGGCCGGTGATACGCTCGACCACCCGGCGTAGCCGATCGGCATGTTTGGCGTTGGCGGCCATAAAGCGTACCGACTCGGGCATCTGCCAGGCCAGCAGCGGCAGCAGCGCCAATGGCGCAATGCCGCCGACCAGCAGCACGCCGCGCCAGCCGAATGCCGGGATGATCTGCCCGGCCAGCAGCCCGCCCAGGGCCAACCCGGCGGTAAAGCCGCTCCAGCTCAGGGTGACCATCAGCATGCGGCGGCGCGCCGGTGAGTACTCCGAGCTGAGAGTAATGCAGGTCGGTATCGCGCCCCCGAGGCCAATGCCGGTGATGAAACGCAGCAGGGTCAGGGATTCTATCGATTGCGTATAAGCCGAAGCCAGGGTGCAGCCGCCAAACACCAGCACCGCGACGAGCAGCACGCGTTTACGGCCGATGGCGTCGGCGAGCGGCCCGAACAGCAGGCTGCCGATCAGCAGGCCGAACAGCCCTGCGCCGAAGGCGGGGGAGAGCTGCGCAGGCTGCAGGCCCCACTCTTCGCGCAGCGCCGGGGCGATATAGCCGATGATGGCGGTATCGAAGCCGTCCAGCAGGGCGATCAGGAAGCACAGGGTGAGGATGAGGATTTGATAAGGCGAGATCTTGGCGCGATCGATGATTTCGCTGATGCGAGCGGTATCTGGGCTCATGAGGGTTCCACTGTTATTAAGCTGTTGTGGGCTGGCTGAGGGGCCGTTCAGGCCGCTGTGGCTGGCATCGCGTAGAAACCCGAGTATACACCAGAGGGGGACGTTGCGGGGAGAGGGCGTTGATGATCATCGCCCACCGCAGGAGGTACCTGCGGCGGGCGATGG
>NZ_KV792460.1:23162-69661 GCF_001808215.1 Serratia sp. HMSC15F11
TGGTGAGGTTATTTGGCCAGCAGTTCCCGGCGCACGATCTCGGCGCCCGCACTCAAGGCATTCAGCTTGCCGCTGGCGACCTGGCGAGGCAGGGGAGCCATGCCGCAGTTGGTCGACGGGTAGAGCTTGTCGGCATCGACAAACTGCAGCGCTTTACGCAGCGTAGCGGCCACTTCTTCCGGCGTCTCAACGGTATGATTCGCCACATCAATGGCGCCAACCATCACTTTTTTGCCGCGAATCAGTTCAAGCAGATCCATCGGGACGTGCGAGTTATGGCACTCAAGCGAGATGATATCGATAGTAGACGTTTGCAGCTTGGGAAACGCCTCTTCATATTGCCGCCACTCAGAGCCCAGCGTCTTTTTCCAGTCGGTATTGGCCTTAATGCCGTATCCATAGCAGATATGTACCGCCGTTTCACACTTAAGCCCCTCAACGGCCCTTTCCAGGGCGGCGATGCCCCAGTCATTCACCTCGTCAAAGAACACGTTAAATGCGGGCTCATCAAACTGAATAATGTCGACGCCGGCGGCCTCGAGCTCTTTGGCTTCCTGATTGAGGATCTTGGCGAATTCCCAGGCCAATTTTTCGCGGCTTTTATAATGGTTGTCATAGAGCGTGTCGATCATGGTCATCGGCCCCGGCAGGGCCCATTTAATCGGCTGCTTGGTCAGCTGGCGTAAAAATTTGGCGTCTTCAACAAAAACGGGCTTTTGGCGCGCGACCGCCCCCACGACGCTCGGCACGCTCGCCTCATAGCGATTGCGGATTTTAACCACTTCGCGTTTCTCGAAGTCGACGCCGCTGAGGTGTTCGATAAACGTCGTGACGAAGTGCTGGCGCGTTTGCTCGCCATCGCTGACGATATCGATGCCGGCCTGTTGTTGTTCAGCCAGCGACAAGCGCAGAGCGTCCTGTTTCCCTTCGATTAATTCTTCATTCTGCAATTTCCAGGGCGACCACAGGGTTTCCGGCTGGGCCAGCCAGGAAGGTTTAGGCAAGCTGCCGGCGGTCGAGGTAGGGAGCAATATTTTCATAATAGATGACCTGTATTTGAGTGAATCAAAGCGCGTAGTGAGCAGACCATTGCTCAAGAATGGGCTTGTAGGGCTTGATAAATTGCTCTTCCGTAAATTTCCCCTGCTCAATCGCTAACTGGCTACGCTCTTCGCGATCGTAAACAATCTTGGTTAATGAATGATCCTGGTTATTCAGGCTTGGCTGATAGCATTGCCCTGCCGCCGAGTTGGCATTGTAAATTTCAGGCCGATAGATTTTTTGGAAAGTCTCCATCGTGCTGATGGTGCCGATCAGCTCCAGATCGGTGTAATCGTTCAGCAAATCCCCGGGGAAATAAAACGCCAGGGGCGCGACGCTATTTTTCGGCATGAAATAGCGCACCTGCAGGCCCATTTTTTTAAAATACCGGTCGGTCAGCGACGCGCCGTCTTGCCGATACTCGTCGCCCAACACCGGATGTTGATTGCCCGTCCGATGATAGGTGTCTTTGCTGGACACGCTGAGGCAGATCACCGGCGGTTTGCTGAAATTCTCATGGTATGCGTTTGAATTGACGAAGTGCTTAAAGATATTGCCGTGCAAATCGCCGAAATCATCCGGAATGTTGAACTCCGCCGTGTTTTTATTGTGCGCCGGCAGCAAGACGCTAAAATCGTAATCGCGCACGTAAGACGAGAAGTTATTCCCGACGATGCCCTCAAGACGCTTTTGCGTTTTTTTATCAATGATGTTGGTTTTCAGGATTTCGATCACCGGGAAGCTGGCCCCCTGATCTTCAACGCGCATCTCAACCGAAATGATTTCAAGCTCGACCGAATAGCGGTCGGCCTTGGGATTATCCCAATGCGCCAACGAATTGAAGCGATTGTTAATCATCACCAGCGTGTTGCGCAGGTTCTCCCGGCGGTTTTCCCCTCTGGCCAAATTGGCGAAGTTGGTGGTGATACGCGTACTTTCAGAAGGGTTATAATCTTCATCGAAAGAACTGCTCTTAATCGTAAAGGCAAAGTCTCTATTCATGGTCTTATAGTATCCTGTTATATGATATGAAGGCTGGATTTATCCATTTATTTCAATGGGTTGTTTTTCTCTTTTTTTATTCAGCCGATTTCATATTGTCTGTCGTTAATGAGGTCTATTTTTGCCAGAGTCCCGAAGGGAGTGAAAGAGACTTAATTTCATTACTACATGAGCGGTATTCATGATCTGGCGTTCGGGCCGGTTGGCCGCCGTTGCCCTGCGGCGCAAACCGCCAACGTACGGGCCGGCAACCTGGTGCAGCCTGAAAAATTACGGGTATAATCCCCCCATGACCCCACGGCTTCAGACACGAACATGACAAAACTCACCTTACAAGAGCAGATGCTCAAAGCGGGCTTGGTAACCAGCAAGAAAATGGCCAAAGTCCAAAGAACGGCTAAAAAATCACGCGTTCAGGCCCGTGAGGCCAGAGAGGCGGTGGAAGAGAATAAAAAGGCGCAGCTTGAGCGCGATAAGCAGCTGAGCGAGCAGCAAAAGCAGGCCGCGCTGTCCAAAGAATACAAGGCGCAGGTGAAGCAGCTGATCGAGATGAACCGCATCGTCCTGGCGAAAGGCGATATCGGTTTCAACTTCACCGACGGTAACCTGATCAAGAAAATCCTGGTGGATAAGGCGACGCAGACCCAGCTGATCAATGGCCGTCTCGCCATTGCCCGCTTGGTGGTCGAGAACCGCGAAGAGTGTGAATACGCGATTATCCCCGCGAGCGTCGCCGATAAAATCGCGCAGCGCGATGCGGCCAGCATTGTGCTGCACAGCGCGCTGAGTCAGGAAGAGCAGGATGAAGACGATCCGTACGCCGACTTTAAAGTGCCCGACGATTTGATGTGGTAAGCCGCGTTCAGAACGGCGCAGCGTGACGAGCGGCGATCCGCGCTCCACTGACGGGGTGCACAAAGTCCAGCTCGCTGGCGTGCAGCATCAGCCGCGGCGTCTTTTCGGTACCCGGCAGCAGGCGCCCGCCATACAGATCGCAACCTAAAATAGGGTGGCCCAACTGCCGGCTGTGAATACGCAGCTGGTGGGTGCGCCCGGTCTCTGGGGTGAGCTGCACCCGCGTCAGCGGCAGCGAGATCCCGTCCTCCGCTTCACGATAAAAACGCTCGACGACCCGATAGCGGGAGCGGGCGGGCTTGCCGTGGAGGGCGCAAATTGACATCAGCGGGAACAGCGCCGGATCTTTGGCGATCGCCGCGTCTATGACCCCTTCGTTATCCGCCAGATGGCCGCAAAGCAACGCGCTGTACACTTTGCTGACGGTGCGTTCGCTGAACTGCCGGCAGAGCGCGGCGTTGGCGGCTTTGTTGCGGGCCACCACCATCAACCCGGACGTGCCGAAATCCAGGCGGTGCACCAGCGCGCAGCCGGGGAAGATCTGTACCAGACGGTGGTGTACCGAGTCGAGATTCTGCGGATTCTTGCCCGACAGGCTGAGCAGCCCGGCCGGCTTATTGATCAGCACCAGATGGTCGTCCTGATAGAGGATCTCTATCTGGTCATGGCATGGCGGGGCGATAAAGGTATCGGTAATCGTAGACATCGGGCGGCCGGCTGGAAGGTGGGTGCGGATGATAGCGAATTTTTCACCGAGGGGCGAATTTGACGGCGTTCATAGCGTGGATCCTCCCTCACTGATTTGAGTATTAGTCCCGCTGATGCTGGATTAGAAACATCAATTTCACCTAATGATCGCTTCCTCGTATGATGCGCGTGTTGACCGACACGCGCCCTCGTCCGGCGCCTTCTATCATTCGAGGAATCCCCATGTTAGCCGTCTTCCTGCAGGGTTTTACCCTGAGCGCCGCCATGATCCTGCCGTTGGGCCCGCAGAACGTATTCGTGATGAATCAGGGCATTCGCCGCCAGTACCATTTGATGATTGCTTCGCTGTGCGCCTTGAGCGATATCGTGCTGATCTGCGCCGGAATTTTCGGCGGCAGCGCCTTGCTGACCCGCTCACCGCTGCTACTGGCGCTGGTCACCTGGGGCGGGGTGGCGTTTCTGCTGTGGTACGGGTGGGGCGCGTTCCGTTCCGCCTTCAGCCCGCAACCGGCGCAGGAGCTGGCGCAGAGCCGCTGGCGCATCGTGGTCACCATGCTGGCGGTCACCTGGCTGAACCCGCACGTTTATCTGGATACCTTTGTGGTGCTCGGCAGTTTGGGCGGGCAGCTGACGGCGGACGTGCGCTCCTGGTTCGCGCTCGGGGCGGTCAGCGCGTCGGCGGTGTGGTTCTTCGGGCTGGCGCTGCTGGCCTCCTGGCTGGCGCCGTGGCTGAACACGCAGCGGGCGCAGCGCATCATCAACGCGCTGGTCGGGCTGGTGATGTGGGGCATCGCGCTGCAGCTGGCCTGGCAGGGGGCAAATTTATAAGAATTTGTCACTAATCCGAATTCAAAACGCCGCGCGATATGCTACGTTTGATGCCAGGAATCCGGCGGTTCTCACAGGGAAAAGCCGGCGATCAGAGACAGCCTGTCATTAAGGAGACACTGTGAAGCTAAAAGCATTGGCTATGGCCGCAATGGTCGGATTAGGGACGTTACCGATGGCGCTGCAGGCGGCTGAAGTGCCTGAAGGGCCGCACGTCGTCACCTCCGGCACCGCCAGCGTGGACGCCACGCCGGATATCGCCACCCTGGCGATCGAAGTGAGCGTTTCCTCCAAAGACGCCGCCCAGGCGAAGAAGCAGGTGGACGAGCGCGTGGCGCAGTACTTTGATTTCCTGCAGAAAAACAACATCGAGAAGAAAGACATCAGCGCCGCCAACCTGCGCACCCAGCCGGAATATGACTACCTGAAAACCGGCGAGTCGGTGCTGAAGGGCTACCGGGCGGTGCGCCAGGTGCAGGTGACCCTGCGTCAGTTGGACAAGCTGAACGAGCTGCTGGACGGCGCGCTGAAATCTGGCCTGAACGAGATCCGCGCGGTGGAGCTGGGTGTCGCCAAACCGGATGTGTATCGCGAGCAGGCGCGGCAAAAAGCGATCGAGAACGCGACTCAGCAGGCCGAATCCCTGGCCAAAGGCTTCCACGCCAAGCTGGGGCCGGTGTACAGCATTCGCTACCGGGTTGCCAACTACCAGCCGATGCCGGTGGCGCGGATGTATAAGGCGGCCGGTGCGGCGGCGGAAAGCGACGCGGCGCAAACCTATGAACAGCAAAGCATTCACTTCGACGATCAGGTGGATGTGGTGTTCGAGCTGCAGCGCAACGCCGCGCAGTAAGGTGTTCGTATTGAAGAAAAGGTTCGCTGCGGCGAACCTTTTTTCGTTTTAATCCTGACGCAGCACCTGGTGGCCGTGTTCCAGCAGCGCGTCGGTCACTTTGCGCATCATGCGGCTTTCCGGCGCGAAGCGGTGCCAGTACAGCATGCGGCGCTGGTACAGCCCCGGCGTCAGATCGATCAGTTCACCGGATGCCAGCTCCTTTTCGATCTGCAGGTGAGGGATCATACAGCAGGTGGTGCCCTGGCGTGCCAGCTGCACGAAGGCTTCCGACGAGTTCACGATGTGGCAGGGCACGCTGCCCGGCGACAGATCGAAGTTCTGCTGCAGGAACGCCTGGTGCATGTCGTCGAGATGATCGAAGGCCACCGCCGGCGCTTTCAGCAGCGCGGAGCGGGTGACGCCGCTCGGGAAGTAGCGCTCGGCGAAGCCGCTGGAGGCCACGAACAGATAGTCCAGTGCCCCCAGCCGATCCACCAGGCAGCTCGGCAGCGGCTGCGGCTGAATACTCACCGCGCCCACCACCTCACCGCGGCGCAGCCGCTCCTGGGTGCGGGTTTCATCTTCCACCTGCAGATTCAGGCGAATGGGGGAGTCCGCCAGCACCGGTTTCAGCGCCGGCAGCAGCCAGGTTGCCAGACTGTCGGCGTTGACCGCCAGCGACAGCAGCAGCGGCGTATCGACGCCGGTGTCGTTGCCCAGCCACTCTTCTTCCAGCAACTCCACCTGATGCAGCAGCGCCAGCAGCTTTTGCCCTTGTTCGGTCGGGCGCGGCGGCACGGTACGAACCAGCAACGGTTGGCCGAACAGGTTTTCCAGCTGTTTGATGCGTTGGGATACCGCCGATTGCGTGATACAGAGTTTTTGAGCGGCGCGCTCGAAGCCGCGCTCACGGATCACCGCGTCCAGCGCTTGCAGCGTACGATAGTCTGGGCGTTTCATCGGAAAGATATCCCTTAAATTAGAATGATACCGGCACTATGCCACATTTTGCGCACGGCGCAGGTGGAAAATCACGCCCCACCTCGCCGCCAAGCGGGTAAAAATGCGGGCTGCGGTAAATAAGTGTGATCCTGCCGGCGTGAAAAACAGCGTTTTACCCTATAATACGCACACGTTTTCGTACAGAGGCAAGGGACATATTATGACGCAGGATGAACTGAAAAAAGCGGTGGGCTGGGCGGCGCTGGAATACGTGACGCCGGGCACCATCGTCGGGGTCGGCACCGGCTCTACCGCCGCCCACTTTATTGACGCGCTGGGCTCCATCAAGCACCAGATCGAAGGCGCGGTGTCCAGCTCCGACGCCTCCACCGCCAAGCTGAAAAGCCTCGGCATCCACGTGTTCGACAGCAACGAAGTGGACTCGCTCGATATCTACGTGGACGGCGCGGACGAAATCAACGGCCATATGCAGATGATCAAGGGCGGCGGCGCTGCGCTGACGCGCGAGAAGATCATCGCCGCCATCGCCAAGAAATTCATCTGCATCGTCGACGTCAGCAAGCAGGTGGACGTGCTGGGCAAGTTCCCGCTGCCGGTGGAAGTGATCCCGATGGCCCGCTCTTACGTGGCGCGCGAGCTGGTGAAACTCGGTGGCCTGCCGGAGTATCGTCAGAACGTGGTGACCGACAACGGCAACGTGATCCTCGATGTGCATAACCTGAGTATCACCGACGCCATCGCGCTGGAGAACAAGATCAACGGCATCGCCGGCGTGGTGACCGTGGGGCTGTTCGCCAACCGCGGCGCGGACGTGGCGCTGGTCGGCACCCCGGAAGGCGTGAAAGTGGTCAAATAAGCCTCCGCCGTCTGTGGCCCGGTAGCGCCGGGCCGCATAATTCTTCGGTTAAAATATCTTTTCTGAAAAACGGCAAATTTGGTGACTTATGTCACATTGTGAAACCTGACTCCCCAAAGCTTCTGCCGAAAACTTTCCCTATGGCATTTTCTGCCGTAAACCGCCATCAACGCTGCGCCTTGTCCTGCCGGGCAGGCAATCGTTTGTATTGCCGCCCGCGTTATTTTTGTTATGTTGGATGGGAGCTGTGTCGTCACAGCCGCTTCTGAAGTCTGAACATAGGGTCGGGTAAATGGCAAAAGTATCATTGGAGAAAGACAGGATTAAATTCCTGTTGGTGGAAGGGGTTCATCAGAGCACGGTCGATAATTTACGTGCCGCCGGTTATACCAACATCGAATACCACAAGGGTGCGTTAGACACCGAATCGCTGAAGGCATCCATCCGCGATGCGCATTTCGTCGGCATCCGATCGCGTACGCACCTGACCGAAGAGGTGTTCGCCGCCGCAGAAAAACTGGTGGCGGTGGGCTGCTTCTGCATCGGCACCAACCAGGTTGATCTGAAAGCGGCGACCAAACGCGGTATTCCGGTCTTCAACGCCCCCTTCTCCAATACCCGATCCGTGGCCGAAATGGTGCTGGGCGAGCTGCTGTTGATGCTGCGCGGCATTCCGGCCGCCAACGCCAAGGCGCACCGCGGCGTGTGGCACAAATTGGCCGTGGGCTCCTATGAGGCGCGCGGTAAAAAGCTGGGCATCATCGGCTACGGCCACATTGGCACCCAGCTGGGCATTCTGGCCGAAGGGCTGGGCATGAAGGTGTTCTTCTACGATATCGAGAACAAGCTGCCGCTGGGCAACGCGCAGCAGGTGCGCCATCTGTCCGATCTGCTCAATATGAGCGACGTGGTGACGCTGCACGTGCCGGAAACGCCGGCCACCAAGAACATGATGGGGGCGGAAGAGCTGGCGCTGATGAAGCCAGGTGCCATTCTGATCAACGCCTCGCGCGGCACCGTGGTGGATATTCCCGCGCTGTGCGATACGCTGGCCAGCAATCACCTGGCGGGCGCGGCGATCGACGTCTTCCCGGAAGAGCCGGCAACCAACAGCGATCCGTTCAACTCGCCGCTGTGTGAGTTCGACAACGTGCTGCTGACGCCGCACATCGGCGGCTCCACTCAGGAAGCGCAGGAGAACATCGGCGATGAAGTGGCCGGCAAGCTGGCGAAATATTCCGACAACGGCTCGACCCTGTCCGCCGTCAACTTCCCGGAAGTGTCGCTGCCGGCGCATGGCCCGAATGCCAGCCGCCTGCTGCACATCCACGAAAACCGCCCGGGCGTGCTGACGCAGATTAACCAGATCTTCGCTGAAGAGGGGGTTAACATCGCCGCGCAGTATCTGCAAACCGGCCCGGAAATCGGCTACGTGGTGATCGACATCGAAGCGGAAACCGCGCGCGCCGATGCCGCGCTGCAGCGTATGAAGGCCATCGACGGCACCATTCGCGCCCGTCTGCTGTTCTGATTAGGCGGCATGCCGCAACGAAAAAGGCCGGAGCGATCCGGCCTTTTGCTATTTAGGTTCGTGCCAGGCCCAGTTGCAGAGCGGGGTGAGGATTTCCGGCAGCGGGATATCCCAGTGCTCGGTCGGCAGGTGCTCCACCTGCTGGCAATCATGGGCCAGCCCGATGGGATAGGGGCCGCCGCTGCGCCAGTTTTGCAGGGTGCGATCGTAAAAACCGCCCCCCATACCCAGACGCTGCCCGGTATGATCGAATGCCACCAGCGGCGTCAGCACGACGTCCAGCTCGCCCAGCGGCAACACCTGGCGCACATCGAGGCGCGGTTCGAGAATATTGAAGCGATTGCGCACCAGCGGCGTTTCCGGCGCATAGCGCAGGAACAGCAGGTGGCCCGGGTTGAACGGGTGCAGCACCGGCAGGTAAACCCGTTTTCCGAGCGTCCACAGCTGCTCGATCAGCGGCCCGGTGTCGAGTTCACCGTCAAACGACAGGAATACCGCGATGCTGTGCGCCGCCTTAATGTGCGCATGCGCGACGACGCGCTCGGCTATTTTTTCTGCGGCAAAGCGTTGCTGGCTCAGCGTAAGCTCGCGCCGACGTTGGCGAATGAGTTGACGAATGGCTTGGCGCTGCTGCGCGAATTGGGGTTGAAAAGGCATCGTATCAGGCTTGCTCAGTGTGGCGTTCGGCACACATAAACCGCTGAGAAGGGGAATCTCCGAGATGCCGTCGCAGGCTGTAACCCTTGAACCCATGGTTCAAGGTGAACGTGCCGTCGCAATCTTAAGGCTTCTCGGCGCACCGAGCGTGCTCACCGATCGCGGAGCAACACATTCTGTTTGTACTAAATATCGGCTCAGGGGACTGGCCCGCTGGCGAACATCTCAGAGAAATTTTGTACTCGTTGCCGAAACTTTGATTTCAACAACTTAAGTTATTCGAATTGTGCATCCTGACGTTCAGAGATGCGACCTTGTTCAAGCAGCGCTTGTTCAATGGTCTGCTGCAGCATCCGTATGCGTTGTTCCATATTGGACGCATAGTCACGGGTTTTCAACCGTTCTTGAGCAAGTTCGTGACAGACGTTCAATGCCGCGATGAAAACCAGTTGCTCAGTATTGGAGACTCTAGTGCGAACTTTAAGATCTTGCAACCGTTGGTTAAGATCGTCCGCCGCCATATTCAACGCATCTTGTTGTTCTGGCGGGCAATTGACTCTTAACGAGCGGCCAAAAATTTGAATATCTACCGGTTGTGCAGACATGCCACCTTCCTGCCTAAATTTCGCGCCAGCCTTGTCCGCCCTGGCCGGGCCGTCAAAGCGGGCGCCACTATATATACCTCGGTACCAAGATACAACCCCTTTTTCAGTACCTGGTTGTAATCTACTGTGGCGCACATTGCCAGTCAAAAAAGGGTTTCAAAATGCGTATTTACCGCACTTTCGCCACCCGACGGCGCCGTGTGAAACCTGCCACATCGCGATTATAACTAGCCACTGAGGTGTCGCGCTTATCTGGTATAGCGACGGACCTTGGTGGTAGCATAACACGAACTTATCCTGCCAACGATGGCGAATGCGCATGTCTATACAGAATACATTTCCAAGTTACCAATCTTTGACCGTGGCCCTCAACCAGCAGTCGGTGGCGCTGACCGCGGCAGAAATGCATGGCCTGATCAGCGGCCTGTTGTGCGGCGGCAGCCGTGATGCCGGCTGGCAGGCGCTGGTGCACGATCTGACCAACGAAGGCGTCGCCTTCCCGCAGGCGCTCAGCCAACCGCTGCAACAGCTGTATGAAGTGACGCGCGAAACGCTCGAAGACGACGAATTCCTGTTCCAACTGATGCTGCCGGAAGGGGAGATCGTCAGCGTGTTCGATCGCGCCGATGCGCTGGCCGGTTGGGTCAACCACTTCCTGCTCGGGCTGGGGATGATGCAGCCGAAGCTGGCCCAGGTGAAAGACGAAGTCGGGGAAGCGATCGACGATCTGCGCAACATCGCGCAGCTGGGCTACGACGAAGACGAAGATCAGGAAGAATTGGAGCAGTCGCTGGAAGAAGTGGCGGAGTATGTGCGGGTCGCCGCCATCATGTGCCACGGCGAATTCACCCGTCACAAGCCAACGGCGCCGGAAAACATCAAACCGACGTTGCACTAAACGTTCTATCGCCCCTCCGCCGGCGGTGCGGATGGCATGATTTCAGGAGAAGGTAATGACTCAGCAGGAATTCAACAACCGCCGTCAGGCGCTGTTGGCGAAAATGGCGCCGGCCAGCGCGGCGGTTATTTTCTCTGCGCCGGAAACGACGCGCAGTGCAGATTCAGACTATCCCTATCGGCAGAACAGCGACTTTTGGTACCTGACCGGCTTCAATGAACCGGAAGCGGTGCTGGTGCTGATCAAAAGCGATGAAACGCACAATCACAGCGTGCTGTTCAACCGGGTGCGCGATCTGACGGCGGAAATCTGGTTTGGCCGCCGCCTGGGGCAAGACGCCGCGCCGGCGAAGCTGGGCGTGGATCGCGCGCTGCCGTTCAATGAAATCAATGACCAGCTGCACCTGCTGCTCAACGGCCTGGACGTGGTCTACCACGCGCAGGGCGAATACGCGTATGCCGATCAGATCCTGTTCGGCGCGTTGGACAAGCTGCGCAAGGGGTTCCGCCAGAATCTGCAGGCGCCGGCCACCGTGACCGACTGGCGGCCGTGGCTGCACGACATGCGCCTGTTCAAATCGCCGGAAGAGCTGGCTGTGATGCGCCGCGCCGGTGAGATCAGCGCGTTGGCGCATACCCGCGCGATGGAAAAATGCCGCCCTGGCATGTTCGAATACCAGCTGGAAGCGGAAATTCACCATGAATTCATCCGCCTCGGCGCCCGCTACCCGTCTTACAACACCATCGTCGGCAGCGGCGAAAACGGCTGCATCTTGCACTACACCGAGAACGAGAGTCAGATGCGCGACGGCGATTTGGTGCTGATCGACGCCGGCTGCGAGTATCAGGGGTACGCCGGCGATATTACCCGCACCTTCCCGGTTAACGGCAAGTTCAGCAAGCCGCAGCGCGCGGTGTACGACATTGTGCTGGCGTCGCTGCTGCGCGCTTTGGCATTGTTCAAACCCGGCACCAGCATCCGTGAAGTCAACGACGAAGTGGTGCGCATCATGGTGGTCGGGCTGGTGGAACTGGGCGTCTTGAAAGGTGAAGTCGACCAGCTGCTCGCCGAACAGGCACACCGGCAGTTCTTCATGCACGGGCTGAGCCACTGGCTGGGTCTCGACGTGCACGACGTCGGCCACTACGGCACGCCGAGCCGCGATCGGCTGCTGGAGCCGGGCATGGTGCTGACCGTGGAACCGGGGCTGTATATTGCGCCGGATGCGGACGTGCCGGCGGAATACCGCGGCATCGGCATCCGCATCGAGGACGACATCGTGATCACCGCCGACGGCAACGAAAACCTGACCGCCGCCGTGGTGAAAGACGCCGATGCCATCGAGGCTTTGATGGCGGCGGCAAGGTAACGGAATGAGCGTAATTATCGTTGGTGGCGGTATGGCGGGCGCGACGCTTGCGCTGGCTATCTCGTCGCTTACTCAGGGAAGAATGGCCGTAGATTTGGTCGAGGCGACTCGGCCGGATGACCGCAGCCACCCAGGCTTTGACGCCCGCGCCATCGCATTGGCGCAGGGCACCTGTCAACAGCTGGCGCGCATCGGCGTTTGGCCGGCGCTGCGCGACTGCGCCACGCCGATCACTCAGGTGCACGTCAGCGATCGCGGCCACGCCGGTTTCGTGAATCTGCAGGCGCAGGATTATCAGGTCGATGCGCTTGGCCAGGTGATCGAACTGCACGACGCCGGGCAGCGGCTGTTCGCGCTGCTGGCGAAGGCGCCGGGCGTTACGCTGCATTGCCCCGCGCGGGTGGTGGACGTGATTCGCACCGCAGAGCGGGCAGAGGTGCTGCTGGATAACGGTCAGCGCCTGTGCGGGCAGCTGCTGGTGGCGGCCGACGGTTCACGTTCGGCGCTGGCGCAGGCCTGCAACGTGCAGTGGCGGCAAGAGGAGTATCCGCAGTTCGCCACCATCGCCAATGTCACCACGGCGGAAGATCCGCAGGGGCGCGCCTTCGAGCGTTTTACCCGCTACGGGCCGCTGGCGCTGCTGCCGATGTCGCAGGGGCGCAGTTCGCTGGTGTGGTGCCATGCGCGCGAAGATCGCGCCCGGGTGGATGCCTGGGACGACGAGCGTTTTATCGCCGAGCTGCAACAGGCCTTCGGCTGGCGGCTGGGGCGTATCCTCAAGGCCGGTAAACGGCACAGTTATCCGCTCAGCCTGCTGACCGCCGATCGCCATGTCAGCCATCGTCTGGCGCTGGTGGGCAACGCGGCGCAGACGCTGCACCCGATCGCCGGGCAGGGGTTCAACCTCGGCCTGCGCGACGTGATGTCGCTGGCGGAAACGCTGGCGGAAGCGGTAGACAGCGGCGAAGACGCCGGCGGTTATGCGCTGCTGAGTCGCTATCAGCAGCGGCGGCAAAACGATCAGCAGGCGACGATCGGCGTGACCGACGGATTGATCCGCCTGTTCGCCAACCGTTATGCCCCGCTGGTGGTCGGCCGTAATCTGGGGCTGATGGCGATGGAGCGTTTGCCGGCGGTGCGCGACGCCTTCGCCAAGCGCACGCTGGGCTGGGTAGAACGTTAGACACAGAATCGGGCGCCCTGTGGCGCGCCCAAAACGCGGCGCGGCAAGGCGTCGCGCGTCATTTAAGGAAATCGAGCAGCATGCAATCATTTGACGTGATTATCGCCGGTGGCGGTATGGTGGGGCTGGCGTTGGCCTGCGGCCTGCAGGGCAGCGGGCTGCGCGTGGCGGTGCTGGAGCAGCGTCAGCCGGACATGGTGCCGCCGTTGGAGCAGCCTGCGCTGCGCGTCTCCGCCATCAATGCCGCCAGCGAGCGTTTGCTGCAGCACATCGGCGTGTGGGACGACATTCTCCAGCTGCGCGCCAGCGCTTACAACGCGATGGAAGTGTGGGAGCGCGACAGCTTTGGCAAAATCGCCTTCCGCGGCGACGAGTGCGGCTTCAGCCATCTCGGCCACATCATCGAAAACGCGGTGATCCAGCAGGCACTGTGGAAACGCGCCGAAAGCCTGTCGGACATCACGCTGATTACCCCGGCCGCGCTCAAGCAGGTGGCGTGGGGCGAGAACGATGCCTTTGTCACGCTGGAGGACGGGCGCATGCTGACCGCCCGTCTGGTGATCGGCGCCGACGGCGCCCAGTCGTGGCTGCGCCAGCATGCCGATATCCCGCTCACTTTCTGGGATTACCGCCACCATGCGCTGGTGGCCACCATTCGCACCGAAGAACCGCATCAGGCGACGGCGCGGCAAATTTTCCACGGCGACGGCATTCTGGCGTTCCTGCCGTTCAGCGATCCGCATTTGAGCTCCATCGTCTGGTCGGTGACGCCGGAAGACGCCGAGCGGCTCAAACAGCTTGAGCCGGAGCAGTTCAACCGCGAGCTGGCGATGGCCTTCGATATGCGTCTGGGCGCCTGCAGCCTGGAAAGCGAGCGGTTGACGTTCCCGCTGACCGGCCGCTATGCGCGCAGCTTCGCCGCGCACCGCCTGGCGCTGGTGGGCGATGCGGCGCATACCGTGCATCCGCTGGCCGGGCAGGGCGTGAACCTGGGCTTTATGGACGCCGCCGAGCTGATTGCCGAACTGCGCCGCCTGCAGCGGCAGGGCAAGGATATCGGCCAGCACCTCTATCTGCGCCGCTATGAGCGCCGCCGCAAACATGGCGCGGCGGTGATGCTGGCCAGCATGCAGGGTTTCCGCGAACTGTTCGACGGCAACCACCCGGCCAAAAAGCTGCTGCGCGACGTGGGGCTGCGGCTGGCGGACAGCCTGCCGGGCGTCAAGCCAAAGCTGGTGCGTCAGGCAATGGGCCTGAACGATCTGCCCGAGTGGCTTGCCTGACACCTGCCTTCTGCGAGCCCCCAGCGGGCTCGCGCTTCTCGCCTTATGCCATCGTTTTTCCTTATATAACCCTTCATTTGAAATAATCTAATTTCAGCCGCTTTTTATCATTACTTTTTCTAATTCCATGTTCGGTTATCAAAAGTCGGAATCTCATGTGCGGCCGTCGGTTTGTTATATAACTTCGGAGTTTTGCCGCTTTAATTGTTAATTTTGTGCCTTAAAGCGCATTTTTCCAGTGAAAAACTCTGCACACTAGCCCGGCATTTTACCGCCCTGGAACGGCGATGAGCCTATTTTAACTTATGGTTAATGTGGTCGTTCGGTGATAAGTTCGAGGGAAAGGTATCGTTTGCGTCACGGCGGTTGCACGCAGTTTCCGCCCGTCCCGGCGCAGCATTTGTGTTGAGCAGTCAGTGCGCCATGGCGATCGGGCCGCGAGCCAGGCTCCGCCGCATTGCGTGGCAGCACCCTAACTTCTAGCGATGAGTGGAAAGAGGGAAAAGATGGCAAAGCAAACCCCACTGTACGACCAGCACGTGGCGTGCGGTGCGCGCATGGTAGACTTTCACGGCTGGATGATGCCGCTGCACTACGGCTCGCAGCTCGATGAGCACCACGCGGTGCGTCAGGATGCCGGCATGTTCGACGTGTCTCACATGACCATCGTCGATCTGCACGGCGCCCGCACCCGCGAGTTCCTGCGCTACCTGCTGGCGAACGACGTCGCCAAACTGACCCAACCCGGCAAGGCGCTGTACACCGGCATGCTGAATGCCTCCGGCGGCGTGATCGACGACCTGATCGTTTATTTCCTCACTGAAGACTATTTCCGCCTGGTGGTGAACTCCGCCACGCGCGACAAAGACCTGGCCTGGATCGAAGAGCACGCTGCGCCGTATGGCGTAGCGCTGACGGTGCGCGACGATCTGGCGCTGATCGCGGTGCAGGGCCCGCAGGCCAAAGAGCGTGCCGGTACCCTGTTCACCCCGGAACAAAAAAGTGCGGTCGAAGGCATGAAGCCGTTCTTCGGCGTGCAGGCCGGCGAGCTGTTCATCGCCACCACCGGTTACACCGGCGAGGCCGGCTACGAGATCGCGCTGCCGAAAGAGCAGGCGGCGGATTTCTGGCAAAAATTGCTGGCCGCGGGCGTCAAGCCGGCCGGTCTGGGCGCGCGCGACACGCTGCGTCTGGAAGCGGGCATGAACCTCTACGGGCAAGAGATGGACGAAGGCGTTTCGCCGCTGGCCGCCAACATGGGCTGGACCATCGCTTGGCAGCCGGAAGATCGCCGTTTCATCGGCCGCGAAGCGCTGGAACAACAGCGCGAGCAGGGCACCGAGCAACTGGTCGGCTTGATCATGACGGAAAAAGGCGTATTACGTAATGAGCTGCCGGTGCGTTTCACCGACGCGGCGGGGCAAACTCACGAAGGCGTGATCACCAGCGGTTCGTTCTCTCCGACGCTGGGCTTCAGCATCGCGCTGGCGCGCGTGCCGGCAGGTATCGGCGAGCAGGCCATCGTGCAGATCCGCAACCGTGAAATGCCGGTCAAAGTGACCAAGCCCGGTTTCGTTCGCGCCGGCAAGCCGCTGACAAATTGATTGTTATTGATTCTTCCCTAGGGATTTCGCGCTGCGGCTAGGCGGCAAGTGCGCGAGTCTTCGGGAGCTTACTGCGGTAAGTGACCGAGGTGAACGTACGCAGCCAACAACGCTGCAGTGTGAAAGATGACGGGAAATTATTTCTTCGAAGGAGTAATCGGCTATGAGCAATGTGCCAACAGAATTGAAATACGCATCCTCCCACGAGTGGGTTCGTTCAGAAGGTAACGGCGTTTACACCGTAGGCATCACCGAACACGCGCAGGGACTGCTGGGCGATATGGTGTTTGTCGATCTGCCGGAAGTGGGCCGCAACGTCGCCGCCGGTGAAGATTGCGCCGTGGCGGAGTCCGTCAAGGCGGCGTCGGACATTTACGCGCCGATCAGCGGCGAAATCGTGGCGGTGAACGGCGAGCTGGAAAGCTCTCCGGAGCTGGTGAACAGCGAGCCCTACGGTGACGGCTTCCTGTTCCAGATTAAAGCCGCCGACGAAGGCGAGCTGGCGAACCTGCTGGACGCCGCGGCTTATCAGGCCTCGATCGACGAGTAATCGTGACCACGCCCCAGGCCTGTTGGCCGGGGCGTTTTAGTTACCGCTCAAGCTATATCCCGTATCACGCAAGCATTCAGGAATTTGTAGCAATGACTCAGACACTCAGCCAACTCGAACACAGCGAAGCGTTCATTGAACGCCACATCGGCTCTTCTGCGGAACAACGCCAGGAGTTGCTGGCAGCGGTGGGCGCTCGCTCGCTCAGCGCGCTGATCCAACAGATCGTGCCGGCGGACATTCAGCTGCCGGGGCCGCCGCCGGTCGGCGACGCGGCGACCGAACACCAGGCGCTGGCTGAGCTGAAGGCGATCGCCTCGCAAAATCAGCGCTACAAATCCTATATCGGCATGGGCTACAGCGCCGTGCTGACGCCGCCGGTGATCCTGCGCAACATGCTGGAAAATCCGGGTTGGTACACCGCTTATACCCCTTATCAGCCGGAAGTGTCGCAGGGCCGCCTGGAAGCGCTGCTGAACTTCCAGACCGTGACCCTCGATCTGACCGGCCTGGATCTGGCTTCCGCTTCGCTGCTGGATGAAGCCACCGCCGCCGCCGAAGCGATGGCCTTGGCCAAACGCGCCAGCAAGCTGAAAGACGCCAATCGCTTCTTCGTGGCTGACGACGTGCATCCGCAGACGCTGGACGTGGTGCGGACCCGCGCCGAAACCTTCGGCTTCGACGTCATCGTCGATAAAGCGGAAAAAGTGCTGGAGTTGGACGGCGTGTTCGGCGTGCTGCTGCAACAGGTGGGCACCACCGGCGAGCTGCACGACTACAGCGCGCTGCTGGCCGAATTGAAATCGCGCAAAATCATCACCAGCGTGGCCGCCGACATCATGGCCCTGGTGCTGCTGACCGCGCCGGGCAAGCAGGGCGCCGACGTGGTGTTCGGCTCCGCGCAGCGCTTCGGCGTGCCGATGGGCTACGGCGGCCCGCACGCCGCTTTCTTCGCCTGCCGCGACGAGTTCAAGCGCTCGATGCCGGGCCGCATCATCGGCGTTTCCCGCGATGCCGCCGGCAACACCGCGCTGCGCATGGCGATGCAGACCCGCGAGCAGCATATCCGCCGCGAGAAGGCCAACTCGAACATCTGTACCTCGCAGGTGCTGCTGGCCAACATCGCCAGCCTGTACGCGGTGTACCACGGCCCGCAGGGGCTGCAGCGCATCGCCGGGCGTATCCATCGCCTGACCGACATTCTGGCCGCCGGGCTGCAGAAGGCCGGCCTGACGCTGCGTCACAACACCTGGTTTGACACCCTGACCGTTGAAGTGAAAGACAAGGCGGCGGTGCTGGAACGCGCGCTGAGCTTCGGCATCAACCTGCGCACCGATATCCACGGCGCCGTGGGCATCACGCTGGATGAAGCCACCTCGCGTGAAGACGTGCAAACGCTGTTCGCACTGCTGGCCGGCGACAACCACGGTCTGGACATCGACGCGCTGGACGCGGCGGTGAGCAAGAACAGTCAATCGATCCCGGCCGCCATGCTGCGCCAGGATCCGATCCTGACCCATCCGGTATTCAATCGCTATCACAGCGAAACCGAGATGATGCGCTACATGCATCGCTTGGAGCGTAAGGATCTGGCGCTGAACCAGGCGATGATCCCGCTGGGCTCTTGCACCATGAAATTGAACGCCGCAGCGGAGATGATCCCGATCACCTGGCCTGAATTCTCCGAGCTGCACCCGTTCTGCCCGCCGGAGCAGGCTGCCGGCTACCAGCAGATGATCGGCCAACTGTCTCAGTGGCTGGTGCAGCTGACCGGTTATGACGCGGTGTGCATGCAGCCGAACTCCGGCGCGCAGGGCGAATACGCCGGCCTGCTGGCGATCCGTCGCTACCACGAAAGCCGTAACGAAGCGGGCCGCCACGTCTGCCTGATCCCGAGCTCGGCGCACGGCACCAACCCGGCCTCTGCCCAAATGGCGGGCATGAGCGTGGTGGTGGTCGCCTGCGACAAGAACGGCAACATCGATCTGCACGATCTGCGCGTCAAGGCAGAGCAGGCAGGCGAAGAACTCTCTTGCATCATGGTGACCTACCCGTCGACCCACGGCGTGTATGAAGAAACCAT
Source organism: Serratia sp. HMSC15F11 (assembly GCF_001808215.1). Lineage (NCBI taxonomy): Bacteria > Pseudomonadati > Pseudomonadota > Gammaproteobacteria > Enterobacterales > Yersiniaceae > Serratia > Serratia sp. HMSC15F11. The sequence goes on from NZ_KV792460.1 coordinate 42,014, forward strand.
TCGCGAAGTGTGCCAGATCGTGCATCAGTTCGGCGGTCAGGTGTATCTGGACGGCGCCAACATGAACGCCCAGGTGGGCATCACCACGCCAGGTTACATCGGCGCGGACGTTTCGCACCTCAACCTGCATAAAACCTTCTGCATCCCGCACGGCGGCGGCGGCCCGGGCATGGGCCCGATCGGCGTGAAAGCGCACCTGGCGCCGTTCGTGCCGGGCCACAGCGTCGTGCAGATCGACGGCGTAACCACCCAGCAGGGCGCGGTTTCCGCGGCGCCGTTCGGCAGCGCCTCCATCCTGCCTATCAGCTGGATGTACATCCGTATGATGGGCGCGGAAGGCCTGAAGCAGGCCAGCCAGATGGCGATCCTGAACGCCAACTACATCGCTACCCGTTTGAAAGACGCGTACCCGATTCTGTATACCGGCCGCGATCACCGCGTGGCGCACGAATGTATCCTCGATATTCGTCCGCTGAAGGAAGAGACCGGCATCAGCGAAATGGACATCGCCAAGCGCCTGATCGACTTCGGCTTCCACGCGCCGACCATGTCGTTCCCGGTGGCGGGCACGCTGATGGTCGAGCCGACCGAGTCGGAAAGCAAGGTGGAACTGGATCGCTTTATCGATGCGATGCTGGCGATCCGCAGCGAGATCGACCGCGTCGCCAAAGGCGAATGGCCGCTGGAAGATAACCCGCTGGTGAATGCGCCGCACGTGCAGGCGGAGCTGGTCAACGACTGGCAGCACCCGTACAGCCGCGAGCTGGCGGTGTTCCCGGTGGCCGGCGTGCGCGAGAACAAGTACTGGCCGAGCGTCAAGCGTCTGGACGACGTGTACGGCGACCGTAACCTGTTCTGCTCTTGCGTGCCGATGAGCGATTACGAATAACACGTTCGGCAAAGTTTGTGTTCGGGGGACACCGCATCATGCGGTGTCCCTTTTTATTTTATTGCGGCCTATTCTTTCCTGTACGTTCCCACGATTTGAGGAGTCACCATGCAAGCGGCAATCGTAAAAGCGTTGGGGCAAGCCCCGGTTTTCGGCACCTTTGAGGAGCCCCTGGCGCAGGCGAATGAAGTGCCGATCGAGGTTCTGGCGGCCGGCATCAAACAGCTGGATCGCGCTACCGTCGCCGGTACCCATTACTCCAGCCCCAAGCAGCTGCCGATCGTGCCCGGTACCGACGGCGTGGGCCGGACGGCCGACGGGCAACGGGTCTATTTCGCCTCCTTCCGCCGTCCTTACGGCGCGATGGCTGAGCGCAGCGTCGCGTCATGGACGGTGCCGGTGCCGGAGGCGGTAGACGACGCCACGGCGGCGGCGCTGATCAACCCGGCCTTCGCCGCCTGGCTGCCGCTGCGCTGGCGAGCGGATCTGCAGCCCGGTGAAACGGTGCTGATCATCGGCGCTACCGGCACCTCGGGCAAACTGGCGGTTGCGGCGGCGCGTCAGGCGGGAGCCGGGCGCATCGTTGCCGCCGGCCGTCGGCTGAGCGTACTGGAGGCGTTGGGCGTGGATGCCACGGTGGATCTGAGCCTGCAGGGCGAGGCGCTGACGCAGGCCTTCGCGGCGGCGGCGGGGCCGGGCGGTTATCAGGTGATCGTCGATTATATCTGGGGCCCGGCGACCGAAGCGCTGCTCGCGACGCTCAATAATCACGATCTCTCGTCTTACGCCGGCGGGCGCGGTATTCGCCTGGTCAATGTCGGCTCGATGGCCGCGGCGGATATTCGGTTGCCGGCGGCGGTATTGCGCAGCAATCAGCTGCAGATCCTCGGCAGCGGCACCGGCAACTTCCCGCCGATTCCGGAGATGCAGCGCTACGCGACCGACATTCTGGCGCTGGCGGCGACGGGCGCGCTCACTATCGAGACGCAGGAGCATGCGTTGGCGGAGATAGCCGAAGTGTGGGATCTGAACAAGAAAAGCGACGTGCGTTCGGTGATACGCATCGCCCGTTAGGCCCTTGTCTTTAACGGCAAGGGCAGACCAGGTGAATATCCTCCGGCTCGCGGGCGAACAGCTCGGCATCCGGGCGCTCGATGAGCCGGCAGCCCTGCGCCAGATAGAAGTCTACGGTGCTTTTGTTGGGGATGGAGGAGACGTATAGCCCAGCAGCGCCTTCTTGTGCCGCCTGACGCAGGCAGAGTTGAAACAGTTGCTTGCCCAGCCCCTGGCCGCGTTTGCGCGCGCTGACGTAAAAGAACAGCAGCTGGCGCAGATCCCGCTGCGGGCCGCGCGGCTCTGTGTCCAGCGCCGCTGCCGCGACGATCTCCTCGCCTTCGAACCGTGCGAAGAACGCGCCGCCGCGATCGAAGCAGGCTTCGTGGATCGGCGTATAGGTTTCCCGGTCGTGCGGATCCCAACCGCGCACGTCGTAGTAATCCGGGTAGGCTTGCAGCTTGCCGTCCTGCAGGCGATACAGGGTGTCGATGATTTCACTGCGGTCGATATCCCATAGGCGGTCGAGTTGCTGCCGTTGCAGCAGAACAGGGGCGCTCATGATCGTTGTTCACTCTCCGTCTGTGGCCGGTAACTTTCCGGCAAATCGATAATAAAACCGATGCCGCGATCGTCGAGGCCTTCGGTGACGCGCAGCTGCGCGCCGATTTTGTCGGCCAGGTTCCGGGCGATGGCCAAACCCAGCCCGCTGCCGGTCTGCTGCGTGCCGGGCACGCGGTAAAAGCGTTCAAACAGGCGCGGAAGGTGCTCTTCGCTCACTCCGGGGCCGTTGTCGCGCAACGTAATATAGCAGCCGAGCGGCGCCAGCGAACGGACATTGGCTTCGATGCGGCTGCCGGGCGGCGCATACTTGAGCGCGTTGTCCAGCAGGTTGGTGAAGATGGCGATCAGCGCTTGGCGATCGGTGTTTATCACCACGTCCTCGCTGCCGTCGAGCGAGAGTTCCACATCCTTTTCCAACGCATAGGGGACGTGCTGCGCGATGCATTTGCCAATGTCGGCGTAGATGTCCACCGCCTCGATTTTCAGCGGAAAATCCTCCGCCTCCAGCTTGGCCAGGTTGATCAGCTGGCGCGACAGCGACGCCGCGCGATCCAGCCCCTGCTGCATGTCGCCGATGATTTCCCGGCGCTCCTGCTGCTCGCTGACCTGGGTCAGCAGATGCAGCTGCGCCAGCACAGCGGCGATCGGCGTACGCAGTTCGTGCGCCGCATCGGCCATAAAGCGTTTTTCGCGCTGGTTGGCGGCGTCGATGCGCGCCATCAGCTTGTTGACCTCCACTACCACCGGCCGGATTTCCTGATACTGCTCGCTGACGTTGATCGGCGACAGGTTACCCGGCTGGCGATCTGAGATGGTGCGGGCGATCTGGCGCAGCGGCCGCAGGCTGAAGTAGGCGGTAAACAGCAAGGTGATGATGATCGCCGCCAGAATGCCCAGCAGCGGCACGGCGGTGCTTTCCGCCGGGTTGCCGAACAGCGTGGAACGATCGGCGAAGGATTCGCCGACAATCACCCGATACTGCCGCTTTTCGCTCCAGCTGCCGGCAAGATGCCAGTTGGCGCCGGCGTACTTAACGGAACCGGACAGCACCGAAGGCGGCAGGCGCAGCGGTTCTCCCTGCGTTTGCGAACTGTAAAGCACCCGGTTGTCCCGGTCGTAAACCACGAACAGCGGGCGGTAATCGATTTGATCCTGCATGCCGTTATTGATGGAATCAATGTACATGCCTTCAATGGTTTTGATGATGCCGCGGTAATCGATATTGTCGGTGCCGGTTTCATCGAGAATATTGGCGATACCCACGGCGACGATGCGTTGCTGGTTATCGAAGTATTTTTCCATGTCGGGGTAATACCAATATTTCACCCAGGCGACGAGGAGCCCCCACAATAATAAAATGGCCAGGACCTGGAAAATAATGGTGCGCATAAAGAAGGACTTGAAACCGATCATCCTGCTACTCTTTCTTCAGCAAATAACCAATGCCGCGTACGGTAATAATTCTTTCTTTACCGATCTTGCGCCGTAAATTATGCATGTGCACTTCCAGCGAGTTGCTTTCCACGCTGTCGCCGTGGCCGAACAGCCGCTGTTCCAAGACCGCTTTGCGCACCACGGTGCCGGCACAGCGCATCAGCTCGTGCAGCAGGTGATACTCTTTTTTCGACAGCATCAGCAGTTCGTTATCCAGCGTCACCTGATGGTTGACCGGGTCGAGATACAGCGTGCCGAGGCTCCAGGTTTGCGAAGCGAAGCCCGCCATGCGCCGGTTGACCGCCTTGACGCGCGAGATGAGCTCGGGCAGCGCAAAGGGTTTGGCCAGAAAGTCGTCCGCGCCGGAATCCAGGCTGTTCACCAGGCTTTCGATGCGGTCGCGGGCGGTCAGGATGATGATGGGGATATTTTGCCCGGCGGCGCGCCAGGCGATCAACTTTTGCAAACCGTCGCCGTCCGGCAGCGTAAGATCCAACAGCATCAGGTCGAACCCGCCGGGTGAAAGTTTATTTTCCGCGTCCGAGAGCAGGCGCACCCAGCACAAATTAAAGCCGGTGAGCTCCAATGCGCGGCATAGCGCCTTGCCTAATTGCAGGTCGTCTTCCACCAACAGTATGTTCACGTTTGTTCCGCTGAGATCCTCAAGTCGCGATTATCTAACTATAACCCTGCCGGGAAGACAACGGGGAAAATCGCTTTGCCTGCGCGTTCTTAAGCAAACCTTAATCTGGCTTTAATCTCGCGTTAAGGGAACGCGGGGGAATTTCCATTATTTTACTGGCATTCGATATCACGACAGAAGGAGCGAAACATGCAGACTGACGGTTCCCCGCTCGCGGGCACCTCGCGGCGGCTGATATATTCAGGCGTGGCGGCCGTGCTCGTTCTGTTGATGCTGTCTTTTCGCGGCGACGCCCAGAGCCATGGCCATAGCGGCCTGCATGCTGCCGGCTTACAACGGGGGCATCAGGTGACGACGCCGGACGCCTACGGCTGCGTCAAAGCGCGCATTAAAAAGCAGCTGCGCCGCCTGGCTCAGCTTTAAAGCGTTTTTTAGCGCGCGGCTCTATACTCTGACGGGCAAACGGGGCGCCTGTGCGCAGGCCGCTGTGTTGATATCGCCAACCAGAGAAAAACAATATGACGAAAGTGGCATTGGTCACAGGCGCGAGCCGGGGAATTGGTCGTGCGACCGCTTTGCTGCTGGCCCGGCAGGGCTATGCGGTGGGGGTGAATTACCTGCGCGACGAAAGCGCGGCGCGGCAGGTGGTGGCGGAGATTGAGGCGCAGGGCGGTAAGGCGCTGGCGCTGCAGGCCGACGTGGCCGATGAAGCACAGGTGATGGCGATGTTCGCTGCGCTGGACGCCGGGCTGGGCACGCTCAGCGCGCTGGTCAACAATGCCGGGATTCTGTTCCAGCAGGCGAACATTGAACAATTGACCGCCGAGCGCATCAATCAGGTGCTCGGCACCAACGTGACCGGTTACTTCCTGTGTTGCCGCGAGGCGGTGAAGCGCATGGCGCTGCGCCATGGCGGGCAGGGCGGCGCTATCGTCAACGTTTCCTCCGCGGCGTCCCGGTTGGGGGCTGCCGGGGAATACGTCGATTACGCCGCCTCGAAAGGCGCCGTCGATACCCTGACCATCGGGTTATCGCGCGAGGTGGCGGCGCAGGGCATCCGCGTAAACGGCGTGCGGCCCGGATTCATCTATACCGAGATGCACGCCAGCGGCGGCGAGCCCGGCCGGGTGGATCGCGTGAAGGGCAGTTTGCCGATGCAGCGCGGCGGGCAGCCGCAGGAAGTGGCGGAGGCGATCGCCTGGCTGCTGTCTGACGCCGCGTCTTACGTGACCGGCACTTTTATCGAGGCCGCCGGCGGGCGTTGAATGCATGAGGGGGTTTTGACATCCCGTCGTGCGGAGTGTATTTTGATTAAATAACAATCAAAATGTAGTTACAAAAATGTATGTTTATTTTGAATGGAATCAGGATAAAAATCACAGCAACCAGCGCAAACACCGCGTCAGTTTTGAGATTGCGCAACGGGTTTTTCTGGATCCCAACCATTTGGCCGTGCTGGAGAGGATCGAGGGCGGAGAAGAACGCTGGCAAACGCTCGGTATGGTCTGCTCCTGTTTGTTGCTGCTGGTGGCGCATACGACGATCGAAACGGATGTCGAAGGCGATACAGTAGAGATCGTGCGTATCATTTCAGCACGCAAGGCCGATGCCAAAGAGAGGGGAAGATATGAAGCGCAAAAATTCAGCCAAAAATCTGGCGCATAGCGTACTCTCTCCGTTGACGGAGGAGCAGAAAGCGCAAATTGCTTCGTTGAGCGCGCTGCCGGATGAGGATATCGATTATGCCGATGCCCCGGCCCTGGGTGAGGAAAAGTGGCAGACTGCGGTGCAGGGGCGTTTTTATAAACCGATGAAAGTATCGAAAACCATCCGAATCGATGCGGATGTGTTGGCCTGGCTTCAGCGGCCAGGCAAAGGCTATCAGAAACGCCTGAACGCCGTGTTGCGTGAGGCAATGTTGAAAGAGCATGAGCACGAGGAATAAGTCGTGTCAGACGGGTAACTGTCCGGTGAGGTTCTCACCGGATTTTTTTGCAGTTTTTCAGGTAAAGCCTACCAGCATTAGCTGCCGCTCGGCAGCGTTCGGTCAAAACCACAAAAACGGTCATTAACGGTCATGTTGCGGAACGTGGAATTGTGACCGTTTACCGTTTCTCTCCTGTCTGTCTAAGACGCACACGCATCATAACTGCCTGTTACTCCACAATTTCGTAATTATTCATTTCATTTCCTGCCCGATTTTTTTGACAACTATCACACCGCCATCGTTGACCGATCGCGGGGCGATGCGCTTTGCGTCTGCGCGCAAAACGCGGCGCGGCAAATCGATATCGTAATCATCGTCCTGGAGGAGAAAAGAAACATGCTGCCTGTAGAACGTCATCGCTTTATCACCGAAGTCTTGAGCCAGCGCGGCCGCGTGATGGTGCAGGAGGTGGCGCAGCTGTGCCATATCTCTATCGAGACGGCACGGCGTGATTTGGCCTTGCTGGAACGGCGCGGCCTGCTGCTGCGCAGCCACGGCGGCGCGGTGTTCGTCGAGCCGCCGGCGGTGGAGAAAACCTATGTGCCCGCCGAGATAGACCAGGGGGAATCTTTCCGCCAGCGCAGCAACGAGGCGCCGGAGCAGAAAACGCGCATCGCCAAACGCGCGCTGGAATTTATCGCGCCGGGGGATTGTCTGCTGCTGGACAGCAGCTCCACCAGCTGGTTTTTGGCGCGCCAACTGCCGGATATCTCGCTGGTGGTATTGACCAACTCGCTGCACATCATCCAGACACTGGCCTGCAAGGCCAACGTGCGCACCATCGGACTGGGGGGCGAGTATTCCGCCAAGTACGAGGATTTCATCGGCGTGCTGGCGGAGCAGATGCTGAAGGAGTTTGTGATCAACAAGCTGTTCTTCTCCTGCCACGGCATCTGTCAGGACGGCGGCATCCGCGAGAGCAACGAGCACCATGCGCGGTTGAAGCAGCAGATGCTGCTGGCGTCGGAGCGCAAGTTCCTGCTGGTGGACAGCAACAAGTTCGGCCGCCGCTCGTTCGCGCGCATCTGCCACTACCGGGAGATAGATACCTTAATCACCGATCGGCTCAGCGACGACGAATTTCGTCAGGAACTGGCCTGGAACAACGTCGACGTGATTGAAGTTTCACCCGCCGCGAAAAGGACGGCGCGATAACAACAACGAAAACCCTTTATTACAGCCAACACTTGTGGAGAGAGAACAATGAAAAAATCCGTACTGGTCGGTCTGTTTGCCTCGCTGCTGCTTTCGGTCTCCGCGCAGGCGGCGGACAAGCTGAAAATGGGCGTGGTGGTGAAGATCGGCGGCATTCCCTGGTTCAACGCCATGGAGGCCGGCATCAAAAGCGAGGGCGCCAAACGCGGTATCGATGCCTGGATGGTCGGGCCGACGGCGGCGGATCCGGCGCTGCAGGTGCGCGCCATCGAAGATCTGATCGCGCAGAAGGTGGACATCATCGGCGTGGTGCCGAATGACGCTCGGGTGCTGGAGCCGGTGCTCAAGCGTGCGCAGGAAGCGGGCATCAAGGTGATCGTGCACGAATCCCCCGGCCAAAAGTACGCCGACTGGGACTTTGAGCTGGTGGACGCCTCGCAGCACGGCGTCAACCACATGAAAGCGCTGGCTGCCTGCATGAAAGAGCAGGGCAAGTACGCGGTGTACGTCGGCAGCCTGACGGTGCCGCTGCACATCACCTGGTCAGACTCGGCGATCAACTACCAGAAGCAGCACTACCCGAACATGCAGCTGGTGGGCGACAAGTTCGGCGTGGGCGAATCGCTGGATGACAGCGTGCGCACCACCAACGATCTGATGGCCAAATATCCCGATCTGAAAGGCGTGCTGGCCTTTGGTTCACAGGGGCCGATCGGCGCCGGGCGCGCGGTGCTCAACCGCGGAAAAAGCAACGATATTTGCGTCATCGGGCCGTTCAGCCCGGGCCAGGGCGCTTCGCTGGTCAACCGTGGCGCCATCAAGGGCGGCCATATCTGGAATCCGCTGGTGGCGGGCGAAGTGTTCGTGCGCATCGCCGACATGATGCATAAGGGAGAACAGATCACCGACGGCATGACCATCGAAGGCATGGGCAAGGTGCAGGTGGATGCGCAGCAGCACACCATTCTCGGCAACGCCACCGAAAGCCTGGATAAGCAAAACCTGCCGAAGTTGGTGAAGATGGGGCTGTAATCATGGCGATTTCCGGCAATACGGCAACGCAGGGGGGGCCGCTGATCGCGCTGCAGCAGCTGTCGATGACCTTTGGCGGCCAGCGAGCGCTGAACGCTATCTCGCTGGCGCTGATGCCGGGGGAAGTGCACTGCCTGGCGGGTACCAACGGCTGCGGCAAGAGTACGTTGATCAAGGCGATCGCCGGCGTGTATCAACCGGACGACGGCAGCCGCATCACCATCGACGGGCAAACCTTCGGTCGGCTGTCGCCGGATCAGGCGCGTGCCTTCGGTATTCAGGTGATCTACCAGGATCTGTCGCTGTTTCCCAACCTGACGGTGGCGGAAAACATCGCCTTCGAGCACAACCTGCATGGGCTGCTGGGATGGTACCGCCCGGCACGCCTGCGGCGCACCGCCGAGCGGCTGCTGCAGGAGCTGAGTTTCCATCTGGATCTCGACAAACGGGTGGCGGAGCTGCCGATTGCCCAGCGCCAGCAGGTGGCGATCTGCCGCGCGCTGGTGGCGGAGGCGCGGCTGGTGATCATGGATGAACCGACCGCCTCGCTGACCCGCACCGAGGTCAATCAGCTGCTGCGTACGGTGGATTACCTGAAAGCGAAAGGCATCTGCGTGGTGTTTGTCAGCCACCGGCTGGACGAGGTGCTGGAAATTTCGGATCGCGTCACGGTGATCCGCGACGGCAACAAGATCGGAACCTGGCCGGCGGCGGAGATCACCGGCGATCGTCTGACCGAGCTGATGACCGGTCTGAAGCTGGACTATCGCCTGAAGTCACCGAGCATGAATAAAGATCGGGTGATGTTGGAGGCGGATCGCCTCAGCCGCACCGGGCAGTATCAGGACGTGAGCTTCCGGCTGCATCAGGGCGAGGTGCTCGGTCTATGCGGCCTGCTCGGCTCCGGGCGCACCGAGCTGGCACTGAGCCTGTTCGGCATGACCCGGCCGGACAGCGGCAAGCTCTACCTCGACAGCAAACCGGTGCGCTTTCGCGGCCATGAGGACGCGATCAAGGCCGGCATCGGCTACGTCTCGGAGGATCGCCTGACGCTCGGCCTGGTGCAGCAACAGTCGGTGGCGGACAACGCGGTGCTGACCATTCTCGATAAGCTGCGCGGGCGTTTTCGCCTGATTGACGACTACCGTAAGAATCGCATCGTCGCGGAGTGGATCGCCAAACTTGGCGTGCGGGTGGCGGATCCGGAGCAGGCGGTTTCGACGCTGTCCGGCGGCAATCAGCAAAAGATCGTGTTGGCCAAGTGGGTGCTGACCCAGCCGCGGATCCTGATCCTCGACTCGCCGACCGTCGGCGTCGACGTTGGCGCCAAGGCCAGCATCTATCAACTGATCCATCTGCTGGCGCAGGAGGGGATCGCCATTTTACTGATCTCCGACGAGGTGCCGGAGGTGTATTACAACTGCGATCGGGTGCTGCACTTCAGCGGCGGCAGCGTGATCGGCGAATACCTGCCGGGGCAGGTGAGCCAGCAACAGCTGGCGGAGGCGGTCAATGCGTAGATTCAGCCTGAAACCGCGCGGTAACGAAGGCTACCTGGCCTGGGTACTGCTGCTGACGGTCATCGTTTTTTCGCTGCTCAGCGATCGGTTTTTGACGGTGCAAAACCTGCTCGATCTCAGCGAAAGCTATGCAGTGAGCGGCATTTTCGCCCTCGGCCTGTTCGTGGTGCTGGTGACCGGCGGTATCGATATCTCCTTCGCGGCGGTGGCCTCGGTGGTGCAGTACCTGATCGCCACGCTGGCGACCCACTACGGGCTGGCCAGCCCGGCGGGCAGCATTCTGCTGGCTTTGGCGATCGGCGCCGCGCTGGGCATGGTCAACGCGCTGTTGATCTACTGCCTGCGCATCGTTTCGATCATCGTCACCATCAGTATGCAGGCGTTGTTGTTCGGCATGCTGATGTGGCTGACCAACGGCCGCAGCCTGTACGCGCTGCCGGACTGGTGGACGCTGCCGCGCAGCGTGCTGCCGTTCCAGCTGGGTGAACAGAGCTATCAGCTCGGTTTGCCGACGCTGGTGATGCTGGCGGTGGCGCTGCTGACCTGGCTGCTGCTGAACAAGACGCACCTTGGGCGCCAGCTGTTTGCCGTCGGCGGCGATGCGGAGTCGGCGCGGCGCATCGGCATCCGCGTCGGCCTGCTGCACCTGTTCGCCTATGGCTACCTGGGCGTGATGGCGGCGATCGGCGGCCTGGTGCAGGTGTACCGCATGGGGGAGGTGGTGCCCAACGCGCTGGTGGGCGGTGAGCTCGACGTACTGGCGGCGGCGGTGCTGGGCGGCGCCAGCCTGAACGGCGGCAAGGGCAGCGTGGTCGGCACGTTGATGGGCGTATTCCTGATCGGCGTGTTGAAAAACGGTCTCAACCTGATCGGCGTGTCCAGCTACTTCATGAACGTGGTGATCGGCCTGGTGATCGTCGCGGCGATTACCGTCACCCACTACAAGAAACGCAAAGAAACCGACGTCGGTTTCGCCTGAGGAGCGCCTGATGGGTAACTACCTGAAATTTCGTCCGGACGGCACCGCCGTCGGCCTGTTGGCGCTGCTGGTGGCGGTGGTGCTGGCCTTCAGCCTGCTGATGCCGGGGCGCTTCTTCAGCGGCGCCACCTTCACCAGCGTGGCGTTCCAGCTGCCGGAGCTGGGCCTGCTGACCCTGGCGATGTTCATCCCGATCCTCAGCGGCGGCCTGAACCTGTGCATTATCGCCAGCGCCAACCTGACCAGCCTGCTGATGGCCTGGCTGTTCATCAGCTATCTGCCGCCGGACGCCGGGCTGGGGCTGCAGGCGCTGTGGCTGGTGTTGGCGCTGGCGGCGGCGATGCTGCTGGCCGTGATGATTGGCGCGGCGACCGGCGCGTTGGTGGCCTACGTCGGCGCGCATCCGATTCTGGTGACGCTGGCCACCATGACCACGGTTAACGGCATCGGTATCTATCTGACGCGCGGTGCGGCCCTGAGCGGCATGCCGGAGATCGTGCGGTTTATCGGCGCCGAGCGCGTGCTGGGCGTGCCGGTACCGCTGTGGATCTTCCTGGCGGTTGCCGTGCTGCTGGCGCTGTTCTTGCAGAAAACCCGGCTCGGCAAATGCATCTACATGAGTGGCAGCAACATCAACGCCACCCACTTCAGCGGCGTGAATACCCATCGGGTGCTGATCGCCATTTACACCCTCTCCAGCCTGCTGTGCGTGATCGCCGGGCTGGTGATGATGGCGCGCTTCAACTCGGCGCGCATGGGCTACGGCGACTCTTATCTGCTGCTGACGGTACTGGCGATCATTTTGGGCGGCACCGATCCGTTCGGCGGTTTTGGCCGGGTCAGCGGCGTGGTCCTGGCGCTGGTGGTGCTGCAGGTGATCGCCACCGGTTTGAACCTGATGAACGTCAGCCCGCATTTCAGCCTGGCGATGTGGGGCGCGGTGCTGATCGCCGTGCTGGCGCTGAAGTTTTTCCGCCATCGCTATCGGCAGCGGCGGGCGATGCGCCGCAGCGCGGCCCAGGCCAGAGCCGCAGCGGGCCACTGATCCTTTTCCCTTTTGCGCAGGATAACGCTAATGAAATACCAGATTTCACCTTCACTGATGTGCATGAACCTGATGGATATCCGGCAGCAATTGGCGGTGCTGAACCGCCGCGCCGATATGCTGCATATCGACATCATGGACGGGCACTACGTTAAAAACATCACGCTGTCGCCGTTCTTTATCGAACAGATCCGCCCGCACACCTCGTTGCTGCTGGACGTGCATCTGATGGTGGAGAACCCGACCGATTTTATCGACCCGATCGCCCGTGCCGGCGCGGACTTTATCTGCCCGCACGCCGAAACCATCAACCGCGATGCGTTCCGGGTGATCAACCAGATCCGCGCGCTGGGTAAAAAAGTGGGGGTGGTGCTGAACCCGGCTACGCCGGTGGAGTTTATCCGCCACTACCTTCATCTGCTGGATAAGATCACCGTGATGACCGTCGATCCGGGCTATGCCGGGCAGCCGTTCATTCCCGAAATGCTGGAAAAGATCCGCCAGTTGCGCGATCTGAAACGCCAACAAAACCTGAGCTATCTGATCGAGATCGACGGATCCTGCAATCAGCGCACCTACCGCGATCTGATGGGCGCCGGCGCGGAAGTCTTGATCGTCGGCAGCTCCGGGCTGTTCAACCTCGATCCGGATCTGGAGACGGCATGGGAAAAAATGCTGGATCAGATGCGGCAGGCGGCCTGAGGCGGGGGACATGATGCGGCATTTTCTAGGCGTAGACGTCGGCGGCACCAATACCCGCCTGCTGTTGATGGATGATGACGGCGAGTTCAGCGGGTACCGCAAGATAGTGACCGCCGATTGGGCACGGCAGGCCGATCCGCTGGTGGCGTTGGGCCGCCTGATCGCCGGGCATTGCAAAGATCGTCAGGTGGCGCAGGTGATGCTCGGGCTGCCGGGGATCCTCAGCCGCGATCGCTCGCGGGTGCTGTCGCTGCCGTTCATTCCGGCGCTGGACGCCCAGCCGGTGGCGGCGCTGTTGGCCGATGCGCTGGCGCTGCCGGTGCGGATGGATAAAGACGTCAATCACCTGCTGTGGTGGGACTTGCAGCAGCTGCCGGCGCTGCCGCAGGTGGCGGTGGGGCTGTATCTGGGCACCGGCATGGGCAACAGCCTGTGGCTGAACGGCGACTTTTATCACGGGGCGCACGGCGCCGCCGGCGAGCTGGGGCACATTCCCTGGCCGGGCCATCAGGGTGAGTGCCCGTGCGGTAAACGGGGCTGCGTCGAGAGCCTGACCTCCGGTCACTGGCTGACCGGCTGGGCGCGCGCCAACGCGGCGCAAACGCCGTTCGAACGGCTGTTCGAACGCCACGGCGAACATCCGGATCTGCGGCGCTTCGTCGAACGATTGGCGCAGACCATCGCCATCGAAATGAACGTGCTCGATCCCCAGCGGCTGATCCTGGGTGGCGGCGTGATCGCCATGAGCGGTTTCCCGTTGGCGCTTCTGGAACAAGAGATCCGCCGCCATTTGCGCGGGCCGCAGCCGGCGCAGGGGCTGGCGATCTCCATCAGCCGCCTGACCGATGAAACCGGCAGCAAAGGCGCCTGCCTGGCCGCCCGGCGCCACCTCCAATTGAGCAGGGAGTACCCGCAATGAAAGGCAAAGTCTGCGTGTTCGGTTCGTTCAACCTGGATATCGTCGCCGGCATGGCGCGCTTTCCGCAGCCCGGCGAATCGCTGATCGCCCGCAACAGCATGATGGGCGCGGGCGGTAAGGGGGCCAACCAGGCCACCGCTGCGCTGCGCGCTGGGGCAAGGGTGCATTATATCGGCAAGGTGGGGCGCGATGACTTCGGCACCTTCGCCCGGCGCCACCTCGCCGCCGCTGGTTTCGATGCGGTGACGCTGTTCTCGACCGGCGATTGCCCGACCGGCAATGCGCTTATCTACGTTGCCGGTGAGGAGGCGGAGAATATGATCGCCGTCGATCCCGGCGCCAACCTGACGGTCAGCGAAGACGAGGTGCGCCAGTGTCGGCCGGCGATCGCCGCGGCGGACATTTTGTTGACCCAGCTGGAGAACAATCTGCCGGCGATTGAGCAGGTGATCGCCATCGCCCGCGAGGCGCAGACGTTCATCATTCTCAACCCGGCGCCGTTTCAGCCGGTGCCGGACAGCCTGCTGGCGCAGGTCGATATGCTGACGCCCAACGCCACCGAGTGTACGTTGCTGACCGGCGTGCCGGTGCGGGATGTGGCTTCGGCGCGCCAGGCGGCGCAGGTGCTGCATGCCAAAGGCATTCGCTTACTGATCGTGACCTTGGGCACGCAGGGGGCGTTGTTCTCGGACGGGGAAAACAGCGAGCTGATCCCGGCGTTTCCAGCGCAGCCGAAAGACACCACCGGCGCGGGCGATGCGTTTAACGGCGCCCTGGCGGCGCAGCTGGCGAATCAGGTGCCGTTAGCCGATGCGGTGCGCTTCGCCGCCGCCTATGCGGCGGTCTGCGTGGAGCGCGCCGGGGCGGCGGGATCGATGCCGAGCTATGAGGAGGCGTTGGAACGCCAGCGGGCGTTCGCTTGACGTTGAAGGGCTGCTGCGACAGCCCGGTTCACTTACTTCAACCAGCCTTTGCGCTGCGCATCCCGCAGGTGTTGCTCCATGTGGTGCCACAGCTCGGGGTGCACGTCGGCGATCGATGCATTGCGCGCCAGCACCTGCTCCAGGCTGATGCCGTTCTCTACCCAGCTCTGGCCTTCATTGTGCAGGTTCATCAGCATCGGCATGGTGCGATCCAGCAGCAAAGCGAAGCGCGCATCGGCGCTTTCGCCATCTTCATATTCCTGCCATAAAGCGGTGAAATACTCGCGCTGAGCCTCCGGCAACATGCCGAACAGACGGCGCGCCGCCGCCACTTCCTGATCGTGGATTGCCGCGCGGGCCGCCAGATCGTAGACCAGCACGTCGCCGGCGTCGATTTCCACGATGTCATGCAGCAGCGCCATCTGGATCACGCGCTGAATGTCTACGTCATCACCGGCGTAGGGCGCCAGGCTCATGGCGGCGATGGCGAAATGCCAACTGTGTTCGGCGGAGTTTTCCTGGCGCTGGGTACCCAGCACTTTGGTGCGGCGTTGCACGCCTTTCAACTTATCGATTTCCATCAGGAACTGGATGACCTGGGTCATTGAGCCGAAATCTAACGCGGGTACAGCGGATGACATGGTGTAAACCTCAAGGTGGGTGGGTTGAAGCCTGACGATTGTAGACCACCGGACGGGCGATTTCGATGGTTACACGCGTTCACATTTTTATTTTAGCGTACACGTGTACACTGGAATTATTCTCAGTTAAGCTGCTTTGCGTTAATTTCGCACAAAGCAGGGCATTTTGAGGGGTTACGCGTTATGGGGAAAACGGACGTAGTGAAAGCCGGGAACAATAAGATTGTCGCCGCGGCTTATCCGTGGGCGGAAGAGATCGCCAACAGCATCAGCCACGGCATCGGGCTGGTATTCGGTATCGTCGGCCTGGTGTTGCTGCTGGTGCAGGCGGTGAATACCGGCGCGGATGCGACGGCCATCACCAGTTACAGCCTGTACGGCGGCAGCATGATCCTGCTGTTTCTCGCTTCCACGTTGTACCATGCGATTCCGCATCAGAAGGCCAAGCATTGGCTGAAAAAATTTGACCACTGCGCCATTTATCTCCTGATTGCCGGGACTTATACCCCGTTTTTGCTGGTGGGGCTGGATTCGCCGCTGGCGAAGGGCCTGATGGCGGTAATCTGGGGGTTGGCGCTGCTGGGCGTGCTGTTCAAGCTGGCCTTCGCCCACCGTTTTGAAGCCCTGTCGCTGGTGACCTACCTGACGATGGGCTGGCTGTCGCTGATCGTGATTTATCAGCTGGTTACGCGGCTGGAGGCCGGCGGCGTCACGCTGCTGGCGATAGGCGGGGTGGTCTATACCCTGGGGGTGATTTTCTACGCCTCCAAGCGCATCCGCTTTGGCCACGCCATCTGGCACGCCTTTGTGCTCGGCGGCAGCGCCTGCCATTTCATGGCGATCTACCTGTACGTCTAAGCGTTGCCGCTACGTCTGAATGCGTATTGAACAGGCGCCTCTTTTGTTTTAAAAAAGAGGCGCTTGCTTCTTTCGGGTATCCAGCAAGCCCGTTCTTTCATTTCTGAGCCCGCATACTCTTTCTCTTAACTTTGTTCAGGACTCATCACGATGATCGTTCGCTTATCCAAAGCGCTGCTGGTCTGCGCTATCGCTTTGTTCGCTTCGCTGGTGGCCTTCGGCAATATCACCGATTACGGCTCCAACTTCGCCTTCGTGCGCCACGTCTTTATGATGGACACCATTTTCCCCGACGCCACCATCGGCTACCGTTCTATACAAACGCCGTGGCTGCATCACGCCGGCTATATTTTCATCATTGCGCTGGAGAGCCTGACCGCGCTGCTGTGCTGGATCGGCGGTCTGCGTCTGTTGAGCGGCCTGAAACTGCCCGCTAAAGCCTTCAACGGCCGGAAAAAACTGGCGGTAGTGGGGCTGACGCTGGGTTTCCTCACCTGGCAGGTCGGCTTTATGTCGATTGGGGGAGAGTGGTTCGGCATGTGGATGTCGAAACAATGGAACGGCGTGCCCGATGCGTTTCGCTTTTTCATCACCATCATCCTGGTGCTGATCTATCTGGTGCAGCGCGACGGGGAGTTGGACGAGTAACGAAGACGGCCGCAGGCAGGGCGCCTGCGGCCGATGGATTATTTCTCTTCGGCCAGCGAGTACGGCAAGGGTTTGATCGCCAGCTGGCTGGCGGCATCGTCGCGCACCCGCAGCTTGCTGTCGGCGTCCAAATCGTTGTTCATCACCACCTGTACCCACAGCGTGCCGTCGGCCAGTTGGCTCGACGCCAGTACGGTGCCGGTGCGGCGCCAGTTTTCACCCAGCTGCAGCTCCAGATCTTCCGCCGCCTGCGGGGCGCGGGCCGCCTTACCTTCCAGCCAGTAGAGCGCACGCTTGTTGGCGCCGCGGAATTTGGCGCGCGCCACCATCTCCTGACCGGTATAGCAGCCCTTGCTGAAGCTGATGCCTTCCAGCGCCTGCAGATTGGTAGCTTGCGGGATCAGCTGCGCGCTGTTGGCGGCGTCGATAACCGGATAACCGGCTTCGATCTCCAGCGCCAGCCATTGGCCGCTGTCATTCAGCTCCGCCTGGTCATGCAGCTTGCCGATCAGCTGTTCGGCCACGGCAGGGCGGGTCACCAGCAGAAAACGTTCCGCCGGCGCACTGAAGTGCAGAATCGTGGTCTCGCCGTCCTGCACCACCGGGTGTTCGGCATCCGGCAGCGTAGCGAACCGGCCCGCCAACGCGGCGCGCGCCTGGAAACCGGCGACGCCCAGCAACACCGCATCGTTATCGGCGGCGATGGTGACTTTGGAGAACACCGCGGATTTTTTGATTTCAGCCAGTTGGCTGTCCAGCACGCTGCGGCGTTCCAGATAGGCGAAGCCTTCACCACGGTGGAACAGACGCAGGTTGCTCCACATTTTGCCCTTGGCGTCGCAGTGGGCGCACAGCACGTGCCGATCGGCCGCCAGCGCGTCGATGTCCGCCGTCACCTGGCCCTGGAGATACTTCACCGTGTCCGGCCCGTTTAACGTCACCAGCGCCCAATCTTCCAGCGAGATCAGCGTCAGGGGCAGATGGGTGGAAGCGGAGGGCTGACGGGGTGGGAATGGAATGTTATGCGCCATAGTAAGTTCCTGCTCAACGTTTAGCTTACCTGAAGGGTATTGAACCCATGGTAAAAGAGGCGGCGGGCTTTGCAAACTGTTATTCGCGCCGTGGCGCCGGGGTGCGCTTTTTTTGGCATTTTGCGCTTTATTACGTTTTCCGCAGCAAAGCGCCTTCCCGGCGTGTATGTCAAATTGTTACTCTATAGGCTTGCGGCCTGGGCACCCTTGCAGACAGATCCCCGGCTGATGGAATTATATTGCGACGGCGTTGCCATACAGTGTGTCATTTGAACCCTGCGCTGGCGCTGCCGCGCTGAAAAGAGGTGAGTCATAACAACATGGATATTAACAACAAAGCACGTATTCACTGGGCTTGCCGCCGTGGCATGCGCGAGCTGGACATCTCCATCATGCCGTTCTTCGAATACGAATACGACAGCCTGAATGACGCGGACAAGGCGTTGTTCATCCGCCTGCTGGAGTGCGACGATCCCGATTTGTTCAACTGGCTGATGAATCATGGCGCGCCGCAGGACAGCGAGCTGCAGAGAATGGTGACCCTGATCCAAACGCGAAATAAAGACCGTGGCCCAGTGGCGATGTGATATCCGCATTTCCTGGCGCACTCAGCTGTTTTCCCTGTTGACCCACGGCGTTCTGATCCTGCTGATCCTGATTTCGCCCTGGCCGGAAGGCTTGGGTCCGCTCTGGCTGGTGCTGCTGACGCTGGTGGTGTTTCAGTGCATTCGCAGCCAGAAGCGCATCGCCGCGGTGCAGGGCGAGCTGCGGCTGTTGGCGGACCGGCGCTTCAGCTGGCACGGCCGCGAGTGGCGGCTGGCGAAAAAACCGTGGATGCCGGGTTACGGCATGCTGCTGACGCTGCAGCCGACGGAGGGCAAAAAGCGCCGCCGGCTGTGGCTGGCTTCCGACTGCATGAGCAAAGAGGAGTGGCGCCACCTGCGGCAGCTGTTGCTGTATCCTCCGACGGGTGACGGCGAACCAGAGTGAGACGGCTGGGCCGGCGGGGAAACGCTTCACCGCCGGCAGAGGGCTGAACGCCGGCGGCGTTACAGCAGCGGCTCCATCTCCAACAGGATCTGCTCGCACCATTGCTGCAGGCGCTCTTCGCTCAGATCGTATTGGTTGACCTCATCGAGCGCCAGGCCAACGAAATGTTTGCCGTCGGCGCTCAGCGGTTTGGGGCTGGTGAACTCGAAGCCGTCGGTCGGCCAGAAGCCGACGAACTGCACGCCCAGCGGCGCGATCTGATCGTGCAGCATGCCCAGCGCGTCGAGGAACCACTCACCGTAACCGAGTTGATCGCCCATGCCGTACATGGCGACGATCTTGCCTTTCAGATCCAGCGCCGGCAGCTGCGGCCAGATCGCTTCCCAGTCTTCCTGCAGTTCGCCGAAATCCCAGGTCGGGATACCGAGGATCAGAATGGAATAGTCCTCCATCAGCTTGGGAGAGACGTCTTTCAGGTTGTGCAGGTCGACCAGGTCTTCACCCAGAATCTCACGGATTTTTTCTGCCGCCATCTCGGTGTAGCAGGTGCTGGAGCCGTAAAACAGACCAATCTTCATGTGTAAACCGTTACGTTGCTGTTTAGAGAATTGCAGCGAGTATACCTGATTTGCGTCGGCTTAAGGCATAATGGCGCGGGTGGAAATGCAACAAAGAGAGGACCGCGTGCAACAGCAAGACAATGCGCTGATTGAACAATTCCTGGATGCGCTGTGGCTTGAGCGCAATCTGGCGGAAAATACGCTGGCCTCCTACCGGCTGGATTTGCAGGCCCTGGGCACCTGGCTTGGCCATCAAAACACCGCCTTGCTGCAGGCGCAGGCGTTGGATCTGCAGGCCTTTCTCGCCGAGCGGGTGGAGGGCGGCTACAAGGCCACCAGCTCGGCGCGTTTGCTGAGCGCCATGCGCCGCCTGTTTCAGTACCTGTATCGCGAAAAACTGCGCGCCGACGATCCCACCGCGCAGCTGGCCTCTCCCAAACTGCCGCAGCGTTTGCCGAAGGATCTGAGCGAGGCGCAGGTCGATGCGCTGTTGCAGGCGCCCTGCGTCGATCAACCGCTGGAGCTGCGCGACAAGGCGATGCTCGAAGTGTTGTACGCCACCGGGCTGCGGGTTTCCGAACTGGTGGGGCTGAGCATCAGCGACGTCAGCCTGCGCCAGGGCGTGGTGCGGGTGATCGGCAAGGGCAACAAGGAGCGGCTGGTGCCGCTGGGCGAAGAGGCGGTCTACTGGATCGAAAATTATCTGGAACACGGCCGCCCGTGGCTGGTCAACGGCCAGACGCTGGATGTGTTGTTCCCCAGCACCCGTTGCCAGCAAATGACCCGACAGACGTTCTGGCATCGCATCAAACACTATGCCATCCTTGCGGGCATCGACAGCGAACGTCTGTCGCCGCACGTGTTGCGGCACGCGTTCGCCACCCATTTGCTGAACCATGGGGCCGATCTCCGTGTCGTACAGATGTTGTTAGGGCACAGCGATCTCTCGACCACGCAAATTTATACTCATGTAGCGACCGAACGACTGAAACAGCTACATCAACAGCATCACCCGCGCGCCTGAGCGGCGGGTTCGAAAGGATTGGAACAATGAAAAAAGGTTTAATGCTGCTCTCTCTGCTGGTGGCTTCGGTGACCGGTGCCGCCCATGCCGATGACGCGGCGATCAAAAAAGCGCTCGCCAGCCTGGGCATCCAGCAGGCGGACGTGCAGCCTTCGCCGGTTAACGGCCTGAAAACCGTGCTGACCGACAGCGGCGTGCTGTACGCCTCCGAAGACGGCAAGCACATCCTGCAGGGCCCGCTGTTCGACGTCAGCGGCAAAGAGCCGGTCAACGTGACCAACCAACTGCTGAGCAGCAAGATGGACGCGCTGAAAGATCAGATGATCGTCTACAAAGCGCCGAAAGAGAAACACGTGATCACCGTGTTCACCGATATCACCTGCGGTTACTGCCATAAGCTGCACCAGCAGATGAAAGAGTACAACGATCTGGGCATCACCGTGCGTTACCTGGCGTTCCCGCGTCAGGGGCTGGCTTCCCAGGCTGAGAAAGACATGAAGTCTATCTGGTGTACCGCCGACAAGGCCAAGGCGTTCGACGCCGCCATGAAGGGCGACGCCATCTCTCCGGCCACTTGCAAAACTGACATCAGCAAGCATTACGAGCTGGGCGTGCAGTTCGGCATTCAGGGCACGCCGGCGATCATTCTGGAAAACGGCATGATGATCCCGGGCTATCAGGGGCCAAAAGAGATGGCCGCCATGCTGGATGCGCACCAGGCCGCCACCAAAGCCGGTGGTTAATCGCCGGTGAGTATTAAAACGCAACTACGCCGCCGTCCGGCGGCGGACGACACGCATCTGCCCGCCAGTTTGCCGCCGCTGCTGCGCCGGCTTTACGCCCTGCGCGGCGTGCAGGGTGAGCAGGAGCTGGAGCGCGGCGTCAAGGGCATGCTGCCCTGGCAACAGCTGGACGGCATCGACGACGCCGTCAGCCTGCTGCAACAGGCGCTGGCCGACGGTCGCCGCATCATAGTGGTGGGCGATTTCGACGCCGACGGCGCCACCAGCACTGCGCTGACGGTGCTGGCGCTGCGCAGCATGGGCGGCGCAACCGTCGACTATCTGGTGCCGAACCGCTTTGAAGACGGCTACGGCCTGAGCCCCGAAGTGGTGGAGCAGGCGGCGGCGCGCGGCGCGGAGCTGATCGTCACCGTCGATAACGGCATCTCCTCGCACGCCGGCGTCGACGTGGCGCACGCCAAGGGCATGCAGGTGCTGGTGACCGATCACCACCTGCCGGGCGAGACCCTGCCGGCGGCCGAAGCGATCGTCAATCCCAACCTGCGCGGCTGCGCCTTCCCGTCCAAATCGCTGGCCGGAGTGGGCGTCGCGTTCTACCTGATGTTGGCGCTGCGCGCCCGGCTGCGGGACAGCGGCTGGTTCGAACAGCGCGCGCTGGCGATGCCCAATCTGGCGGAACTGCTGGATCTGGTGGCGCTCGGCACCGTGGCCGACGTGGTGCCGCTGGACGCCAACAACCGCATTCTGGTGTATCAAGGGTTAAACCGCATCCGCGCCGGCAAATGCCGTCCGGGCATCCGCGCGCTGCTTGAGGTAGCCAACCGCGACGCCCGCCAGCTGGCGGCCAACGATCTCGGTTTCGCCCTCGGCCCGCGTCTCAATGCCGCCGGCAGGCTTGACGACATGTCGATCGGCGTGGCGCTGCTGCTGAGCGACGACATCGCGCAGGCGCGTATGCTGGCCAACGATCTCGACGCGTTGAACCAGACGCGACGCGAGATAGAGCAGGGCATGCAGGTGGAAGCCCTGCAGCTGTGCGACCAGTTGGAGCGCACCAGCACCGAGCTGCCTTACGGGCTGGCGATGTATCACCCGGAATGGCACCAGGGCGTGGTGGGTATCCTCGCTTCACGTATCAAAGAGCGTTTCCACCGTCCGGTGATCGCGTTCGCGCCGGCGGGTGACGGCATCCTGAAAGGCTCCGGCCGTTCGGTGCCCGGCCTGCACATGCGCGACGCCCTGGAGCGGCTGGATATGCTGAACCCCGGCCTGATGATGAAGTTCGGCGGCCACGCGATGGCGGCCGGGCTGTCGCTGGAAGAGGCCAGGTTCGACGAGTTCCGCCAGCGCTTCGGCGAGTTGGTGGGGGAATGGCTCGATCCGGCGATGCTGGAAGGGGTGATCTGGTCCGACGGCGAACTGGCGATGCAGGAGCTGTCGCTGACGACGGCGGAGCTGCTGCGCGAGGGCGGCCCGTGGGGCCAGGCGTTCCCGGAACCGACCTTTGACGGCAAATTCCGCATCCTGCAGCAGCGGCTGGTGGGCGAGAAGCACCTGAAGCTGATGGTGGAACCGCTCGGCGGCGGCCCGCTGCTCGACGGCATCGCGTTCAATGTGGACACCACGCTGTGGCCGGACAGCAGCGTGCGCGAGGTCGAACTGGCCTACAAGCTCGACGTCAACGAGTTTCGCGGCAACCGCAACGTGCAGCTGCTGATCCAGCATCTTTGGCCGCGCTGAGGCGAAATTGAACACAATTCGGGGATTGGGCTCTCCAATCCCCTGCATCCTTCCCGATCGCCACAAAAACTGACCAACTCGCTATAAACTGCCGCCCGGATCCGTTAGAATTAGCGGTTCCAATGGCATTCCGCCATCGACGACATCAACGTAAAAGAACGAAACCATGTTTGAAATTAACCCGGTAAAAAACCGAATTCAGGACCTGTCCGAGCGGACTGCGGTTCTTAGGGGGTATCTTTGACTATGATGCCAAGAAGGAACGCCTAGAAGAGGTCAACGCCGAGCTGGAGCAGCCGGACGTTTGGAACGAGCCGGAGCGCGCACAGGCGCTCGGCAAAGAGCGCGCCGCGCTGGAAGCCATCGTTGAAACCATCGATCAGCTGGAGCAGGGCGGCGAAGACGTCGGCGGGCTGCTGGAACTGGCGGTGGAAGCCGACGATGAAGAGACCTTCAACGAAGCGGTCGCCGAGCTGGATCAACTGATGAGCAAGCTGGATCAGTTGGAATTCCGCCGCATGTTCTCCGGCGAGTACGACAGCGCCGACTGCTACCTGGATATCCAGGCCGGCTCCGGCGGCACCGAAGCGCAGGACTGGGCCAGCATGCTGCTGCGCATGTACCTTCGCTGGGCTGAAGCCAAGGGCTTCAAGACCGAAGTGATCGAAGAGTCCGACGGCGACGTCGCGGGCCTGAAGTCTGCCACCATCAAGATCATCGGCGACTACGCGTTCGGCTGGTTGCGCACTGAAACCGGCGTTCACCGCCTGGTGCGCAAGAGCCCGTTCGACTCCGGCGGCCGTCGCCACACCTCGTTCAGCTCGGTGTTCATCTACCCGGAAGTTGACGACGATATCGATATCGAAATCAACCCGGCGGATCTGCGTATCGACGTGTACCGCGCCTCCGGTGCGGGCGGTCAGCACGTCAACAAAACCGAATCCGCCGTACGTATTACTCACCTGCCAACCAACATCGTGGTGCAGTGCCAGAACGATCGTTCTCAGCATAAGAACAAGGATCAAGCGTTTAAACAGCTGCGAGCCAAGCTGTACGAGTTTGAGATGCAAAAGAAAAATGCTGATAAGCAGACGATGGAAGACAACAAGTCAGACATCGGCTGGGGCAGCCAAATCCGTTCTTACGTGCTGGATGACTCCCGCATCAAGGATTTGCGCACCAACGTCGAAACGCGTAACACGCAGGCCGTACTGGATGGCGACCTGGATAAATTGATTGAGGCAAGTTTGAAAGCCGGGTTATGAGGAATAGAAATGTCTGAACAACAAGTACAGGGCGCCGATCAGGCGCTGGATCTCAATAACGAACTGCAGTCCCGCCGCGAGAAACTGGCCGGCCTGCGCGAGAACGGCATTGCGTTCCCGAACGACTTCCGTCGTGACTCCACCTCCGACAAACTGCACGCCGCGTACGGCGATAAAGACAACGAAGAGCTGGAAGCGCTGGGCGTAGAAGTGACCGTCGCCGGCCGCATGATGACCCGCCGTATTATGGGCAAGGCATCCTTCGTCACGCTGCAGGACGTGGGCGGCCGCATTCAGCTGTACGTCGCGCGCGACGATCTGGCTGAAGGCGTATACAACGACCAGTTCAAGAAGTGGGACCTGGGCGATATCCTCGGCGCACGCGGCAAGCTGTTCAAAACCAAGACCGGCGAACTGTCGATCCACTGCACCGAGCTGCGTCTGCTGACCAAAGCGCTGCGCCCGCTGCCGGACAAATTCCACGGCCTGGCGGATCAGGAAACCCGTTACCGCCAGCGTTACCTGGACCTGATCGCCAACGAAGAATCGCGCAACACCTTCAAGGTGCGTTCTCAGGTGATGTCGGCTATCCGCAACTTCATGGTGGAACGCGGCTTCATGGAAGTCGAAACCCCGATGATGCAGGTGATCCCGGGCGGCGCGTCCGCGCGTCCGTTCATCACGCACCACAATGCGCTGGACATCGACATGTACCTGCGCATCGCGCCGGAACTGTATCTGAAGCGTCTGGTGGTCGGCGGCTTTGAGCGCGTGTTCGAAATCAACCGCAACTTCCGTAACGAAGGCGTTTCTCCGCGTCACAACCCAGAGTTCACCATGATGGAACTCTACATGGCTTACGCGGATTACAAAGACCTGATCGAGCTGACCGAGACGCTGTTCCGCACCCTGACCGAGAAAGTGCTGGGCACCTCTCAGGTGCAGTACGGTGACGAAGTGTTCGACTTCGGCAAGCCGTTCGAGAAGCTGACCATGACCGAGGCGATCAAGAAATACCGCCCGGAAACCGATCTGGCTGACCTGGCCGACATGGGCAAAGCGGTGGCCATCGCCGAATCCATCGGCATCAAGGTTGAGAAGAGCTGGGGCCTGGGCCGCGTCGTGACCGAGATCTTCGAAGAAGTGGCGGAAAGCCATCTGATTCAGCCGACCTTCATCACCGAGTACCCGGCTGAAGTGTCGCCGCTGGCGCGCCGCAACGACGTTAACCCGGAAATCACCGACCGCTTCGAGTTCTTCATCGGCGGCCGTGAAATCGGCAACGGCTTCTCCGAGCTGAACGACGCCGAAGACCAGGCACAGCGCTTTGCCGATCAGGTGAACGCCAAAGACGCCGGCGACGACGAAGCGATGTTCTACGACGAAGACTACGTCACCGCGCTGGAGCACGGCCTGCCGCCGACCGCCGGTCTGGGCATCGGTATCGACCGCATGGTGATGCTGTTCACCAACAGCCATACCATCCGCGACGTGATTCTGTTCCCGGCGATGCGCCCACAGAAATAATTCCGTTTAGCGTGAAACCACCGGTGCAGGCAACTGCGCCGGTTTTTTTTCGCCCACCGGACTTAACCGCTTAAAACATCGACAGTTACGCGCCATCTCCGCTTGCCCGCCGCCGATAACCGGTTATAATGCCTGTCGCACACCGATGCGGGTGTAGTTCAATGGTAGAACGGCAGCTTCCCAAGCTGCATACGAGGGTTCGATTCCCTTCGCCCGCTCCAAACTCAAGTCTTCTGAAGTCTACCAAACTCAATTTTCCCTTGATAAATCAGCAGTTATAGCATTCTATTAGTCTATTGAACTCAATTGTACTCCCCCAGGGTCAAGCTCAATGTGGGGGTATGGATGGGGGTATAATTGTACCCCCTGCTGAGAGGTACCCCCAATGAAGCTGACAGCTCGTCAGGTTGAAACTGCAAAACCTAAAGATAAGCCCTACAAACTCGCTGATGGTGGTGGTCTTTACCTGCTGGTTAATCCCAACGGTAAAAGATACTGGCGTCTCAAATACCGTTCGCTAGGTAAAGAGAAGCTGCTCGCTATTGGCGTTTACCCCGATGTTTCTTTAGCTGAAGCCAGAAATAAGCGTGAGGATGCAAAAAGGACATTAGCGGCTGGCAACGATCCTTCTCTTGAACGGAAAATTGAGAAACTTAGTCGTCAACAAGATGCAGAAAACTCTTTTGAGGCTATCACGCGGGAGTGGTATCAGCGTCGCTATGACCGCTGGTCTGTCTCCTACCGCGAAGAAATGTTGAGAACCTTTGAAAAGGATGTGTTCCCTTATATCGGTCACCGGCCAATCAAAGATATCAAACCGATGGAGTTGCTTGCTGTTCTTTCAAAGATAGAAGTTCGAGGAGCAACTGAGAAGGTCCGTAAGGTTCGCCAGCGTTGTGGAGAGGTCTGGAAGTATGCCGTTGTGACTGGCAGGGCTGAGTACAATCCAGCTCCTGATCTAGCCAGCGCAGTAGCTCCCCATGAGAAAGAGCACTATGCTTTTTTGACCCAGGATGAATTGCCAGAGTTTCTTCAAACTCTGAACACCTACGCAGGTAGTGTACTTGTTAAAATAGCGATGCAATTACTTATTTTGACTGGAGTAAGGCCTGGGGAATTGAGGCAAGCGGAGTGGCAGGAGTTTGATTTTGAGCGGAAGGTTTGGAACGTGCCAGCAGAGCGCATGAAAATGCGCCGCCCTCATCTGGTTCCGTTATCAAGCCAGGTAATTGACTTGCTTAATCAGCTTAAACCCATGACGGGAGCGGGAACGTTGCTGTTCCCAGGACGTAATAATCCAAAGAAACCGATGAGTGATATGGCATTGACTGTGCTGGTCAGGCGTATCGGCTATGCCGGGCGTGTTACGGGGCATGGATTCCGCCACACGATGAGTACTATTTTGCATGAGCAGGGATTTAACTCAGCTTGGATCGAGCTACAACTGGCTCACGTCGATAAGAACTCAATTCGTGGAACGTATAACCATGCTCAGTATCTAGAGGGAAGGAGGGAGATGATGCAGTGGTATGGCAATCTAATCATTGATTTGAATTCAGCAGTACGGTCAGGCTGACCTGCCCCCACGATTAGATACAACACTCAGTTAGTAACGTCGGAATCTTCATTCTCAGAATGACCCTTTCTCCAGCCCGCTGCAAATTCAGACGGTGTCTGATAATTCAGCGTGGAGTGCGGGCGGCATTCGTTATAATCCTGCCGCCAGTCATTAATAATTTTCCTGGCATGAACGATATCGCTGAACCAGTGCTCATT
>NZ_KV792461.1:0-86123 GCF_001808215.1 Serratia sp. HMSC15F11
TCCCCGGTAAAGCGCGATGAACCTTTTTTCTTTCCCCTTCATCGCCCTCAGGCAAAAAGAATATCGCTCTGCTCCACCTGCCCGACCACGTGGATCTTGAAGTCGGCGGCATAGCTGTTGCTCTGGGTGTTCATCAGCAGATCGGTGGTGCCGTTGAAGGCGTCGAAGTTGAGCTGGATCTCGCCTTTCTGGCCGCTGAAGGCGCTGCCGCTGTCGATAAAGCGCAGCTCGCTCAGGCTGTTGTTGAAGCGCAGGCCGGAGAGATCGATCTTGTCGATGCCGTGCTCGAAGTCTTCAATCACGTCGAACGCCGCCACCGTGGACTCGGTCACGTTCGCCACGTCGGCTCGCGCCTGCATCGATTTCAGCGCCTGAGCCTGCGCCGCCTGAGTCAGCGGTTGCAGCCCCTTGTCGCCGTCACCGGTCTGGCCGATGCAGTTCAGCGCGCTCTGCGTCAGGAAGGAATAGGTCAGCGCCACCGGCTGGTGATACACCTGGTCGCCGTTGTGCGTCAGGCCCGGCCGCGTCAGCTGATCGGCGGCGCGGTCGAAGCTGAAGTTATCGCGGATTTTACCCAAATTATTAATCGCCGCCCCGCCGCGCTGGTTGCTGTACAGGTTGGCGTTGTCCAGCGTAAACAGCGCGCCGTAGCCCAGGGCTGCCGGGCTGGTGATAGTAAAACTGATAGTTATGATCGTTGGGGGGATGTGGCAGACAGGCTGGTGAACTCATCGTCATCTTGCAAAATGTCGTTGTGGCGACTGCGCATTGCATTCTCCTTTTACACACTAGGAATCCACTCGCTTTGTAAGACTATTCATCAGTCGTTCTAATCTAAGCCAAGGCTTCGGATTGACCAGTATAGTAATTAACCCCGACGGCGCGAGCCCACGCCGCCGCGCGTCTTCGCGCCGGGCGTTAAGACGGAAATAATCATAACGATTTGTATTAGCGCAGTATTAATGAGAGTGATAAGCGTATCGGTGGGCTAATGACTCGTCTTTTTGGGCACGTTATCGCCGGTTAGATCAGAATTATCGAGGATTAAAAAACCTAACCCTTCCCTCACCATCAGGATGGGTACATGCTAAAGTGTGAACGGACAGCCGAAAGGAGTGACCCGATGCCAGCCCATTACCTTACGCGCGCCTTGCGCCGCGCCAGCCTGACAGGAGTTGTTATGAGCGTATTGTGCAGCAGTGCCTTGGGCAGTTCACTGCCGTTGCTGGAACCCGCCGCGCTGAAGGGCGAGTGGCAGCTCGCCGCCATCGGCGACGGTAAAGCCGTCTGCAAGGTGCAACTGAGCGACGAAGCGGTAGCCAACACCAATGCCTTCCGCTTCAGCGCCTCCGCCGAGTGCCTGCAGCCGCTGGCGCTGCAAACGTTGCCGGTCGCCTGGCGGCCGACGCCGGACGGCATGACGCTGACCGACGCCGAAGGGAGCATGGTGGCGTTTCTGGCCCTGACCGCGCCGAAGCGCTATGAGTTGATCGATCGCGGCGGCCCTTCGCGCTTTGTGCTGATCCCGCGTTAATCCCTCAGGCGAACAGCAACCCGAGCAGCGCGCCACCCGCCAGCACCCACAGCGGATGGAGGCGCTTGCTCATGCTCAGCCCCGTCGCCAGCGCCACGATCGCCGCCAGCCGCCAGCTGGGTGCGGAAGCCTCGGCGATCAAGATACCGCTGGCCGCCACCAGCCCCACGGTCAGCGGCACCAGCCCGGCCTGCACGATGCGGCGCCACGGGCGATCCTTAAAGCGCCGCCAGGCGCCCATCACCAGCAGCGTGACAATGGAAGACGGCCCGAACTTGGCGACCGAAGAAACCAGCAGCCCCGCCCAGCCGGCCACGTGCCAGCCGACCAGCGGCACGATCATCATGTTCGGCCCCGGCGCGGCCTGCGCCATGGCGAACAGCGCGCTGAACTCCTGGGCGCTCATCCATTGATGCACCTCCACCACCTGCCGCTGCATTTCCGGCAGAATGGTCATACCGCCACCAAACGCCAGCAGAGAGAGCTCGGTGAAGATCAGCGCCAGCGCAATCAGAACCCCGCTCATGACGGCCACCGCCACATCAGCAGAATGCTCAGCGGCGCCAGCACCAGCATGGTCGGCAACAGCGGCAGGCGCAGCCAGGCGATGGCGATCAATGCCAGCGCCACGATCGCCAGCGCCGGCCATTTACCGCGCAGCGGCAGCAGCATCTTGATCCCGGTCGAGAGCAGCAGCCCGGCGGCGGCGGCGGCCAGCCCGGCGAACACATGCTGCACGTGGGGATCGTTTTGGAAGCGGGCGTAGACCACTCCCAGCCCCACCACGATCGCCGTCGGCGCACTGATGAGGCCCAGCAAGGCGCACAGCGCGCCGCGCAGCCCGCGAAACTCCATCCCCACCGCCACCGATAGGTTGATCACATTGCCGCCGGGCAGGAACTGGCACAGCCCGAGCAGCTCGGTGAACTGTTCACCGCTCAGCCAGCGCCGGCGCTCCACCAGCATGCTGCGCGCCAGCGGCAGCACGCCGCCGAAGCCAATCAGCCCCAGCCACAGAAAGCCCACAAACAGCGCCGCGTTGCCCGGCGCTGCCGCCGGGTGCGGTTTTAACGTATTGATATCTGACATGACATTGCCATTCCACATCGCTTGTTTTGATATCTGGTATCATGCGCGCCGCCGTGCCATGATGTCTAATGCATTCCGGAGCAACCAAAGATACCTTTGAGGTATGGCTATGATCGAACTGCGTCGCCTGCGGGCGTTCGTCACCGTGGTGGAAGAAGGCAACATCACCCGCGCCGCCGAGCGGCTGTTTATCCAGCAGCCGCCGCTCACCCGCCTGCTGCAGGGGCTGGAAGATGAACTGGGCGTCACCTTGTTGCAGCGCCTGCCGCGCGGCGTGCGCGTCACCGAAGCCGGCGGCATGCTGTTCGAAGAGGCCCGCGCCCTGCTGGCGCGCGCCGAACGGCTGCGCGAAGCGGTGCAGCGCGCCGCTCGCGGCGAGCAGGGGCACATCGCCATCGGCTTCACCAGCTCCGCCGCGCTGCACCCGTTCGTGCCCAACCTGCTGCGCCGCTACCGCGACATCCA
Organism: Serratia sp. HMSC15F11; assembly: GCF_001808215.1. Taxonomy (NCBI): domain Bacteria; kingdom Pseudomonadati; phylum Pseudomonadota; class Gammaproteobacteria; order Enterobacterales; family Yersiniaceae; genus Serratia; species Serratia sp. HMSC15F11. Next base: position 3,089 of record NZ_KV792461.1, read on the forward strand.
GCCGGGCATCACTACCCAGCTGGAAGAAGCCGGCAGCGGCGAACTGATGGAGGCGTTGCTGGAACAGCGCCTCGACGCCGCCTTCGTGCGCTCGCCGGCCAGCGGCATTCCCGGCCTGAGCGTGGAGCCGGTGCTCAGCGAACCGATGATCGTCGCCCTGCCGCTGGGCCACCGACTGGCGCAACAAACGCAGCAGCCGCTGCCGCTGGCCGAACTGGCGCACGAGGCGTTTATTCTCTATCGCCGCCCGGCCGGCCAGGGGCTGTACGACGCCATCCTGGCCGCCTGCCACCGCGCCGGCTTCAGCCCGCGCATCGTACAGGAAGCGCCGCGCCTGCCGGCCACCCTCAGCCTGGTCGGCGCCGGGCTGGGGTTGTCAGTGGTGCCCGGCTCGATGCGGCGGCTGGGCGGCGACGGCATCGTCTATCGCACCCTCGCCGAAGAGGCACAGCTCAGCGCCCCGCTTTATCTGGCGCTGCGCCGCAGCCCGGCTTCGCCGATCGTCGAGCGGTTTCGTCAGCTGGTGCTGGAGACCGTGGGGGCGTCATAAAAAGCCCAAACGGCCAATAAAAAATGCCGTTCGTTTATTATTTATTTAAACCGGGCGGCGACTAAAATTAATTCCAATTAATGACTATTCAACTTCCGGGGAATTAATCAAACCCGCTCTCACGTAGTAACAAACGCAAACAAATAAGCGCCTACCCAATAAATTCCAGCCACTAGGATTTAAGGGTCACAGCCTGTTCCCGCCGATGACAAAAATCATTTCAATGGCGCTCGCGCCTTCCCTGTCGCCTGCCTCTGCGGGCGCACGGTTTTATGTTGGAGAAAACGCTATGCTATCGCGTCGTGATATATTGAAAGTCTCCGCCGTCAGCGCGGCCGCCGCCGGCATGATCGGCGGCATCGCTAAAAATGCCGCTGCCGACGACCATCGCAATATCGTGCCCCCCAGCAGCTATCAGCCGCCTGCTAATGCGCAGCATCTCTATAAGTACAAATTCACCGACAGCAAAAAACGCAGCCTGCCCAGCGGCTGGGCGCGCGAGGCCACCGTCGAGCAATTCCCGATCTCCGAAGGCGTAGCGGGCGTCGACATGACGCTGGAGCCGGGCGGCGTGCGTGAGCTGCACTGGCACGCCATCGCCGCCGAATGGGCGTTTATGCTGGAAGGCCATGCGCGCATCACCATCCTCGATCCCGAGGGCAAATGCGAAGTGGCGGATTTCGGGCCCGGCGACGTGTGGTATTTCCCAAAAGGCTACGGCCATTCCATTCAGGCGCTGGCGGACGGCGCGCATTTTATTCTGGCGTTCGATAACGGCCATTTCTCCGAATTCGGCACCTTCAGCATCACCGATTGGGTGGCGCATATGCCGAAAGAGGTATTGGAAAAAAGCGTCGACATGCCGGCGGCGGTATTTTCCAAGGCCAAACAGGGTGAAGCCTATATTGTTGGCGGCGCCGTTCCGCCCGCCTTACCATTGCCGAAAAACGACGGCGGATTAAATAACGCCCCGCTGACCCACCGCTATGAATTAATGAAGCAAAAGCCGTTCTTTGAAAATGACGCCGGCAGCGTACATTTGGTGTCATCGAAAGAATTTCCCATTTCCACCACCATGACCGGCATCATCGAGATCGTGAAACCCGGCGCGATCCGGGAATTGCACTGGCACCCCAATGCCAACGAATGGCAATACTATATTGCCGGTAAGGGCCGCATGACGGTGTTCAGCTCGCACGGCCACGCGCAGACGGAAGAGTACGCCCCTTCAGACGTCGGCTACGTGCCGCAGGGCTTCGGCCATTACATCGAGAACATCGGCGATGAGGATTTGAAGGTGCTGATCGTGATGGACAACGGCATTTATCAGGATATTTCGTTGTCCGACTGGCTGGCGAAAACCCCGGCCTACCTGCTGGCGGATAACTTCAACAATCAGGTTGAGGACTGGCAGGATCGGCCGAAAGACAAGCGGGTGATGTCGCGGCGCAGCCGCTGACGCCACGGCGAGGGAGAGACTCCCTCGCCCTCCGGCCTGCCGATTACAGCGTGGCTTTGAAGAACGGCACCAGCTTCTCCAGCGCCTGGGCTACCGGCTCCGGTTTGTCGTAGAGATCGTAATGCGACCAGCCTTCCACCACCACCAGCTCTTTGTGCTGCGATTTGGCGCGGCGCACGATCTCATAGCCGTCGCGCAACGCGCCGAACAGGCCGGGTTTGCTGCCGACGATCACCAGCAGCGGCTGGGTCAGCAGCACTTCCGCCAGGTGGAACGCATCCCACCCCACGGCTACCGCGTTATGGGAATACAGCGTCTTGTTTACGCCGTTCGGCTTCTCGCCGCGCGCCGTCCGGTAGTATTCCGTCGCCTCACGCAGATCGATATCGGCGCCGTCTTGTTGCGCCGCCTCAACGCTCGGGTACAGGCCTACGTCCACGCGCAACGCCGCGCCGCGCGCTTCTGCGGTGCGCTGCCGGGCAATATCCTCCAGAAAAACCACAGGATCGCCATTGGCCAACACGCCCTCGCGCATCACCCGGCCATAGTTGGCGCCGGTGATGGTCGCCACCGCTTTGATGCGCCGCTCCGTCATCGAAGCGTTGATGGCGTAACCGCCGCCGCCGCAGATGCCGAGCACGCCGATACGCTGGTCATCAACGTAATCCAGCGTCACCAGATAATCGGTCACGACGCGAAAATCTTCCACGCGCTGAGCGGGATCTTCGATAAAGCGCGGTTCGCCGCCGCTCTCGCCCTGGAAGCTGGCGTCGAACGCGATGACCACAAAGCCGGCTTTCGCCAGCGCCGCGCCATAGACATTGCCCGAGGTCTGCTCTTTGCAGCTGCCGATCGGGTGGGCGCTGATGATCGCCGGGTATTTTTTCCGCTCGTCGAAATCCGGCGGGAAATGAATATCCGCCGCGATGTCCCAATACTGACGCTTGATTTTGACCGTTTTCATCATGAGTTCCTCACAGGGTTGCTGGCTCGGGAAACGCGCTCGGCATCGCTTCCGCTGGGATAACGCTTACTTTAGATGCCGTATTGTTCTTTGAGAAGCACAGGGAATGGACTACAGTGTTAAGCTGTGGTTTACAATGCGGAGCATATCGATGGACCCTTCCCTGCTTCCCTCACTGGCGTGGTTCGCGCATATCGCGCAGCACCGCAGCTTTACCAAAGCGGCGGCTCACATGGGCGTTTCCCGCGCCGCGCTGTCGCAAAACCTGAAGGCGCTGGAAAAACAGCTGAACGTCAAGCTGCTCTACCGCACCACCCGCGATATGTCGCTCACGGAGGAAGGGCAACGCCTGCTCGAGGCCCTAGCCCCAGCCCTCAACGCGATCGAACACGCCGTCGGCACGCTGGAAGAGAGTCGCCACGAGCCGGCGGGGCTGCTGCGGATAAATGCCTCGCGCACGGCCGCCAAGCACTTTATCGAACCGCATGTCGGCGAATTTCTGGCGCGTTATCCCAGGCTTAAACTTGAGCTGGTGATGGACGACGGCATGGCCAGCATCATTTCCGAAGGCTACGATGCCGGCGTGCGGCTGGGTGAAAGCCTCGCCGAGCATATGGTGGCGATCCCCATCACCCCGCAGGTGGAACTGGTGGCGGTGGCCACGCCGCAATACCTCAGCCGTTACGGCACGCCCGCCACGCCGGCGGATCTGGTCAACCACAACTGCATCGCTTTTCGCCACGCAACGAGCGGCGCCATTTATCAATGGGAGTTTTCCACTATCGAGCGGCACGCGCGCCATACCTTTTCCGTCGAGCCGCAAGGCAGCATGATCACCAACGACGACGACGGCATGATCCGCGCCGCGTTGCAGCATGTCGGCATTATTCAGCACTTTGATTTCGCCGTGAAGGCGCTGGTGGAACGCGGTGAACTGGTGCGGATCCTGCAGCCCTGGTCGCAGCCGTTTCCCGGCTTCTACCTGTATATCCCCTCCCGTGAGCACATGTCTTCCAAGGTCAGGGCGCTGCTGGACTTTCTGGTCGAGAAGCGCGCAGGCTAAGCCGGCCCGCGCGCCGTATCACGCTACTGCTTGCGCTGCTCCGCCACCTGTTTGGCGGTGACTTTGCCCTGCTTATCGCCGAAGTGGCCGACCACAAAGTTGGCGACCGCCGCTACTTCCTCGTCGGAATAGGCGCTGCCGAACGCCGGCATCATTTCATGCCGATCGCCGATGCTGATGCTCGTCCCCTTCAGAATGGCCTGCACCACGCTGCGCCCCTGCGGATCGTTCACCGCCGTGCTGCCCACCAGCGACGCATACTCGCTCTGGCGGCCCGGCCCGTTCCACTGGTGGCAGCCGCTGCAGTCGTTAGCGAACACCCGCCGCCCGAGCGAACTGTCTTGCCCACCCGGCAGGATCGGCGTGGAGGCCCCCGCGCCCTTCGGCTGCAGGTTCACCGCCGCCGCGCCGTCGCCGGCGATCGGTTCGATATCGCGCAGGTATTTCACCAGCGCCAGATTGTCTTCCGGCGTCAGGAACTGCAGGCTGTTTTCCACCGCTTCCGCCATCGGGCCGGCGGCGCTGCTGCGCCCCGGCGCATGGCCGGTGGCCAGATATTGCGACAGCTGTTGGTCGCTCCAGCCGCCAATGCCGGTCTGCTTATCCGGCGTGATGTTGGCGGCGAACCAGCCCTGCACCACTTCACCGCTCAGGTGCTTGCTCTGGTTGAGGCCGAACCCCAGATTGCGCGGCGTGTGGCACTCGCCGCAGTGGCCCAGCGCCGTCGCCAGATAGGCGCCGCGGTTCCACTGCTCGTCTTTGTTGAGATCCGGCGCAAAGCGCTGCTCATGGAAGAACGCCAGGTTCCAGAATTTCATGCCCCAACGCTGGTTGAACGGGAACGACAGATCGTTTTGCGGGTTGGCCTGCTTCACCGGTGGCAGGCTGAACAGATAATCTTTGATCGCCAGCACGTCGTCGCGGCTCAGTTCGGTATACGAGGTGTACGGCATCGCCGGATACAGGTTGCCCTGCGGGCCAATGCCCTCACGCACCGCGCGCACGAACTGATCGTCGCTCCAGTTGCCGATGCCGGTCTCCTTGTCGGCGGTGATGTTGGTGCCGTAAATGGTGCCGAACGGCAGTTTGAAAGCGAAGCCGCCCGCATACGGCGTGCCGCCCGGCGCGGTGTGGCACGCCACGCAGTCGGCGGCGCGCGCCAGGTACTCGCCGCGCGCCAGTTTATCGGTGATGCCGGCCGGCGCCCCGGCGATCGGCGCCGCAGGCTCCGCGCCGGTGGGCCGCAGCAGCGTGTACAGCGCGTATCCTCCCGCCAACACCACCACGGCGATAATCAGCCATAACAGCCCTTTCAAGGCGTTGCTCATCGCATCTCTCCCTAACCCAACGCCTTGGCGGCCTGGTGGATGGCGGCGCGAATGCGCACATAGGTGGCGCAGCGGCAGACGTTGCCGCCCATCGCCGCGTCGATGTCCGCATCGCTCGGATCCTTGCTTTGCGCCAGCAGCGCGCTGGCGCTCATGATCTGGCCGGACTGGCAGTAGCCGCACTGCACCACATCCAGATCAAGCCAGGCTTCCTGCACCGCCTTGCCTTCCGGCGTGGCGCCCACGGCTTCGATGGTGGTGATTTTTTTGCCGACGGCGGCGGAGACCGGCGTCATGCACGATCGCACCGGCACACCGTCCAGATGCACGGTACAGGCGCCGCACATGGCGATGCCGCAGCCGAACTTGGTGCCGGTCAGGCCGGCTTCGTCACGCAAAAACCACAACAGCGGCATGTGCGGATCGCCCTCGAAGGTCAGCGGCTGCTCGTTTACGGTTAATTGAATCATCAGGTTCTCTCCTTGTCAGACGCCGGGTTCGCGGTAGGATTATGCAGCGGCAGGCTCAGCGAGGTGCGCGGCCGCCCGAGCAGCGCCAGCGCGTTGCCGACCGCCGGGGCGATGGTCGGCACCCCCAGCTCGCCCACGCCGGTCGGTTTCTCGCTCGAGGGCACGATGATCACCTCGATCTCCGGCATCTCATCGATGCGCAGCGGCCGGAAGTTATTGAAGTTGGACTGTTCGACCACGCCGTCTTTCAGCGTGATATTGCCGTACAGCGCCATGCTCAGGCCGTAGCCGATGCCGCCCTCGATCTGCGCGCGGATCACGTCGGGGTTCACCGCCACGCCGCAGTCCACCGCGCACCACACCTTGTGCACTTTCGGGATGCCGCCTTCGCCGATCGAGACCTCGGCCACCTGCGCCACATAGGTATCGAACGCCTTGGCGACGCCCACGCCGCGCGCGCGTCCGTCCACCACTTTCGCGCCCTGCCAGTCAGCGGCTTTCGCTACCGCGCGCAGCACGCCCGCCGCACGCGGCGCATCGCCCATCAGCGCCAGCCGCCCTTCGACCGGATCCTGCCCGGTTTCCTGCAACAGCTGATCGATAAAGCTCTCCACCGCGTGGCCGGTGTGGGTGCTGGCCACCGACCGCAGCGAGGTGGTCGGCACCTTGCCCGGCACGATGTGCGCATCGCAGCGGAAGGCTTCGAAGGTGTATGACACCTCGCTGGCGCCCTCGACCATCATCTGATCGAGGCCGTTGACCACCAGCGCATCCATCGCGCTGTGGCGCGTCCAGGAGTGGCCGACCACGGTATCGGTCCAGCCCACCACCTTGCCGCCGCGGATGGCGCCGCGCAGGCGGTGCAGGATCATCGGGCGATACCAGCCGTTGCGGATGTCGTCCTCACGCGTCCATACCACCTTCACGCCGTGGCCGGGGCCGATGCCCTTGGCCGCCGCCGCCATGTCTGCCGCCAGATCCGGCCCCAGCGTCGGGTTGCCTAAATCGATGCGCCGGCCGAAGCTGCCGCCCGCCAGAATGGTTTCAATCTGCACCTTGTCCGGCGGCAACTCGAACAGATCGCACAGCTGCTTGTGATCGAGCGTTTGGATTTGGCAGCCGTAGCGCGCCTTGACGCTCTCGCCGTCCCAGAACAGATAGCCGTCCAGCGGCTCCATCGGCGCGTGGGCGACATAGGGGAAGGTGTATTCGGCCTCGATCACCTTGTCGGCCTTGTCGAACACCTCGTCCGGCTTACCGAGACTCTTCGCCACCACGCCGGTTTTCTGCGCCACCTGACGGAATTCGGCGTAGATCTCCTCGGTGTTGCGCCGTTCGGCCTGCGCGTCGTCCCACGTCACCTTCAGCCGCTCCCGCCCCTGGATCGCCGCCCAGGTGTTTTTGGCGTAAACCGCCACGCCGGTGGCGATTTGCTTCACCGCCACCACCCCCGGCACCGCCAGCGCCCGTTCGGCATCGAAGGTCGCCACCTTGCCGCCGAAGCGCGGCGGCTTCTTGATGGTGACGGTCAACATGTCCGGTTCGTGGATATCCTGCGAGAACTGCGCGCTGCCGTTGGTTTTCGCCAGCGAATCGACGCGGTGCAGGCCGCGCGTTTTGCCGATCAGGGTGAAATTGGCCGGATCCTTCAGCGTCAGGCTGGCGGGATCGGGCGGCGGCAGCGTGGCGGCCAGCGCGGCGAACTCGCCGAAGCCCGCCTCGCGCCCGCTGGCGGCATGGCGGATCTTGCCTGCCTGCACGGTAATTTCCTGCGCCGAGGTTTTCCAACTCTGTGCGGCGGCCTGCACCAGCAGCGCGCGCGCCATGGCGCCCATGCGCCGCATCTGCTCATAAGCATTGGCCACCGAGCTGGAACCGCCGGTGCCCTGGAATCCGAAGGTCAGGTTTTTGTAGATATTGGTGTCCACCGGCGCGGCGACGACCCGTACCTGCGCCCAGTCGGCATCGAGCTCTTCGGCGACCAGCGTCGCCATGCCGGTATAGACCCCCTGGCCCACTTCGGTGTGTTTACTGATCACGGTGACGACGCCGTCGGCGCCGATCTGAACGAAGGCGTTGGCGTCAAACGCCGCCGCGCCGGAGGCGGCCGGGGCAGCCGAACGCGCCAGCGCGCCGGTGGACGGCAGATAGGCGCCGATCACCAACGCCCCGGCGCCGACGATAAACCGCCGCCGCGAAAGCGGAACTTGGGATATGCTCATTGCTCATGACTCCAAAAAAGCCGAAGGCGTCACTGCCTTCGGCGAAACAAATCTTGTTATGGGAATGGCTTGGCGCGCCCGTCAGGTGATATAGCGCAACAGAGCAATAATTAGCGTAGCCTATTATCCAGTAGGCTTAATGTTGAAGAGGGATTTTCTATTGGAAAAACGTGCGATGCGGGCAGGAAACCCGCACCGGAGTCAGTTCTGCGTCGTCGCCAGATAGGAGAAGACGCTGAGCAGGTTGATTTGCGCCGCCATGTTGTCGCTGTCGAAGGTCACGGTCAGCGCGTCCTGGCGCTGCACGCCGGGCACCAGGCTGAACAAGTCCGCCAGCACCGGTTTGGCCGCCATCAGCGTCAGCCGATAAGGCGGCATGAAGCGGCGTTCCACCGGCAGCTTCCTGCCCTGGCGCACCTGTTGCATCGCCCGTTCGCGGATCTCGGCGCGCGCCCGCTGCGGGCTGAGCGATTCGGCGGCGGTTTGCGAGATGGCACGCTTCACGCACACATAGCCAGACTGAGGATAACGTTCAGCAATCCAGCGTTGCAGCTCGTCGTCACCGCTCACCAGCCACAGCGGCACGTTCAATTCGGCCGCCGCCGCTGCATACAGATCGCTTTCACCCACCGTTTCGCCGTTCAGGCTGACGCGGTAAAAGGCCCGGCCGTTGATGGTGTGCGCCAGCACGCCATGTTCACCGGCAGCGCTGTGGTAGCCGATAAACATCAGGCCGTCGTAGCGTTGGTGTTGCAGCCCTTCCACCATCGACAGCCCGCGCGGTTTGCCCTGCACCAGCCGCGCGCGCCCATCGATGCGATCGGCGCGCAGGTTCTGCATCATGGCGTGGCTGTCGGCCACCGTCACCTCGGTGGCCCCGCCGGCGAAAGCGCCGTCGATGGCAGCGTTGACCTCCTGTTCCATCAGTTCACGCGCCGCCGCATAGTCGGCGTGGGCCGGGTTGCACTGCTCCGGCCGCATCACGCCGGCAATACCTTCGATATCCGCAGAGATAAAGACCTTCACATCACACTCCCGTTATTTAATTTGCCGCCGCCAGCCGATCGAGCAGCGGGCCCAGCGCTGCGCGCGCATGCTGCTGGAAGCCGCTGACGCCTTCGGCGCTCAGCAACGCATCCAGCACCGCGTATTCGGTGGCGTCCGCCGCCGCCGCAAAAAGCGGCTCCAGCCTTTCGTCCGGTAGCGTGGCTCCCAGCAACCGGGTGGAAAACGCCAGCGCGATATCGCCGGAGCCATGCCCCCAATGGCTACCCACCCGCCCCAGGCCCGCGCCCGCTCTGCGGGCGATGCGGTTCAGCTGGCGACTGTCCAGCGCCCGATCGCAGGCGATGATGATAATGACCGAGCCGGCGTCCACCTGCGGCGGCGGATCCGCCAACAGCTTGCCCAGCGCCGGGCCAACGCGCACGCCGCTCAGCGTCAGCGAGTCGAGGGTACCGAAGTTGGCCAGCACCAGCACGCCGAGCATGGTGCCTAATCCCGGGCAATAGCGCGAGGCGGTGCCAATGCCGCCCTTCAGGCCGAAGCTGCTCATGCCGCGCCCGGCGCCGACGCTGCCGCGCGCAAAGCGGGTTGAATGGTTATCCAGCGCGCTGAAGACGTGCTCCTCACGCACCGCCATCGCCTGAATATCGTTGAGGTAGCCGTCGTTGCACTCCAGTACCAACGGGTTGATGGTGGCGCTGCCGCGGCCGATCTGCGGGTAGCGCAGGCAGCTGCGCCGCACCATGGCGTTGAACAGCGTGCCGACGGCGAAGGTGTTGCTCAGCAGAATAGGCGTCTGCAACTCCCCCAGCTCATTCAATTGCACCAATCCCAGCGGCTTGGCGAAGCCGTTGAGCACCGCGCTGCCGCACGGCAGCGGCTGGTTGAACAGATCGCCCGGCGGCACGATGGCGGTGACGCCGGTCTGGCATTCGCCGTCGGCCAAAGTGTGATGCCCGACGCTGACGCCCGGCACGTCGCACAGGCTGTCGGTCGGCCCGGCCGGATAGCGCGCGCCCGGCAGGCGGCGATGGCGCCGCCAATAGCTCAGCAGATTGTCGAGGCTTTGTTGTTCAAACACCTGGCTGTCTGTCATGGTTCCCTCATCTGCCGTTAGCCCATCAGAAAACCAGAATATCGCGCAATGCGCCGCGCCGTAAATTGAAAACCAAAGCGGGCAGAAAAAATAGCCTGGCCCCATCACCGTTCATTGCCTGCACGACTTTTTTGCCGCCTCTACGGCCAGGGCGACGCCGCTATCGAGTGAAACAACGGGGGTTGAAAACGTGCAAGCGCTGCGAACTCACGCACGGCAAAGGCAGAGGCATCGCCCACGGCGGGTATGAAGAACGGGAGAGCAAAATCGGCGAAGGCATCCTCTCCGGCATACAGGAGACCATTTGGGTTGGCTCGCTGGCCTGAGCCTTATTGGGGGTTTAGCGGGCAGTCGTAACCGAAACGGTGTTAGCAGCCAGTGCCGCCGGTGATATCACGTCCCCTCATTGGGTTATCATATTTATAACCTGGCGAGGGCGCTGATTATCGCCACTCGTCATGTGCCTTATTTTTAACCAAAATAAATTACCCGATCTGCCGACGCAATGGTCGTTTCACGGTGGGCAATGATCACCTTCGTGATATTGAGCCTCTTGATTGCCTGATTCACGACCGCTTCGCTCTCCTTATCCAGCGCGCTGGTGGCCTCATCCAGGAACAAAATAGCCGGTTTTTTGTAGATTGCCCGGGCGATGAACAGGCGTTGCTTTTGCCCCCCGGACAATCCTTCCCCCAGTTCGCCGATCAAGGTTTCGTACCCCATCGGCATACGTATGAGTACGTCATGCAGATAGCAGGCCCGTGCGCACGTCTCCATCCAGGCATCGTCCACTTCGTGCGAAAAACCGCAGATATTATCCCGGATCGAGCCGGAGAACAGCTTGTCGTCCTGCATCACGCAGGCGATCACCTTGTGGTAGTTGTTGATGCCGAGCTGCCGGATATCGACGCCGTTCACCTCAACCCGCCCTGAGTCCGGGGGAAACAGCCCGCACAACACTTTCATCAACGTGGTCTTGCCGGCGCCGGACGGGCCTACGATGGCCACGCTCTCGCCCGGCGCCACAGTGATGTCCAGGCCATCAAAGATGGCCGGTGACTGGCTGTCGTAACGATAACTCAGGGCATGGGTCGTCAATCCAACAGGTTGCAGGCCCGCTGTGTAAGGATGGTCGGGTTTACGCGCCTCCCGCGGATGCAGGGCGATATCGGCAATGCGCTCGTTATGCAGGCTCATCATACGCAGCTGCAGCAAAAACTCTGTCAGCGACCCGATGCGGTCGGAAAACTGCCCGCGAAAGGCGCCGAACGCGACGAACATGCCAAGGGTCATCTGATTATCGATCACCAGACTGGCTCCCAGCCAAAGAATAACGACCTGATCGCAGGCGGCAATGAAGGTGTTGATCCCGCCAAACAGCATGTCCATTCTGGTGATCCGGATACCGGTATTGATGGTGTCAATTTCAAGGTTGAGCCAGTGAGCTATGCGACGTTCCGCCATGCCCTGCATCTTGACGGTGGCGATACCGTACAGCGTTTCCATAAAATACGAGCCGGCCCGGGCCTCCCTGACCAGTGCTTCTTCGGAAAGCTGGCGGTAATGCCCATAGGTCAGCAGACGCATCAGCACGTAGAGTGCGGTGAACACGAGCACCACCCAGGTCAGCCAGCCGCCATAAAGCATCATCATCACCAGTACGCCAATCACCATGATGCCGTCCATGATGGCTCCAACGATACTGGTAGTGAAGGTGCTGCGCAGCGTATCCAGTGAGCCGAAACGCGACTGAATGTCACCCAGCTTACGTCGTTCAAAGTAGCCCAGCGGCAGGCGCAACAAGTGGGTAAACAACCCGGACTGCCACTGTACGTTGATGAGCGTCGACATGACCAGTCCGGACCATGCCCGCACCATGCCGATGGCAGCCCTCAATAAGATAAAGAGCATCAATCCGGCGCAGATAAGCGTCAGTAACCCGCGATCCCCGGCGGGAATAGCGTGATCCATCACTAATTGTGTGCCGACCGGCATCACCAGGTTGATGGTTTCGAACACCAGAGACAGGCAAAAGATTTTGCAGAGCGCCCCCTTGAGACCGTGCACGCTGCCGATCAGCGTACGAAGGCGAATTTGGTGGCGGATGCTGTCAGCAGTGAATTCGCTGCCGGGCCAGGCCTCGAGCGCCACCCCGGTGAAACTGTGCGACAACTCTGTCAGGCTGACGCTCCGGCGTCCGCGCGCCGGATCATGCAGCACTGCGTGGTTGCGTTTAACACTGACCAGCACCACGAAGTGGTTGAATTCCCAGTGCAGCAGACAGGGCATTTTCAGGGCGCTGAGTTCGTTTAGATCCAGCGATAGAGCGCGAGTGGCCAGCCCCAGTTGTTCGGCGATGCCGGTCAGTCCAACCAGCGTGACACCGCGTGTCGACAGGTTAAATTGCCGACGCAGCGCGATAAGGTCAATGTTTTTGCCGTAGTGGCCGCAAATCATCGCCAGGCAGGCCAGCCCGCACTCCGATGACTCGGCCTGATGCACCATCGGGACCCGATGGCGCAGCCGAAAATCCAGCTGTCTAACCCGCTGTTTGAACGTGGGCTTACTCATCGACCGGCCCCGTCGCGCTGTGCTTCATGTCGTAGAACGGTGACAGCATCCACTGATAAATCGTCCTTTTTTCCAGAAACAAAGTACTTTGCGCTGTCATGCCGTTTTCCAGGCTCAGACGTTTACCGTCGTAGGCAATGGCCTGTTTCTCCGGCATGACAATCACCTTGTAGTACGGCACGGCGGCGGTCAGTGCCGCTTTTGGGGCCCCCTGATAGGTCCGCATTTCCTGCGGTGAGGCCGGGGCTTTGGAGATGACGGACACGGTGCCGGCGAACTGGCCAAATTTTTCCGCCGGAAAGGCGTCATAGCGCACATTGACCTTATCTCCGGCGGTAATGTAAGGGATGGCGTCGTTGGGCACCCAAAGCACCAGAGCATAGTGTTCGATATCTTGGGGGAGTAGCTGCAGCAGGCTGTCGCCAATGTTGACCATCTGACCGACCGTGACGCTCAGAGAGTCGACTCGACCGTCGGCCAGTGCGCGGATGACGATCGCCCCGCCGGCATCGATGTTCAGTAGCTCTTTTTGCAACTCGTAGCGCTGCAACTCCATCTGGTAAATTTGGTTGTCGAATTCGGCGGCCTGGGTTTGAATCCGGCTTTCCAGCGCGGTGATCTGCAGCGCATTCTGTTCGTTCTGGCCAGACAGACTCAGCAGATTGTTGTGTTGTTGGTAATACAATGCCACCTGGTTGGTGAGCTGATCCTTGTTGATCAGCCCCTTGGTCTGATAGTGCCGGTAGTTCTCCATGTTTTCCTTTGCGATACGTATCCCTTCCTGGGCGCGTTCGAGGATGACGGTGGAGCGGGAGAACGCGGCGGTATATTGCGCCTTTTGTTTTTCCAGCATGGTGAGCGTGGCCTGCTTGCTGCTTTCCAGTCGGCTGATAATTTGTGCAATGCGCGCCTGTTGGCTATTGATGTCCCGACGTTGGTTGTCGCTGACGACACCGCTATGGGTACTCTTGCTGACGTCGATCTGGTAAATGGGCGCGCCGGCGGTGATCACCTGCCCTTCGGTGACAAACTGTTTGACCACCACCCCCTGGACGGCGGAATAGACATTGGCGGCGCGCGGATAGGTGCTGATCTCTCCGGTCACGTTGACCCGTCGGGTATAGGTACCGGCGATCGCGAAAGTGAGAAAGGCAATGAAAAAAAACAGGCAGAGCCCTGCAGCGAGCCAAAAGGGAATGCCGGGCAACAGCAATGCCCGCCCACGCCATTTCATTTTCTGACTATCGATCGCTTCCTGGCGAAACATACTCAGCGTCCCTTAGTAAAGTATCATGAAAAAATTCACACGCGAGTAGATTGGCAATAACCCATCGAAACTTAAATCACCTTACATCCAAAGCTATTTTCGCCATGTGGAATAGGCGCCATCAGGTGTATCTATGTTGTGTTGGAATAATGCAATGCCAAAATCAGAATTTTGCATGTACTCTGCTATAATATGTGGCTCAACTGAACAGTCAATATTGAATACTTTATAAGCCAACCCCAATAAAACCTCGACAATTAATCCCGGACCGGTTAAGACCGGAGTCACACAATAGTCCCTTGTTATTAACTCGGTCCGCCATGTTAAAAGCCTGGTCAGGTAACACGTGGTCTTATCATCAACGTAATAATCAAATATGCAATTATTTTTTTCCAAAAAGCGATACCTTTTCTTCATAGTTCTAAGGATGATCCTTATCGCTTTTGATTTTTGATGAGAAGATATGAAATTATTAAAATAAACACCTTTAAATCTTCTGAGCGATCCTAGCGCCAACAAATTTTTATAAACGTATGTTTCCCCCAATGGCAATATCATATCCAGAGAAAAATCAGAGAGATCCTGTTCGATAAGCCGTTTTATTTTTTCAAATCCAACAGCATCTACTCCTAACTCATTTTCATCACAGCCAATCACTGCTTCAGACCATAGCTCTTCTGAATTTATCTTTTTTAAAAAACACAGGGTCTTAAATAACAGAAACGAGTCACTCTCGACAATGCCCTCTTCTTCTATATGCTTATTTACCCCATGATATATATTGTCAGTGTATGGGAGTGTGTCAACATCGACATAAGTTCCACCATATTGGTAGATAATTAAAAGCCTGATGATGTCGCTTGCACTGGCAAGATTACATCTTAATATAATCTCATAATAATAATACTTAATGAAATCGTCAGAAACGTTGTAAAAAAGTTCTGTTATACTCTTTTTTACAAAGCCCTTGCAATCAAACCATGCGTCTTCTATAACCATTGGCTGCCTTTGATAAGGGATCTCATTTTTTATCAAAAAATCAATAACTAGCTCATCAAAAGAAAAGCCCTCATTTATTTTTTGGTATATATAATTAAAAGCTGAGTTTTTTATTTTTAACTCAGCCCTTACTTTATCCCTGATTTTTTTCGCGTTGACAAAATCTTGTATGGCATTGTTTAGTAAATGACACAGTGAAGAGTCTTTGTCATACCAAAAGAATATCTGCTTATCTTTATTCGTTTTTTTCCATATGTCGATATAATGAGTATTTACTTCATTTAAGTCACCGATCCATACAAAATGCAGGATATTTGGGACGGATAACCTTTCTATCTTTGGCAAATCGACACCCAATACGCCATGATTCATTTAAATCACCATACAAAATATAGTATAAATAACTTGAATGACTCAATACTGATTATGGCTCAGCTAAATAAATAAACCATGACCATAACAATGACGCAAATAGAACAGAGCAATAAATCACCGGAAAAATTTTTCAGTGAATCTAAATAGTCATTGCTGTTCTTATTTAGTTTGTTAATGGCATCGTTCTCGTTCTCAGCGTCTACTTCAACATGATGCTTTCTGAACCCCTTCTGCTTCATATCTTTAATTATTGCTCGTGTCACCACTTCCTTTCTCAGCACCCTTGATTCATCGCTCTTTATAAAAACAACATATTTATTCATCATATACCCCATAAAAGCACAGAATTTCACTTCTGTGCTGGGATTGCAACTGTTAATTAACGTTTGGTTCCGGATTCTCTGGTCTCTCTCGGTCCAGTGCCATTGCCGCCATACCCATTTCCTGTAGAACTGCCATTCCCCCAGAAACCACTGGCGCCGGAACCGCTGCCATAAGGGCTGTTTTTTGACAAGAATGACTGAAGCCCGCGGTCACCGCCGTTATTTCCACCACGAGCTGAAGAACCAGAGCCTCCGTTATCAGACGATCTTTTTCCACTGCCATCGCGATCCTGCCATCCCCCCGACACCGCATCAAATTGGCTACTTAAAATTTCCTTCATAAATATTCTCCTATGGGTTTACTGGTTTTACAGTCATTGAAAATAGCTTTAGTGGCAAAAGTAAAACACACTAATAACAATCCATAACCATCCTGTATTTCAGGATTAAAAACAATAAGCCAAGTGCGTTCTAAATATTGCAACCCATCATATTAGAATAAAATGCAGAATAATATACCTGACCTAATTACACATAAATGCTATCGATTTAATTAATTGAACGCCAAACAATCTCAATTCCCAAGATTAATAACCCGATAAAGAAAAGGCGGCGAAAAATCAGCGGGCTGCTGTGACGACGCACGATCCCGCCCAGCCACATGCCGCCCAGCGCCGGCAGCAGCGCCAGCAGCGAACCGCCGAGCAGCGCGCCGGGCAGCGCCTGATGCCAGGCTAATCCGGCGGCCAGCGCCAGCGTCGAGACGGTGAACGACAGCCCCAGCGCCTGCACCAGATCGTCACGCGCCAGGCCCAATGCGTTCAGATAGGGCACCGCCGGTATGACGAATACGCCGGTGGCGCCGGTCAGCGCACCGGTCACCAGGCCGCACAGCGGCCCCAGCCAAGGCTCCGCCGTGGCGGAAACGCGCCAATCGAAACGGGTGAATCCCAACAGCGCATAGCCGATCAGGCAAGCGCCCAGCGCCAGCGGCGCCAGGCGGCCGTCGGTAGCGGTGAGCGCGCCGGCGCTCAGCAACGTGCCCAGCGTGACGCACAGCATCATCGGCCAGAGCCGGCGGCACAGCGCCCCCAGCCGTGGCCCGCACAGCAACTGCCACAGATTGGTGATCAACGAGGGCAACAGCAGCAGCGCAGCGGCCTGCCCCGGTGGCATCATCAGGCTGAGCAGCCCCATCGACACCGTCGGCAATCCCAGGCCGATCGCCCCCTTGACCGTGCCGGCCAGCGTAAAAATGCCCGTCAGGGCGATAATCTCGAGTAACGTCAGCGGCATACGTCTATCCTTATGGCAATCAACGGCCCGATTGTGGCCGACGGCACGGCGCGGCACAATGCGGCAATGGCAGAGCCTGCCAGCGGCAAAAACAGAGGAAGACGCATGCATTTTGACTTTATCGATCTGCGACTGTTGGCGGCGGTGCTCGAGACCGGCAGCATCACCGCCGGCGCCGAGCGCGTCGGGCTATCGCTGGCCGCCGCCAGCGCACGCATGCGCGGGCTGGAGCAACAGGCCGGCGTGGCGTTGCTGACCCGCAATCCGCGCGGCGTCCAGGCGACGCCCGCCGGTGAACGCCTGTTGCAACACGCGCGCGTGCTGCTGCAACAGCGCGACCGGCTGCGGGGTGACATGGCCGAGTTCGCGCCAGGCCAGCGCAGCCAGCTGCGCATCGTCGCCAATACCGTCGCCGCCGACGCTTTTCTGCCGGAGCTGCTGGCGGATTTTCTGGTGCTGCACCCACACACCGACATCGCGCTGGAGGAGCTGCCCAGCCCGGTCATCGCGCAGGCGATCGCCGAACAGGCGGCGGATATCGGCATCGTGGCGGATCACGCCGATCTGCGCGGGCTGACAAGCTACCCTTTCCGGCAGGATCGTCTGGTGCTGGCGCTGCCGCCGGGGCATGCGCTCAGCGGCCGCCGCACGGTCAGCTTCGCGGACACCCTGTCTTTTGAGTTTATCGGCCTGCCGGAAGAAAGCGCGCTGCAACAGCATTTGGAGCAGCTGGCGATACGCAGCGGCGGCCCGATGCGGCTACGGGCGCGCGCCGCTAATTTCGACGCCATCTGCCGCATGGTGCGGCGCGGCGCCGGGCTGGCGGTGGTGCCGGAAGAGAGCGCCCAACGCCATCCGCAGATCCGACACGGCGCCCTGCCGCTGACGGACGATTGGGCGACCCGGCGCCTGTCGCTGGTGGTGCGCGAATGGGCGCAGCTGCCGCTGCCGACGCAGCGGCTCGTGGCGTTCCTGCGCCAGGGGGAAGGCGGAATTACAGGTGATCGTTGAACCAGGCGATCTGACGGCCGATGATGCCGGCGAAATGCGGGCCGGCGTACATGTCATAGTGCTTCGCATTCTGCTCGACATGCAGCGCCTTCTTCGCGCTGCCTACCGCCTCATACAGTGCGATGCCCTGCTCCGGCGGATTCACGGTATCGCCGCCCGCCACCACCACCAGTACCGGACATGTGACTCGCGCCGCATTGTCACGCGGCTGATAGCGCAGCGTTTCGCGCACGGTCAGGAACGGGATCTTGATGTCCATCTCCGGGTAACGCACCTTGTTCTCCTCGAAGAACGCCTTCGACTCGTCATCGCTCGACACCCGGGTGACGGCGACAAACATCTCTTTGCCGGTGGCCTGCTTCTTCTCCGCCATTTTGTCCAGCGTGGCGATGAACGTCTGTTTTTCGTCGGCGGCCATTTTCCCCGTCACGATGGTTTCCCCGTCGGCGAAGGCCAGCTGGCTAACGACGCATTTGATGGCCGGCTCGGCCGCGGCAGCGCCGAACACGTGGCAGCCGCCAAACGACGTGCCCCACAGGCCGATGCGCTCGCTGTCGATCTGCGGGTGCGTTTGCACCCACCGGCTCACCGCCAGGATATCCTCAATCTGCAGCGCCGGTACCAGCCGCCCGCGTTCACCCTCGCTGGCGCCGAAGCCGCGATAGTCAAACGTCACCGCCGCAAAACCGGCGTTGACGAAGGCCTCGGCAAAGGCCGGCAGCAACAGCTCCTGAATGCCGCAGAAGCCGTGGCACAGAATAATCGCCGGAACCTTGGCCGGGTTATCAGGTAAACGAACTGTTACGGCCAGGCCGTTTTCCATTTTATGCGTGGTTAATGCCATGTTAACTTACTGTTTTTTATAGGTAAGGTAAAAATCAGGCTAACATTAATCCCCGAATGAACGCCGCCAGTCAATAACCCAATGTAACAATTTACAATGTTAATGATTCCCCGGCTCCGCACGCAGCCGCGCCACCTGCGCCTCCACGTCGCGCCAGGCCGGTTTGTCGCCGGCATAGCGTTGGCGCAGATAATTCACCAGCGCCGTCACCTGCCGATCGGAAAAGCTGTCCTTAAAGCCCGGCATAAATCCCAATTCGGCGGTGGCCGGCTTGGGGATCCCTTGCAGGATCACCTTGATCAGGTTATCGGGGCGATCGCTGAAGATATTGGTGTTATTGGCCAGATCCGGGCTGACGCCGAACAGCTGCGGCCCGCCGGCGGCGGCACTGTGGCAGGCCTGGCAGGCGCCCTGAAACAACCGCTCGCCGGCCAGCTGCCCCGCCGCCGGCAAGGCACGGGCCGCCAACTGCGCCTGCGGTTCCACATTCAGCGTCGCCTTGGTGCTCAGCGACATCACATAGTTGGCCATCGCCCGCAGATCGCTCTGCGGCAACGTCGCCAGTTCGCTGACCACCGGCCCCATCGGCCCGGCCGCCACGCCGTGCTCGGCAGAATGCCCGCTGCGGAAGTACTGAAACAGCTGCTCCTCGGTCCAGGGCTTGTCCGCATTGGCCAATCGATTCAGCGCCGGCGCTTCCCATCCGTCCACCATCCCCCCCGCCAGGAAAGCCGCGCCGCCCTTTTCTGCCCCCAGCAGATTGCGCGGCGAATGGCAGGCGGCGCAGTGGCCGAGCCCGTTGACCAGATAGGCGCCGCGATTCCACTGCGCGCTTTGTTGCGGATCGGGTTGAAATTCCCCCTGGCGCAGGAACAGCGCGTTCCAGCCGGCCATCAGCGGCCGCAGGTTAAACGGGAAGCGCATCTGATTGGCCGGATTGCTCTGGCGCACCGCCGGTTGCGACATCAGATAAGCGTACAGCGCCTGCATGTCGCCGTCGGTCATTTTACTGAATGCGGTGTAAGGAAATGCCGGATACAGATGGCGGCCGTCGCGGGCGATGCCCTGGCGCATCGCCCGATCGAACGCGGTAAACGACCAGTTGCCGATGCCGGTTGCCACGTCCGGGGTAATGTTGGTGCTGTAAAGCGTGCCGAACGGCGTCGCCATCGCCAGCCCGCCGGCGTTGGTCGCCCCTTCCGATGCGGTATGGCAAACCGCGCAGTCTCCGGCGGCGGCCAACTGGCGGCCGCGCTCCAGCGTGGCGGCCGACCAGGTGCCGGCGCCGGGCGTCGCCACCGGCGCGATCTCCGCCCGCCACGGCAAGGCGCTGCCCGCGATGCCCAGCACCGCGCCGAACAGCCCCGCCGCTCCGCCGAACCACCATTTGCCGCGCTTCTTTTTCTTGGGCGGTGCGGCCTGCCGCTCGGCGTCCGGCCCGTTCAGCGCCTCTCGCAGCTTATCCGAGGTGATCGGCAGCTCGCGAAAACGAATGCCGGTGGCGTCGAACACCGCGTTGGCGATGGCCGCCGCGCTGGGCACCGACGCCGACTCCCCGGCGCCCAGCGGCGGATCGTAAGGGCGCGGCATCATCACCACGTCCACCTCCGGCACCTCCGGAAAGGTCAGGATCGGGTAAGCCCCCCATTCTTTGGCGGAGACCGTCGATTCCTCAAAGGTCACACGCTCTTTCAACACCCGGCTGGTCGATTGCAACACGTTGCCGTGAATTTGGTGGCGCACGCCGGCCGGGTTGACCATCATGCCCGCATCGTGGCCGACCACGATGCGCGTCACCGCCACTTCGCCGCTGGCTTTGTCGATAGCCACGTCGGCCACCCAGGCGGCCCAGGCCGCGCCAAAGCCGGGAAACTTGCTGTGGATGTAACGGGCGTAGGCAAAGCCGCGCCCGCGCAGCACGCCGTCTTCCGCCGGGGTCTGCATCGGTTCGGTATGCGGCGTCCAGCCGGCGCGCTCTGCGGTGCTGCGCATCAGCTCACTGGCGCGTTCGTCATGGATATAGCGCAGCCGGTATTCCAGCGGATCGACGCCGGCGGCGTGGGCCAGCTCATCGATATAAGATTCGTGAGCGAAGGTGTTCGGCAAGGCGGAAACGCCGCGCATCCAGGAGGCGCGCACGATCGGCGCCATGTCCTCGATGCTGACGCGCAGCGCCGGATACTCATAAGGCGGCACCGAGGTACGGTCGCCCATTTCATAGGCCACCGGCAGCGGTTCGACCCGGCCGGTCAGCAGCAGCGCCAGCGTCGGCGCGCCGTTGGAAGGATAATAGGTGCGAAAGTCGTAGGCGACCGGGTGCCCGGCGGCGTCCAGCCCGCCGTCCACTTCCATCAGCTGCGCCGTGCCCTTCGGTTCCCACACATGTTCTTGTTCGCGGGTCAGCTGCACCCGCACCGGCCTGCCCACCGCGCGCGACAGCAGCGCCGCGTCGGCGCAGACGTCATCGGCGCAATTGCGGCCATAGCAACCGGCCGCCTCCATGCGAACGATCTCGATCTGCGCTTCCGGGTATTCCAGCAGCCAGGCCAGATCGGCGCGCAGCAGGTGTGGGTTCTGGCTGCCTGACCAGACCTGCAGGCGCTCCGGCCGGTAGTCCGCCAGCGCGCAGGAAGGGCCAATCGAGGCATGCAGCTGATACGGCCACAGGTAGCTGCGGGTGAAACGCCTGTCGGCCGCCGCCAGCGCCGCGTCCACATCGCCGGTATCGTGCACCACCCGGGTCGAATGCGGGTTGTCGCGCAGCGCCTGCGCCACGTCGGTCATCTGCGGCAAATTGCGCCGCCAGTCTTTCCAGCTGACCTGCAGCGCCTGCGCCGCCTTGATCGCCTGCTCTTCGCGCTCGGCGACAATGCCGATGAAATCGCCGATCACCACCAGTTTGACGATGCCGGGAATATGCGCGATCGAGGTTTCGTCCACCGCCAGCAGGCTGGTGCCGACAAACTCGCCGCTGTCGTACCCGGCATAGGGCGGCCGCACCACCCGGCCGTGCAGCATGTTCGGCAGGCGCATATCGTGTACGTAGGTGGTTTCACCGGTCGCCTTGGCCGGAATATCGACGCGCGCGGCGCTGGTGCCCACCAGGCGATACTCCGCCTGCGGTTTCAGCGGCGCGTCGCCGGAAATCGACAGTTCGACATGACCGCCGGCCACCAGCTCGGCGTAGCTGAGCGCCTGCCCCTGCGGGCTGCGGATCACGCCCTCCTCCAGCGTCAGCTGTTCCACCGGCGCATCGAAGCGCTGCGCCGCCTGGCGCAACAGCCAACGGCGCGCTTCGGCGGCGGCGTTGCGCAGCGGCACGGCGGAGATCTGCAGCGTGGCGCTGGCGATGGTGGCGCCCTGATTCGGCGCGCGTTCGGTGTCGCCCAACACCATTCGCACCTGATCCATGCGCAGGTACAGCTCTTCGGCGACGATCTGCCCGAGCGCGGTGCGCACGCCGGTGCCGAGATCGACATGGCCGTTAAAGGCATAGATTTCGCCGCTGCCGCACAGGGCGATAAACAGCCCTTGCTCCTTGGGCTTCAGCACCGGCGTTTGCCCTTTGGGCACCGGCCCCGACGGCGGTTGCACGCTGTCGACGATCAGCAGCACGCCGTCGCGCTGCAGCAATTCGGCCTGGCTCGGCGATGAGGGACGGGAATCAGTCATGGGCGTGGGCGTCCTCATCGCGGCAGAGAATGATGGCGCGCTGAACCGCACGCAGGATTTCGAGATGGGTACCGCAGCGGCACAGGTTGCCGGACAGCGCCTGACGGATCTCCGCCTCGCTCGGGGCGGGATTGCGATCCAACAGGGCTTTGGTGGTCATGATCATGCCGTTGAGGCAGTAGCCGCATTGCGCCGCCTGCTCTTCGATAAAGGCACGCTGCACCGGGTGCGGGCGCTGGCGATCGCCAAGGCCTTCCAGGGTCACGATCGCCCGGCCGGACACGCCGAGCGCCGGGATCACGCAGGAGCGCGCCGCCACGCCGTCGATCAACACGGTACAGGCGCCGCATTCGCCCAGGCCGCAGCCGTATTTCGGGCCGTTGAGCGCCAGATCGTTGCGCAGTACCAGCAAGAGCGGCGTATCCGCCATCACCTGCGCATGCAGCTGTTCGCCGTTTACCGACAGCATCAGCGGATGCTCCGTCAGCGTGGTTTTCGCGCCTTCCCTGGGCGACTGCACTTCAGATATCGCCATTGTTCGCGTCTCCGCCTGCACTTGATGGTCTTATGGGCTGGCCTCTCGCCACCGACCACCAGGCAACCGACGTTGCGCGGGCGAATCAGCCGGTGGGCGGATCTTCCAGCATTTTATTCAGCAGGAATATCAGCGCTATCCGTTCGGCCGGGTTGAGCGTGCCGAACGTCAGCTCTGTAATTTTCGCCGCCTGCGGCACCGTTTCCGTCAGCAGCACGGCGCCGGCGTCGGTCAAGCCGACCACCACCTTGCGCCGATCCACCGGATCCGGCGTCACCGTGATCAGATCGCGCGCCTTCAGCCGCTCGACGATGCCGCGTATGGTGGCCTGATCCACCGCCGTCACCTGCACCAGCTCGGTCAGCGAGCTCGGCCCCATATCGCGCACCGCGCACAGGGTGATGAACTGCACCGCCGTCAGCTGCGAATCGCCGACGTTTTGCTGGAAAATCGCCAGGTGGCGCTGATAAACCTTGCGCAGCAGGTGCCCGACTTGCTCGGTAAAATGATAATTTTCGGGTTGGCCGCTCACGGCTGACGGGTATTCGGGGGGCGTCATTGCGTTACTCTCACCATCTATGGAATCCACGAGAATAGTACAAACCCCCGCCGTTGGCAGCAACGATTACGCCCGGCGCACGCGCGAGGCCTCCGGCGCCACCACTTCCCCGTCCGCCACCACCGTTTGCCCGTCGAGGCGGATGTCGCAGCGGCGCAGCGCGATGTCCATATGGCAAGGCGTTTTGCGCGTGCCGCCCACTTCGGTATTCGGCCCGGTGGAGAACAGGAAGTTACCGTAAAACGCGCGCGCGTCCATGCACATGCCGTCGTTCTTGTCGTGCAGGCCCATCGCCGTCCACTGGGCGCGCGGCTGCAGGCCCCAGCCGATGTGCGAGATGCCGTAAACCTCCGGATCGTCAAAGTATTTCATGTATTCGCGCAGGTATTCCGCCTCGAAACCGCCGTGAATGCGGGTAACGAACCCTTGTTCGATCTCCAGCGTGATGCGTTCGCGCGCGTAGCTTTTAAACGGCAGCAAGATATCGCCGACCTCCAGCACCAGCCCCCCTTCCGCCTGCTCCTCATTCGGCCAGGTGAACAGGAAGCCGCTCGGCCAGTGATCCCAGCGCCCCGGTTCATCGGCATAGCCGTACTCGGTCACCGTCGGGTATTGCCCGAGCGGCGCGCGGAAATCGCTGCCGGCGGCGGAGGTCACCTGCATCAGCTTCGCCTGCTCCAGCACGGCGGCGGCGGCCAGCACCCGCGCCTTGTCCTCCGCGTTGGGCAACAGGCGCGCCAGCACCTCCGGCGGCTCCACCGCCAGCAGGATGCGGGTGCCGGTTTTCAGGATCTGCTCCTGCTCCGGCGAATGCAGCAGCATCATGGTATCGACGATCAGGTCGGCGGCCTCCAGCGCACGCTGCGCCGCCAGGTTGCCGGTCAGCGCGGTATCGCCGCAATAGGCGGTCATGTCGTTGCCCATCGCCCGCGGATGGTTGAACGCCGGCAGCTCGACGGCATACACCCTGGCGCCCAGCCGCAGCGCCGCGTCGGTCGCGGCGCGCACCGTGCGCGCATCGGAATAATGGCTTTTCAAGATCGCCACGCTCTGCGAAGCATCGACCTTCGACAGCGTAAGCACCTGCTCGAACAGCTGTACCAACTGGGTTTCATTGACCGCCATGGCCTGTCTCCTGTCTCGTCAAGGGTGTCCGACGCCCGCAAGGCGGCGGTGATTTTTCAAACAATTTAAAGTGAGCACACTCATTTTTATCTAAGTCAAAAAAGCAAAGGAAAGCAAGCTGCGACTATCCATCATAAGAAAGTCCTATTTCATCCCTCTACAATCCTGTGATTAACATGAGTTTAACAGTAATGCGCCGTCAATTAGCGTGAGCAAGATCTGATTTAACACTTTTGCAACTTTGCGTTATCTAGCGCATACACTATAAATCGATCGTCCAGCCACGCGTTGGGCCTACGCTGAAAAAAGCCAACAGACAGGGGAAACATGATGAGCAAACAACCACGCATCGCCGTCGTCGGCGCCGGGCTGGGGGGCGCCGCCGCCGCCGGGCTGCTGCAAAAAGCCGGCTTTACCGTCGATCTGTATGAACAGAGCCCGGCGTTCTCGCGCCTCGGCGCCGGCATTCACATGGGGCCGAACGTCCTGAAGATTTTCCGCCGGCTCGGCATTGAGCAGCGGCTGGAGCAGATGGCGTCTCATCCCGATTTCTGGTTCAGCCGCGACGCCGAGAGCGGCGACTATTTGTCGCGCATCGAACTGGGCGCCTTCGCCCGCCGGGAGTACGGCGCTGCCTATGTGACAGTGCATCGCGGCGATTTGCAGGCGTTGCAGCTTTCCGCGTTGCAGCCCGGCACCCTGCACTTCGGCAAATGCCTGAGCAAGATTGAAGATCGCGGGGACGAGGTGGTGCTGAACTTCGTCGACGGCACCTCGGCCCATGCCGACATCGTGATCGGTGCCGACGGCATCAATTCGCGCATCCGCGAACATCTACTGGGGGCGGAAGCGCCGACCTACAGCGGCTGGGTAGCCCACCGCGCGCTGATCCGCGGCGAGAAGCTGGCGAAATACAACCTGACGTTCGAAGACTGCGTGAAGTGGTGGTCGGCGGATCGCCATCTGATGGTCTACTACACCACCCAACGGCGCGACGAGTATTACTACGTGAGCGGCGTGCCGCACCCGGCCTGGGATTTCCAGGGCAGCTTCATCGACAGCAGCCGCGAAGAGATGTTCGAGACCTTCGCCGGCTACCACCCGATCGTGCAGGCGCTGATCGAATCCAGCGAGCAGGTCACCAAATGGCCATTGCTGAACCGCAAACCGCTGCCGCTGTGGAGCGAAGGCCGCCTGGTGCTGCTCGGCGACGCCTGCCACCCGATGAAACCGCACATGGCGCAGGGCGCGGCGATGGCGATCGAAGACGCCGCCATGCTGACCCGCTGCCTGCAGGAAACCGGCCTCGGCGACTACCGCACCGCCTTCCAGCTGTATGAAGCCAACCGCAAGGAGCGCGCATCCAGGGTGCAGGCGGTGTCCAACGCCAACACCTTCCTGCGCACTCAGGAAGATCCGGCCTGGGTCTACGGCTATGACCTGTACGCGCAAGCGCTGAAATCGGAGAACGCCGCATGAGCACCTTCCTCTACGGCGCCCACGTTCACGCCAACGGCATTCGCCAACACTACCTGCGCTACGGCGGCCACGGCCCGGCGCTGATCCTGATCCCCGGTATCACCAGCCCGGCGATCACCTGGGGCTTCGTCGCCGAGCGGCTGGGAGAAAAATACGACGTCTACGTACTCGACGTGCGCGGCCGCGGTTTGTCGTCCAGCGGCCCGGAACTGGCTTATGACGCAGAGACCTGCGCGCAGGACGTCAACGCCTTCGCCGCCGCGCTGAACCTGGCCAGTTACGCCCTGCTCGGCCATTCGATGGGCGCCCGCTTCGCCCTGCGCGCCGCCGTTTTGCAGCCCGCCGGCGTGCGGCGGCTGGTGCTGGTCGATCCGCCGGTTTCCGGCCCCGGCCGCCGCGCCTATCCCGGCCAATGGCCGTGGTACGCCGACTCGATCCGGCAGTCGCTGCCGGGCATGAGCGCCGAGCAGATGCGCGCCTTCTGCCCGACCTGGAGCGAAGAGCAGCGCCGGCTGCGCGCCGAGTGGCTGCATACCTGCTACGAGCCGGCGATCCAACGCGCCTACGACGATTTTCATCAGGTGGACAGCCACCGTGACTACCCGCTGCTGACCCTGCCGACGCTGCTGATCGCCGCGGGCAAAGGCGGCGTCATTCAGCCCGAAGACCGGGCGGAGATCCGCGCGCTGCAGCCGGAGATCGCCATCGTCGAGGTCGAGAACGCCGGACACATGATCCCGTGGGACGATTTCGACGGCTTCTTCCGCGCCCTGGGCGATTTTCTGGATTAACTGAGGAACACCGACATGAGCAACCACTACCGCATCGGCCAGATCGTGCCCAGCTCCAACACCACGATGGAAACCGAGATCCCGGCGATGCTGGGCGCGCGCCAGCTGATACGCCCGGAGCGTTTCACCTTTCACTCCAGCCGCATGCGCATGAAACACGTCAATAAAGAAGAGCTGGCGGCGATGGACGCCGAGTCCGATCGCTGCGCGCTGGAGCTCTCCGACGCGCGGGTCGACGTGCTCGGCTACGCCTGCCTGGTGGCCATCATGGCAATGGGGCTGGGCTACCACCACGAATCGCAGGCCCGGCTGGCGCAGGTGACGAAAGACAATCAGGCCGCCGCGCCGGTTATCAGCAGCGCCGGCGCGCTGGTCAACGGCCTGAAGGTGATCGGCGCCAAACGCATCGCGCTGGTGGCGCCCTATATGAAACCGCTGACCCAGCTGGTGGTGGACTACATCCAGCACGAAGGCATTGAGGTCAAGGTATGGCGCGCGCTGGAGATCCCGGACAACCTCGACGTCGGCCGGCACGATCCGGCCAGGTTGCCGGGGATCGTCGCCGAGATGGATTTACGCGAGGTCGATGCTATCGTGCTGTCCGCCTGCGTACAGATGCCTTCGCTGCCGGCCGTTCCGACGGTGGAAGCCCAAACCGGCAAACCGGTGATCACCGCCGCCATCGCCACCACTTACGCGATGCTGACCGCGCTGGAGCTGGAACCGATCGTCCCCGGCGCCGGCGCCCTGCTGTCCGGCGCCTATTGAGGAGGCAGAATGAACGACACCCTCAGCGACAACTATCGCGGCGTCTGGGGCCAGCGCCTCGGCTTCGGCCGGCGCCCGGCGCTGCTGGCGATCGACTTTATGCAGGCCTACACCACCGAAGACGCGCCGCTGTTCGCGCCGGGCGTGGTGAGCGCGGTCGAGGAAAGCCGCGAGCTGCTGGCCTGTGCGCGCCGCACGGGAATTCCTGTGATCCACACCCACATCCGCTATCATGCAGGCCATTTTGCCGATGGCGGCCTGTGGGTCAAAAAAGCGCCGGTGATGAAGGACATGGTGGCGGGCAACCCGCTGGCGGCGTTCTGCCCGCCGGTGGCGCCGCTGGCCGATGAGGTGGTGCTGAGCAAGCAATACGCCAGCGCCTTCTTCGGTACCGCACTGGCGCCGCTGCTGGTGGCGCAAGGGATCGATACGCTGCTGATGATCGGCTGCTCCACCAGCGGCTGCATCCGCGCCAGCGCGGTGGACGCGGTGCAACACGGCTTTCGCGCCATGGTGGTGCGCGAGTGCGTCGGCGATCGTCACCCCGGCCCGCACGAAGCCAACCTGTTCGACATCGACAGCAAATACGGCGACGTGGTGCACAAACGGGAGGCGCTCGACTACCTGAACCGGTTATGAGTCAACGATTCACCTGCAACGACAATAACGAAGGCGCAGACAGCGCTTCACGCGACCGCCCGAAACAGGGCGGCGCCCATGCAACGCAAACACAACAGGCGCCTCCTGCGGAGGCCAACACGCACCACCTGGAGACAACATCATGGCCATTGTCGACACCCCGCTGGCGGGGAAAGCGGACGCAGAATCGCTGCTGCTGTACCGCAAAATCACCTGGAAACTGATCCCGTTTCTTTGCCTGTGTTACCTGGCGGCCTACCTCGATCGCATCAACGTCGGGCTGGCCAAGCTGCAGATGGCCGACGCGCTGCAGCTGAGCGAAGCGGCCTTCGGCCTGGGCGCCGGGCTGTTCTTCGTCGGCTATATTCTGTTCGAGGTGCCGAGCAACCTGATCCTGCAGCGCGTCGGCGCCAAAATGTGGATCGCCCGCATCATGATCACCTGGGGGCTGTTGTCCACCGCCACCATGTTCGTCACCACGCCGACCCAGTTCTACGTCATTCGCTTTCTGCTCGGCGTGGCGGAGGCCGGTTTTCTGCCCGGCGTGCTCTTTTACCTGACGCTGTGGTTCCCGACCTATCGCCGCGGCCGCATCATCGCGCTGTTCATGATCGGCCTGCCGCTGTCCAGCGTAATAGGCGGGCCGCTCTCCGGCTGGATCATGGGCCATTTCGACATGCGCCACGGGCTGCACGGCTGGCAGTGGCTGTTTTTGCTGGAGGGCATTCCCAGCGTGCTGTTGGGCGTGCTGACCTTCTGGCTGTTGCCTAACACTTATCAGCAGGCCAATTGGCTGACGCCCGAGGAGAAACAGCGCATCGCCGACGATTTGGCGCGTGACGACGCCGAGGCCGATCACGGCAAGCACAGCTTCCGCGACGGCTTCTTCAACCTGAAAGTGTGGATGCTCGGCGGCATCGACTTCGCCATTCTGCTCAGCGCCTACGCCATGGGCTTTTGGATGCCGACCTTCATCAAAACCGCCGGCGTCACCGACATCACCACCATCGGCTACCTGACGGCGATCCCCAGCGTCGCCGCCCTGCTCGGCATGCTGCTGATCGGCAGCAGTTCCGACCGACTGCGCGAACGGCGCTGGCATATCATCGTGCCGTTTATCGTCGGCGCGCTGGCAATGGCCGGCAGCACCTTCTTCACCCACAATGCGCTGGCCACGGTGCTGCTGTTCTCCATCGCCCAGGCGGCGATCATCGGTGCGGTGCCGGTATTCTTCAGCCTGCCGGCCACCTTCCTGCGCGGCACGGCGGCGGCGACCGGCTTCGCGCTGGCCTGTTCGCTGGCCAACATCGCCGGGCTGGTGAGCAATTCGCTGATGGGGCTGGCGCTGGATCTGACCGGCAAGAGCGGCGGCGCGCTTTGGGCCTTCGCCGGCTGCCTGCTGCTCAGCTCGCTGCTGGTGGTGGCCCTGCCGGCCAAGGTGGTGAACCGCTGAATGTCGGCCAAGCCGAAAAAGACGAAGGGCGCATAACGCGCCCTTTTGTTTGCTTACCGGGAATGGCCGAACTTACTCGTCCTTCAGCCCGCGGTTGATCAGCATCGGTTCGATGCTCGGCTCTTTGCCGCGCCAGTCGATGTACAGCTTCTCCAGATCCTGGCTGTTGCCGCGCGACAGGATCATGTCGCGGAAGCGCTGGCCGTTTTCGGCGGTCAAGCCACCGTGTTCGGTGAACCACTGGAAGGCGTCGTCCGCCAGCATTTCCGTCCACAGATAGGCGTAGTAGCCCGCGGCGTAGCCGTTACCCCAGATGTGCTGGAAATAGCTGGAACGGTAGCGCGGCGGCACGTAGCTGAGATCGACCTTGTCTTTTTGCAGCGATTCGGCCTCGAACTTGTCCACGTCCTGCTGCGGTTGGTCGGCGGTCAGCATGTGCCAGTGCATGTCCAACAGCGCGGCGGACAGCAGCTCGGTCATGCTGTAGCCCTTGTTGAACTTTTCGGCCTTCTTGATCTTGTCGACCAGTTCCTGCGGCATCGCCTCGCCGCTCTGGTAGTGCTTGGCGAAGTGGCTGAACACTTTCGGATCGCTGACCCAGTGCTCGTTGAACTGCGACGGGAACTCGACGAAGTCGCGCGCGGTGTTGGTGCCCGACAGGCTCGGGTATTCCTGATCGGCGAACATGCCGTGCAGCGCATGGCCGAACTCGTGGAACATCGTGATTACGTCGTCATACGACAGCAGCGCCGGCTGGCCCGGTGCCGGTTTGGTGAAGTTGGCGACGTTGTAAATCACCGGCTTGGTGCCGTTGAGCTTCGACTGATCGACGAAGTTGCTCATCCAGGCGCCGCCGCCCTTGTTGTCGCGCTTGAAGTAGTCGGTGTAGAACAGCGCCAGCGATTTGCCGTCCTTGTCGAACACTTCATACACCTTGACGTCCGGCTGGTAGACCGGGATGTCCTTGCGCTCTTTGAAGCTGATGCCGTACAGCAGGTTGGCGGCGTAGAACACGCCGTTGTTCAGCACATTGTTCAGCTCGAAGTAAGGCTTGATCTGCGACTCGTCCAGATCGTACTTGGCCTTGCGCACCTGTTCGGCGTAGAACTGCCAGTCCCAGGCCTGCACCTTGAAATCGCCTTTCTGCTGGTCGATCACCGCCTGAATGTCTTTGGCTTCACGCTCGGCGCGCGCGGTGGCCGCCGGTACGATGTTGCGCATAAAGCTCAGCGCGGCATCCGGCGTCTTGGCCATCTGGTTTTGCAGTTTCCAGGCGGCGTAGTTCGGGTAGCCCAGCAGCTTGGCCTGTTCGGCGCGCACCTTGGCCAGACGGGAAATGGTCTGACGGGTATCGTTGCCGTCGCCCTTCTCCGCACGCGTCCAGGAGGCGTCGAACAGCGCTTGGCGGGTATCGCGATCTTTCAGGCTCTGCAGCAACGGCTGTTGCGTGGTGTTTTGCAGCACCAGCAGCCACTGTTTCTCCAGCTTGCGTTCGGCGGCCGCCTGGGCCGCCGCAGCCAGCTCGCCTTCCGACAGGCCGTCCAGCTTCGCCGGGTCGGTTATCGCCAGCGCGCCGTTTTTGCTCGCCGCCAGCAGTTTGTTGGTGAACTGGGTGCTCAACGTCGCCGCTTCCTGGTTCAGCGCCTTCAGCTTGGCCTTGTCGGCGTCCGACAGGTTGGCGCCCGCCAGCTCGAAGTTCTTGTAGGTCACTTCCACCAGCCGGCGCGATTCCGGATCCAGCTTCAGCGCATCGCGATCCTGATAGATGGCCTTGATGCGAGCGAACAGCTTGCCGTTGAGCATGATGTCGTCGTTCAATGCCGCCAGCTTCGGCGAGGTTTCTTCATCCAGTTTCTGCAGCGCGTCGCTGGTGTTGGCCGAGGTCATGGCGCCGAACACGTTCATCACCCGCGTCAGCAGCGAACCGGCCCGTTCCAGCGCCACGAAGGTATTCTTGAAATTAGGCTTGGCCGGGTTGTTGGCGATCTTCTCCACCTCTTCCCGCTTTTGCTTGATGCCCGCCTCGATCGCCGGCGCGTAGTCGCTCTCCTTGATCAGGTTGAACGGCGGCGCCTGGAACGGCAGACGGCTTTGATAGAAGAACGGATTCTGAGTCTTTTGCTTGTCGTGCTGATTGGCTTCACCGGTCACGGTAGCCTCCTTCGCCTGGCCGCTGGGCAGCGCGCTATGGTCGGCGTGAGGTTGGGTTTCTGCTGCCTGTGCCTGCGCGCCCAGCGCCATGCCGATCGCCAGCACCAATGTGGATAAACGCATCAAATCGAAACTCCTCCATGTTCACGGAATAAGGTCTCGGGGAATCACTCCCTCTGAGTCACCTCCTAGCTTAGGTGCAGTTGGCAGTTTGAGCAAAAACAAGTGATTAGAAGTTAGCCGCCTTGCCAACCTGCTGTATCAGGAACGTCAGCAACGCGCGCGTTTTGGCCGGCAGATAGCGGCGGCCGGGGTAAACGGCATACAGCTGCAACGGCGCCGGCGGCAGTGCCAGCGGCACCTCAACCAAACGGCCGTCGGCGAGAAACGGCCGGCAGCCGAGCTCGGAAAGCATGGCGAACCCCACGCCGGCCAAGGCCGCCTTCAGCGCCATCTCCCCGCTGTTGACGCGATAACGCGTATTGACCGGGACGGTAACGAAGGTACCGTCCGGGCGGACGAACTGCCACGGCATCCCCTTCAGCGCATCCACCGTACTGATGCAGGGCAATTGCGTGAATTGTTCAATCGCCGACGACGGCGGCCACTGCGCCAGCAACGCCGGAGCGGCCACCACGATGCAGGGGAAAGACGCCAGCGGCTGCGCGACATAGTCGCTGTCGTCCAACATGCCCCGGCTGATCATCACCGCCAGGTCGACATCATCGAGCAGCGACGTCATACCCGCCAGGTTGGTCACGCAGCTGATTTCGATCTGCGGATGCTGCAGGGCGAACGCCGCCAGCGGTTCGCCCAACAGGTATGGCCCCACTTCATTGGGCACGCACAGGCGCAGCGGCCCGCGCAGCTGTTGCTGCCGCTCGCTGAGGGTTTGCGCGGTGTGTTCCAGCGACGCCAGCAGCGGCTGAGTGCGTTCATGCAACAGCTGGCCGTTCGGCGTCAACCGCATCGAACGGGTGCTACGTTCGAGCAATCGCTGCTCGAGCTGACGCTCCAGCTGAGAGATGTAGCGGCTGACGTTGGAAGTCGGCATCGCCAGCGCTCGCGCCGCCCCGACGAAGCTCCCCTGTTCCACCACCGCCACGAAAATGCGTAACAGATTTAAATCCAATTTGGCGCGCATGATTATCCCTAATTTGATAACAAACTATGCCATTTCTACCATCTAATCCCGACCAACGCCAAACGCTACACTGCCGGCCTGATTCTGCAACCGATGGATGCTTATGACACCCGCGAGAAAGCTGACGGCGATAGCGCTGGTCATCGCCTTTATTCAGTTCACCAATGCCCTGGAATACATGGTATTCAACCCAATATTCCTCTACATGGCCGCCGATTTTTCCGTGCCCGTCAGCTTCGCCGGCTATGTCAGCGCGGCCTATACGCTGGCTGCGGTGATTTCCGGCATCGGCGCATTTTTCTGGATCGGCGGCGTTGAGAAGCGGCGCTTTCTGCTGCTCAACGTCACGCTGCTAGGCGTGACCACCTTATTGATCGCTGCAACCCAGCAGTTTTACTGGCTGCTGGCACTGCGGCTGTTGGCCGGGCTGTTGGGCGGCACCACGATGGGCGTCGGGATCGGTCTGCTGCTCAACGCCGCACCGGCCGCGCTGCACGGCAGAATGTTGGCGACGGTGATCGCGTCCTTTTCGTTAGTGAGCATTGTCGGCATGCCGGGCATGCTGTACCTGTGCGAAGTGGCAAGCTGGCGCGCCGCGCTGGTGACTATCGGCGGGCTGTGTCTGCTGGCGGCCGTCTTGGTCGCGCTGTTCGTTCCCAGGGATGCGCCGCAGCCACGGGCTACCGCGCCCGTCGCGCTCGATCGCCGGTTGCTGCTGTTCGCCGCCGCCGCCGGCCTGACGCAGTTCAGCCCGATGCTGCTGATCCCGGTGCTGGCGCCGCTGCTCACCCAGCGGCTACAGGTGGCAGACGCGCATTTGCCCTGGCTGTTTCTCATCGGCGGCGTGGCCGGCTATCTGGCGACCGTTCTGGCGGGCCGCTGGCTGCAACGCTTTGGCGTCGTGACGCTGACGGTGGGCGCCACGCTGTTGCTGCTGGGCAGCCTGTGGCTGGCGGCGCGCGGTGGCGATCGCGGCGAGCTGTTCATGGTCGCGTTTCTCGCGGCGGCCTATGCGCGACTGGTGGCGATCTCCTCTCTGAGCATGCGCTGGCCGGACGCTCGGCAGCGCGCCGCCTTTGGCGTACTGCAAACCGCCCTGATACACCTGAGCGCCACGGCGGCCTTCCTGCTCTCCTCCGCGTTGCTGAGCAGCGGCCTCACCCCGCTTAGCCTGCAACGCCTGTTATGGCTGTGCGCGCTGAGCGCGGTCGCCGTCGCGCCGCTCAGCGTTTGGCTGCAGGCGCGGCTGCGTCAGCGCGGCGCCTGATAAACCACCTTGCCGTCCACATAGGTGCGATAAATGTTGCGATCGTCCCCCAGCGTCATCAGCACGAACCCTTGTTCCGCCGACGTGGCGCTGTTGGCGTAGCGCAACTGCTGCAGCGGCGTGACCGCCGGATCGAGCACCACGAAATCCGCCTCTTTGCCGACGTTGAAGTTGCCGATTTTGTCGTCCAGCGCCAGCGCGCGGGCGCCGCCCAGGGTGGCGTGATAGAACGCTTCTACGGCGGAGAGCCGGTAATGCTGCAGCTGGCCGACTTTGTACGCCTCGCCCAGCGTACGCAGCATATTGAAGGTGGTGCCGGCCCCCACGTCGGTACCGATGCCGAGCTTCACCCGCTTGCGCCAGGCCTGCTGCAGATCGAACAGCCCGCTGCCGAGGAACAGGTTGGAGGTGGGGCAAAACGCGATTGCCGAGCGGGTCTCGCACAGGCAGTCCCACTCCTGCTCCTCCAGGTGCAGGCAGTGGGCGAACACGCTTTTGCCGCCGGTCATGCCATAGCGGTGGTAAACGTCCAGATAGCTTTGGCTCTGCGGGAACAGTGATTTTACCCAGGCCACTTCCTGCGGATTCTCGCTCAGGTGCGTCTGCAGCCAAACGTCGGGGAATTCTTCGCGCAGCCGCTGCACCTGCGCCAGCAGCGCCGGGGTACTGGTGGGCGCAAAGCGCGGCGTAATGGCGTAACCGAGGCGGCCTTTGCCGTGCCAGCGCTCGATCAGCGCACGCGTCTGGCGATAACTTTGCTCCGGCGTTTCCAGCAGCGCCTCCGGCGCATGGCGATCCATCATCACCTTACCGGCGATCAGGCGCATGTTCAGCGTTTGCGCCTGGGTGAACAGCGCATCGACCGACTGCGGATGCACGCTGCCGAACACCAGCGCGGTGGTGGTGCCGTTGCTCAGCAACTCCCGCAGAAAGAAGGCCGACATCTCGTCGGCGTGCTGCTCGCAACCGTAACGGCTTTCGGTCGGGAAGGTGTAATTGTTTAACCAGCCCAGCAGCTGGTCGCCATAGGCGCCAATCATTTCGGTTTGCGGGTAGTGGATGTGGGTATCGATAAACCCCGGCACTATCGGTTTGTCGCGATACTCCGTGACCGCGAAACCCGGCGGCAACAGCGCCTCACCCTGCTGCCAGCTGCCGAACCAGACGATGGTGCCCTCGTTGAGCAGCAACAAACCGTCGGGAATGTGCCGCAGGCGTTCGTCAAGCTGTTGCGGTTCCTCCACGCAGGCGGTGATATCAAAAAAATTGCCACGAATAGCCGTAGTGAATTGCAGTGCCATTATTTTCTTCCTTGTGACGACCGGCCAGGCTCACCCGCGTAATAATCTTCGCTGATGAAACAATGCCTTTTATTACCCAAACTTAAAGACCGGGTTAAGCATAGCAAGCCGTGTGCCAATAGGCGGCCATAAAATATATTTCCATTTAAAAACAGAGATATATTAATTCAATCAAAGAGAACCAACCGATGAAAAAGAATAAAACGCGCGGCGGCCTTCAGCGGCAGACCAATAGCAACCGTTTGCTTGCCGGAATAACACCGTGCCGCTGCACCTTTACGGGGCAAGCGGATAATTTCGCGGCCGTTGCGGTTATTTTAACGCGATGCAAAGCGGTCAGACCCATTCCGCAGGCCACCCGACAAACTTGAAACGATAACCATTCTCAATTATCATCCGCGCATCTTTTTGACCAGCAATGCGAAAACCATGTCCGCCACCGCCACCGCTTCCGCACCGCACACCGCGCTGTCGCGCCTTTACGCCACCCACCATGCCTGGTTGCAGGGATGGCTGCGCAGGCGGCTGGGCTGCGCTTTCGACGCGGACGACGTGGCGCAGGACACCTTCATGCGCCTGCTGAAAAGCGACGCCGCGGCGACCCTGCGCGAGCCGAAAGATTTTCTGGTCACCGTCGCCAAACGGGTGATGGTCGATCTGTTTCGCCGCAGAACGCTGGAGCGCGCCTATCTGGAGATGCTGGCGCTGATCCCGGATGGCTATGCCCCGTCGCCGGAGCAGCGCCAGAGCCTGCTGGAAAGCCTGCAGCAGATAGACGCCATGCTCGACGGCCTGGGGCCGAAGGTGAAACAGGCCTTCCTGCTGTCGCAGCTCGAAGGCCTGGGCTATGCGGACATCGCCGTGCGCCTCGGCGTGTCGATCAGCTCGGTTAAAAAATACATGGCCAAGGCCACCGAGCATTGCCTGCTGTTCAGCCTGGAAAACGACGTTTTCTCATGAGCAACGCCATCACCCCAGAGCAGCGCCAGGCGCTGAAGATGGCCGCACACTGGTATGCCCTGCTGTGCGATGAGCACGTCACCGACCGCCAGCGCCAACAGTGGCAAGCCTGGCATCAGCAGCATGACGATCACCGCTGGGCCTGGCAGCGCGTCGAAGCGTTGCAGAGCCAGCTGCAGGGCGTGCCGGGCAAGTTCAGCTACCGCGCGCTCGATCGCGCCGGCCGCCAATCGGCGATCGATCGCCGCACCCTGCTGAAGAGCCTGCTGCTGTTGCTCGGCGTGGGTGGCAGCGGCTTCCTTTACCAGTCGCCGCTCGGCCGGGAGCTGCGCGCCGACTACCGCACCGCCACCGGCGAGATCAAACCCATTGTGTTAAGCGACGGCACCCAGCTGGTGCTGAACACCGCCAGCGCGGTGGACGTGCATTACGACGATCGCCAACGGCTGATCCGCCTGCACGCCGGGGAAATCAGCCTGGTTACCGGACGCGACCCCCGGCCGCTGTGGGTGCAAAGCCCGCAGGGAGCGATGCGCGCGCTCGGCACCCGCTTTTTGGTGCGTGAGAGTGGCGGCGAGACTCGGCTGACGGTGCTGGAGCATGCGGTCGAAGCGCAGCTGGCGCAGGACGCGCGGCAAACGCGCCGGGTGGAGGCCGGAGAACAGATCGGCTTCAGCGCCACGGCCTTCAGCGAAAAGCAACCGGCTGCGGCGGAGGACGGCTGGCTGCGCGGCGTGCTGAGCGTCAGCCAGTGGCGGCTGGACCGGGTGATCGCCGAACTGGCGCGCTACCGGCGCGGCCACCTGAGCTGCGATCCGGCCGTCGCCGGCCTGCGCGTCAGCGGCAGTTTCCCGCTCAGCGATACCGATCGCGCCCTCGCCCTGCTCCGCCAGACCCTGCCGGTGCGCCTGCAGAGCTTTACCCGCTATTGGCTGCAAATCGTCCCCGCCTGAATCCCTTTAAATGAAAATGATAAAAAATCGCATTCTTGATTATCCCTTTTGCTTTGCTCATCCGACTCCCAGGAAAACACTGCAGCAATAAATAAAAAATGATTCAGGAGAAGGTATGAACAACGCTTGGGGAAAGGGAGCGCCGGCTTCGCTTTGGGGAAAACGGGCCACGCCGCTGGCCGT
The DNA here is from genome assembly GCF_001808215.1 of Serratia sp. HMSC15F11. Classification (NCBI taxonomy): domain Bacteria; kingdom Pseudomonadati; phylum Pseudomonadota; class Gammaproteobacteria; order Enterobacterales; family Yersiniaceae; genus Serratia; species Serratia sp. HMSC15F11. The sequence continues at coordinate 40,912 of NZ_KV792461.1, forward strand.
GGCCATGGGTCTGGCCTTCGCCGCACCGCTGACGGCGAGCGCCGCCAGCGCCGCTGCAACCTACCACATTCCGGCCGGTGAGCTGGACGGCGCGCTGAACGCGTTCGCCGCGCGCGCCGGCATCGCGCTCTCGGTGGACGGCACGCTGACCGCCGGTAAACGTTCGCCGGGCCTGAGCGGCAGCTACGGCGTCGATGACGGCCTGAACGCCCTGCTGGCCGGCAGCGGCCTGCAGGCTAAGGCGCTCGGCAACCACGGTTACACGCTGGCCAAACTGCCGCAGCCGCAGAAAAAAGAAGAAGACATCACCGTGGTCGGTGACTGGCTGGCGGAAGGCCGTCAGGTAGACGTGTTCGAACATCCCGGCGCGCGCGACGTAGTGCGCCGCGAAGAATTCGCCAAAACCGGCACCACCACCGTGCGCGAAGCGTTGAACCGTGTGCCGGGCGTGGTGGCGCCGGAGAACAACGGCACCGGCAGCCATGACATGGCGCTGAACTTCGGCATTCGCGGCCTCAACCCGCGCCTCGCCAGCCGCTCCACCGTGTTGATGGACGGCATCCCGGTGCCCTTCGCCCCTTACGGCCAGCCGCAGCTGTCGCTGGCGCCGGTCTCGCTCGGCAATATGGATGCAATTGACGTGGTGCGCGGCGGCGGCGCGGTGCGTTACGGGCCACAGAGCGTCGGCGGCGTCGTCAACTTCGTCACCCGTGCCATCCCGAAAACCTTCGGCATGGAGGCCGGTATGCAAGGGCAGCTCAGCCCGACCTCGCGCCAGGATCACCCGAAAGGCACCGGCAACCTGATGATCGGCGGCACCGCCGACAACGGCCTCGGCGCGGCGCTGCTCTACTCCGGCACCCGCGGCAGCGACTGGCGCGAACACAGCGCGACCAAGATCGACGACGTGATGCTGAAAAGCCGTTACGCTCCGAACGAGGTGCACACCTTCAACAGCCTGCTGCAATACTACGAAGGCGAAGCGGACATGCCGGGCGGCCTGAGCCGGGCGGACTACAACGCCAACCCGTTCCAGTCGACGCGACCGTACGACAAGTTCTGGGGCCGGCGCCAGCTGGCGAACTTCGGCTATCAGTATCAGCCGGATCAGCAGCACAAGTTCGACGTGCAGAGCTTCTACACCTATACCCTGCGCAGCGGCTATTTGGATCAGGGCAAAAACCTGACGCTGTCGCCGCGCGAATACTGGGTGCGCGGCGTGGAACCGCGCTACAGCCAGAGCTTCCGCTGGGGCGATTCGGCCCATGAGGTCGGCGTCGGCTACCGCTACGTCAGCGAATCCACCCACGAACTGCGCTACACCAGCAAGGCCGGCACCGGCCGGCTGCCGTCCACCGCCAGCCCGTACGATCGCGACACCCAGTCCGGCACCGAGGCGCACGCCTTCTATATCGACGATCGCATCGACATCGGCGACTGGACCATTACGCCGGGCATGCGCTACGAGTACATCAAGTCGTATCAGAACAACTACATCAAGAACAACCGCCTCGACGTCAGCTATAACGCGCCGCTGCCGGCGTTGAACGTGATGTATCACCTGAACGAATACTGGAACCTGTACGCCAACACCGAAGGCTCCTTCGGCACCGTACAGTACAGCCAGATGGGTAAAGCGGTCGACAGCGGCAAGATTGAACCCGAGAAGGCGCGCACCTGGGAGCTGGGCACCCGCTACGCCGGCGATGCGCTGACCGGTGAGATCGGGCTGTTCCTGATCAACTTCAACAACCAGTACGACTCCAACCAGGTGACCGACAGCGTGACCGCGCGCGGCAAAACCCGCCACGCCGGGCTGGAAGGCAGCCTGCGTTACGATCTGTCGCAGCTGACGCCGAAACTGGACGACCTGACCGCCTACGCCAGCTACGCCTACGTCAACGCCACCATCCGTGAAGACGGCGGCTACAAGGGCAATCAGGTGCCGTTCTCGCCGAAGCATAAAGGCACGCTGGGGCTGGACTACACGCCGGGCAACTGGGCGTTTAACCTTAACGGCGAGTTCCAATCCAGCCAGTTCGCCGACAACGCCAACACCGTGGCGGAAAGCGCCGACGGCAGCACCGGCCGCATTCCCGGCTATATGCTGTGGGGCGTGCGCGCCGCCTATGATTTCGGCCCGGAAATGGCCGGTCTGAATCTGGGCGTCGGCGTGAAAAACCTGTTCAACCACGAGTATTTCACCCGCGCCTATGACGACAATAACAAAGGTCTGTACATCGGCCAGCCGCGCACGATCTATCTGCAAGGCTCGGTGAAGTTCTGACACTCAGCGGCGGGCGCACCTCATCGCGCTCGCCGCCTCACTTATAGCGTGACATTGTCACCAAGCCCATTCTTTCCATGTTGCCCAAGCGACGAAAAATAAGTCGCTTCTGCCGCCAATGCGCGTAATATCGACGATCCGCCCTAATTTATAGGCGCGGATTTTTTGCCGTTCTGGCCTGAAAAGCGAGGGGAAATAAGATGAATCATAATGACCTTTCTCAGTGCCGCGTGGACACCGACCGTTTGTTGATTGCCCCCTTTACCGCAGCAGACGCCGACGATGTTTACCAGGCGATCACCCCCACTCTGACGCGCTTTATGACCTTTGAGCCGGAGGCGTCGCCGGAAGATTTCGCCAACGTCTGGCAAGGCTGGCTGCCGCTGATGCGCGAAGGTGAAGAAGTGATCTTCGTCGCCCGCCGGCGTGAAGACCGGCAGTTCGTCGGCGTCGGCGGCGCGCATAACCTGCGCAGCCACACCCCGGAGCTGGGCATCTGGGTGAAAGAGGGCCTGCACGGCCAGGGCTACGGCCGCGAAATCGTGCAGCGTATCGCGCGCTGGGCCACCGAGCGCTTTCAGCCGCCGCACCTTGTCTACCCGGTGGCCGAACAGAATACCGCCAGCCGCCGCCTGGCCGAGTCGCTGGGCGGCGTGCTGGCCGGCCGCTGCGAACGCGTCAAGTATGACGCCGTGGTCTACCACCTGCCGCCTCAACATTGATCCGCACCATGCCACGGCCCGGCTTGGCCTTTTTTTCTCTGCGCCGCGATAACCGCTGCCACTGCCTGCGGGTTTGTGCTAATGATAGAGGCATGTAGGGTAAAAACAGTTGAGGAACAGCAACATGATTATTTTTGTTACCGGCGCCACCTCCGGTTTCGGCGAGGCCATTGCGCGCCGTTTTATCCGTGAAGGCCATCAGGTGATCGCCGCCGGGCGCCGCCTTGAGCGTCTCGAAGAGCTGCAGGAAGAACTCGGGCAAGCGCTGCACATCGTGCGGCTCGACGTGCGCAACCGCGCCGCCATTCAACAGGCGATCGAAGCACTGCCGGCCGAGCTGCGCCAGATCGACGTGCTGGTGAACAACGCCGGGCTGGCGCTGGGGCTGGAGCCGGCGCACAAGGCCAACGCCGATGACTGGGAAACCATGATCGACACCAACGCCAAAGGGCTGGTGAACATGACGCGTGCGCTGCTGCCGGCCATGGTCGAGCGCAACGTCGGCCATGTGATCAACATCGGCTCCACCGCCGCCAACTGGCCTTACGCCGGCGGCAACGTGTACGGCGCCACCAAGGCGTTCGTCAAACAGTTCAGCCTGGGCCTGCGCGCCGATCTGCACGGCACGCGCATCCGCGTGACCGATATCGAGCCGGGCCTGGTGGGCGGCACCGAATTCTCCAACGTGCGCTTCAAAGGCGATGACGGCAAGGTCAACAAAACCTACGAAGGCGCCGATGCGCTGACGCCGGAAGACATCGCCGAGTCGGTGTTCTGGGTCGCGACGCTGCCGGCGCGCGTCAACATCAACACGCTGGAAATGATGCCGGTCAGCCAGTCCTTCGCCGGGCTGAACATCCACCGCGGCGCCTGATCTCCAACGGCGGGAGGCGACTCCCGCCCTGTTTCCTCAGGCCGCACGCCAGCCGGAAACGATGATCAGCATGCCCACCAGCGCCACCCCGGCGCCCACCCAGTCCAGCGCGGACAGCTTCACCCCGTCCACCACCCGCAGCCACAGCAGCGCCGTCGCCACATACACGCCGCCATAGGCCGCGTAGACCCGCCCGCTGGCCGCCGGATGCAGCGTCAACAGCCAGACAAACAGCATCAGGCTCAATGCCGCCGGCAGCAATAGCCAGGCGCTGCCCTGCTTCTTGAGCCAGAGATAAGGCAGGAAACAGCCGATAATTTCGGCGAGCGCAGTGGCGAAAAACAACAGCGTGGTTTTTAACATCGGTCGCAGTTTTCTCTCGGTAAATTAAACGAATCGGCGCTTGGCTGGTGAATTCCAGGAACGCAGTGGTATATTTGTCACCACGCCTGCGGGCGAGGTAACGCCAGTGTCGCCATCATCAGGCGCACTCACTCATAAGGATGAAACGATGAAAACATTTTCGACCCAACGACTGCTACGCGGGATGCTGCCGGTCGCCATGCTGGCCGTCATGGGCGCCTGGCAGGCGCCGGCGCTGGCCGCCACCTGCACTCAGGGCAGCACCTGCGTCACCGTCGATGGCAAAGGCAGCGGCGCGATGAGCACCGAAGAAGCGCGCCAGAGCAAAGAGCAGTGGAATGATACCAAAACCCTGCGCCACAAGGTTAACACTCGCGTCGAGAAAGAGTTCGACAAGGCCGATCGCGCGGCGGATGACGAAGACCGCTGCAACGACAGCAACAACGTCAACGCGTACTGGGAGCCGGACACCCGTAAATGCCTGGATCGCCAGACCGGGCGTCGGATTATTCCTTAATCCGCCTGCGGCGGGCGGGCAAGCGTGAAACCCGGCCGCCGTTACTGCTATCCTGTTACAGGAAGTCCATTGTCTAAAAGGATGACGTGATGAAAAAAACGCTGATATTAACCGCTGTATTGCTGGCCGGCGCGCCGTTGGCAGCCCTGGCCTCCTGCGAAAGCGTGAAAGCGGACATTTCGCAAAAAATCATCAATAACGGCGTTCCGGAGTCCGGCTTCAAACTGGAGATCGTGCCTAACGATCAGGCCGATCAGGCCGGCGGCCAAGTGGTCGGCCACTGCGAAAACGACACCCAGAAGATCGTCTATACCCGCCTGAACAACGGCGACGATCGCGGTGACGCGGCGCAGACCGGCACCAGCCAGGACACCTCCAACGCGCAGTAAGCCGCTTCGGCTACCCAGGGCGCGCAACATCGCGCCCTTTCCTTTTCCCTTAAGCCTGCTCCGCCTCTTCCTCTTCGCCCTGCGGTCGACAACGCGCCGGGATCAGCATCGCCGCCGCCAGCGCCAGCAACGACACCAACGCCGACACCAGGAACACCCAATGCAGCGAAGCCGCCACCTGCTGGATAAGCTGCGCCAGCGCTTCGCTCCCTATGCTCTGCCGCACCGCCGGCTCCATCAGCCGCTGCACCGGATCGTCGATTTCCGGCAAACGCCACTGCAGGTTGAGGTTCAGCGTGGCGCCCAGAATGGCGGTGCCGATGGCCGAACCCACCATGCGGGTAAATACCGTACAGGCGGTGGCGATGCCGCGAATGCTGTAATGCGCCGCGTTCTGCACCGACACTAAAAACGTGGTGTTGCACAGCCCCATGCCGGCGCCGACCATAAACGCCGCCACCCGGCCCCACAGCAGGCCGCCGTTCGGCTGCAGCATCAGCAGGATCAGGCCGCCGGCCACCAACAGCAGCGCCCCCAGCAGCGCCGTCGCGCGATACGAGGTCATCAGCATCAAACGGCCGCTCAGCGTGCTGGCCAGCGGCCAACCGATCGACATCAGCGCCAGCGTGGTGCCCGCCTCCAGCGGCGAGCCGCCCATCACGCCCTGAATGAAGGTGGGCAGGAAGGCGCTGATGCCCATCATCGCCGCGCCGATCACCAGCCCGCCGATGTTACCGGCGACGATCACCCGGCTTTGCCACAGCGCCAGCGGGAACAGCGGTTCGACCGCGCGCCGCTCCTGGCGGACAAGCAGCGCCAGCGACGCCGCCGCCAGCGCGAGCAACGGCGCCACCCACCATCCCAGGCTTTCCATCTGCAACAGCGCTAGCAGCAGCGCCGAAACGAACAGCGTCAGCCAGGCGGTGCCCGCCAGATCCAGCGCGTGCCGCCGCAGCTGCTGATGCGCAGGCAGATAGCGCCAGAGGAAGAACATCGCCAGCAGGCCGATCGGCAGGTTGACCCAGAACACCAGCGCCCACGGCAGATGCTGGACGATAAACGCGCCCAGCAGCGGGCCGATGATCGCCGACACGCCCCACACGCTCGACAGGTAGCCCATCACCTTCGGCCGCTCGGTGGCGCTGTAGATGTCGCCGATGATGGTGGAGGCGATCGGCATGATGGCGCCGGCGCCCAACCCTTGCAGCAGACGGAAGCCGATCAGCCAATACATGTCGGGGGCGAAGCCGCACAGCACCGATCCCAGCAGGAACAGCGTAGCGCCGAAGAAGAACACCCGCTTGCGGCCGTAGAGATCCGCCAAGCGGCCGTAGATGGGGATGGTGATCGCCTGCGCCAGCAAATAGACCGCGAACACCCACCCCAGCAGCGAGAAGCCGCCGAGATCGCCGATGATGGTCGGCATGGCGGTGGCGACGATGGTGGCTTCGATCGCCGACATGAACATCGCCAGCATGCAGGCGATCAGAATCAACGGGCGGTGGGCGATGGGTGCGGGTGAAACGTTATTTGTCATGGCGTTATGCAGGTTTCCTGGCGTTTTTATTTTCCATGAGTATATCAGCAAGCGCCTGCGCCAAGTCTATCCGCCCTCACATCCTGCCTTTGCCGGCGGCGAATCGCACCATTTGGACTGATTGTTACAGCGTAACGTTTTGCTGCGGATTTTTTTCACTTTCCCCGCATCCCAGCGCTGACGCGGGCTGAGGCGCCGATCCGCGTAATCGCGCCGTGATGATCAGCCTGCTGGCGATCGTTCTCGATTGGTTATTGCACCGCTTGCAAATTGCGCTAACGCCCAAGGGGATCCGCTCATGATTAAATTGGAAAATCTGACCAAACAGTTCATGCAGAAGAACGGCACGCCGTTCAACGCCGTCGACAACATCAATCTGGACGTGCCGGAAGGCGAAATCTGCGTGCTGCTCGGCCCTTCCGGCTGCGGCAAAACCACCACGCTCAAGATGATCAACCGCCTGATCGAACCCACCGGCGGCACCATTCTGATCAACGGTGAAGACACCAGCGCGCTGGATACCGTCAGCCTGCGCCGCAAAATCGGCTACGTCATCCAGCAGATCGGTCTGTTCCCCAACATGACCATCGAGGAAAACATCACCGTGGTGCCGCGCATGCTGGGCTGGGACAAAAAACGCTGCCACGATCGCGCCGAGGAGCTGATGAGCATGGTGGCGCTGGATCCCAAGCGCTTTTTGCACCGCTACCCGAAAGAGATGTCCGGCGGGCAGCAGCAGCGCATCGGCGTGATCCGCGCGCTGGCGGCCGATCCGCCGGTGCTGCTGATGGATGAACCCTTCGGCGCGGTGGATCCGATCAACCGCGAAACCATCCAGAACGAGTTTCTCGACATGCAGCGCCAGCTGAAAAAGACCGTGATGCTGGTGAGCCACGACATCGATGAAGCGCTGAAGCTCGGCGATCGCATCGCGGTGTTCCGCCAGGGTAAAATCGTACAGAACGCCAGCGCCGATGAGCTGCTGGCGCGGCCGGCGAACGAGTTCGTCGCCTCCTTTGTCGGCCAGGACCGCACGCTGAAGCGCCTGCTGCTGGTGCAGGCCGGCGACGTGGCCGATCAGCAGCAAACGGTGACGGTGCGGCGGGAAACGCCGCTAGTGGAAGCGTTCGGGCTGATGGACGATATCGACGCTCGCTCGGTGACGGTGGTGGACGCCGACGGCAAGCCGCTGGGGTACGTCAAGCGCCGCGAGGCGCGCGGCGCGCCGGGCGTCTGCGCCGACAGTCTGCACCGTTTCCGCGTCACCGCCCGTGCGGAGGAGAACCTGCGCGTGGTGCTGTCGAAGCTGTACGAGCACAACACCTCCTGGATGCCGATCGTCGATGAAGACGGCCGCTACAGCGGCGAAATCTCGCAGGATTACATCGCCGACTACCTCAGCTCCGGCCGCACGCGCCGGGTGCTGACGCCGCAATAACTCACTCAGGGGCGCTCACCGCCCCGCCCCCGCCGCAGTTTGCTAAAGATTCACTGGTCATCGGCCGGAGCGCCAAGCACAATGCGCTGATGACCCTTTGATTTTTCTCACGACGCCGCCCACGCATGAAAAGATTGGTCCACCTGCACCACTATCGCGCCCTGTTGCGCAGCCTGTTTATCGCCGTGTTCATCGGCGTCGCCGCCGCTCTGGCGGTGTGGCTGTTCCACCGTTCGATGATTGGCCTCGAGTGGCTGCTGCTCGGCAATGCCGACGGCAGCCTGGTGGCCGCCGCCGCCGCGCTGCCCGGCTGGCGGCGCGCCCTCACTCCGGCGCTGGGCGGCCTGGCGGCGGGCCTGCTGCTGTATATTCACCAGCGCTACCGCCACCAGCGCCCGGCGGCGCCCACCGACTATATGGAAGCGATCGAGACCGGCAACGGCAAGCTGGACACCGGTGCCAGCCTGGTGAAGTGCCTGGCGTCGCTGCTGGTGGTGTCGAGCGGCAGCGCCATCGGCCGTGAAGGTGCGATGATCCTGCTGGCGGCGCTGGTGGGCTCGCTGTTCGCTCAGCGCTTTACGCACGAGAAAGAGTGGAAACTGTGGGTGGCCTGCGCCGCCGCCGCCGGGATGGCCAGCGCCTATCATGCGCCGCTGGCGGGCAGCCTGTTTATCGCCGAGATCCTGTTCGGCACCCTGATGCTGGCCTCGCTCGGCCCGGTGGTGATCGCCGCGGTCAGCGCCCTGCTGATGACCAACCTGCTCAACGGCGGCCAGGCGCCGCTCTATCTGGTGACGCCGCTCGCCGCCCCCTTGCCGACGCAATACCTGCTGATGGCGCTGGTCGGCGTGGTGGCCGGCGCCGGCGGGCCGCTGTTTTTATGGCTGATGACCGCCACCGGCCATGCCTTCCGCTCGCTGCGGTTGAAGCCGCCGTTGCAGCTGGCGCTGGGCGGCCTGATCGTCGGGCTGCTTTCGCTGCTGTTCCCGCAGGTATGGGGCAACGGTTACAGCGTGGTGCAGGCGCTGCTGATCGCGCCGCCGGGGGTGCTGCTGCTGGGGGCGATTCTGGTGTGCAAACTGTTGGCGATCCTGGCCAGCAGCGGGTCGGGCGCACCGGGCGGGGTCTTCACCCCGACGCTGTTCGTCGGCGCCGCGCTCGGTTCGATCATCGGTCAGCTGTTTGGCCTGTGGCCGGGCATGGATACGGCGGTGCCGCTGCTGCTGGCGCTGACCGGCATGGCTACCCTGCTGGCCGCCACCACCCATGCGCCGATCATGGCGGCGCTGATGGTGTTTGAAATGACCGGCGAGTACGCCCTGCTGCCCGGCATTCTGCTCTCGTGCGTGATCGCCACCACTGTGTCGCGCGGCCTGCGGCCGGTGTCGGTGTATCACTCGGCGCCGCCGCCCAAACGCGAGGCTTAGAACTCGCCCTGCTGCAGGATTTTCCTGAACTGCGGGCACTGCAGGTGCTCGGGTTCAGGGCAATCGACCAGGTGGCGCAGCCCGTCGCGCACCTGCACCAGGCGCTGGATATGGCGATCCAGCTCATCCGCCCGCGCCGCCAGCAGCCCGCGATCGAGCGCTATCTTGCCCCGTTCGTCAAACAAGGCGCTCATCTCGTCCAGCGTAAAGCCGGCCAGGCGCGCCAGCGCGATCAGCCGCAGTTGGTCAAGCACGCCGGCGGCGTATTGGCGACGCAAACCGTGGCGGCCCGTCGACGCGATCAGCCCTTTCTTCTCGTAATGCCGCAGCGCGGAAGGCGCGATCCCGCTCAGGCGCGCCACCGCGCCGATATCCAGTTCTTTTGCCATTGACTTGAAGCCGACTTTAAGTTGCACACTGTGCGCACATTATCACGTCACTGAGCCAAGGACACCCCTATGACCCCCGATCTGTTAGTGCGCATCCTGTTAACCGGCGCCGGCGCCACCCTCTGCATGGATCTGTGGGCGCTGCTGCTGAAGCGGCGCTTCGGCATCCCTTCTCTCGATTATGCGCTGGTGGGCCGCTGGTTTCTCGGCATGTTCGACGGCCGCTGGTTTCACGCCAACATCGTTACGGCGCCGCCGCGCCGGGGGGAGAGAACAATCGGCTGGATATTGCATTACGCCGTCGGCATCGCGTTTGCCTTTATCCCGATCGGTTTGGCGGGCATCGGGTGGTATACGGCGCCGGAGCCGCTCATCGCGCTGTTGAGCGGCTGGCTGAGCCTGGCGGCGCCGTTTCTGGTGATGCAGCCCGCGCTGGGCTTTGGCGTGGCGGCGGCGAAAACCGCCTACCCACGAAAAGCGCGGCTCCTCAGCCTGCTCACCCACACGGTGTATGGGCTGGGCCTGCTGATCGCCGCCCGGCTGTTGGCGGCGCTGTGCGCCTAGAGCGGGCTTACAGCAGCGTGGAAATATCGAGGTAGTGCGCCAGCTCGCGCTGCTCCGCGCGTGGCAAATAGGGAATTTCACCCAGCAGCGGCGCGGGAATGCGCTGCTGCAGCGCCGCGATGGTTTCGGCATAGTGCGCCAACCCCGGGTTGATGCGGTTGGCCACCCAGCCCAGCAGCGGCAGGCCGTCGTTGATGATCGACTGCGCGGTCAGCAGCGCGTGGCTGACGCAGCCCAGCTTGATGCCCACCACCAGCACCACCGGCAACTGTTCCTGCACCACCCACTCGGCGTAAGGCCGCAGATCGTTCATCAGCACCCGCCAACCGCCGCTGCCTTCCACCACCACCGTGTCGGCTTTGACGGAAAGATCCCGCAGACCGCTGCTCATCACGCCATAGTTGATGTCCTCGGTCGCATGCGCGTGAAACACCTCATCCAGGCAGGTGATGGGATTGATCTCCTCGTAGGACAGCGGCAGGGTTGAAGATGCCTGCAACACCAAAGCGTCTTTATTGCGGATACCCTCGCTGGTTTCCTGACAGCGTGCGGCGATCGGCTTGTAGCCGGCCACCGAACGGCCCTCGGCGGCCAGCGCCTGCATCAACCCGCGGGAAACCACGGTTTTACCGACGTCGGTATCCGTGCCTGTCACAAATAAACGCTTCAACATGAATAAAATGCCCCAGAATGCCCCGTTAACAATGTGTCGCCGCACCGGCGGCGAAGAAGTCTTTCGGAAAAATTCTAGGGGATGCTGCCACGTAGGGGCTTGAGGTAGCTCAATCTTTTGCGGGATTATTAAGAAGTTCTGATGTTAGCCCTGCAGCAGCTGTACCAGCAATGAACCGTTGTACAGCGCCTCTTTCACCAGCGCCGCACCGGGCATGGTGCCCTGATTGAAGAACTGCGTGGCTTCGACCTTGACCTGCTCGCTGTAGGCCGGCAGCGCCTGTTGGCGAATGCAGGAGGCGATGGCCGGGTGCAGGATCTCCGCCGCGCGGTTGAGCGGCGAGCCCACCAGGATCTTCTCCGGATTGAACAGGTTGACCATGATTGCCAGAATGCGCCCCACGCTGTGCCCAACGCCGAGAATGATGTCCCGCGCCAGCTGATCGCCCGCCAGCGCGGCGTCGCACAGCGATTCGACGGTCAGCGGCGCGCCGTGCAGGCTGGAGCTCATCGAACCGTTCAGCCGCTGCTGGGCGATCTCCAGGATGTTCTCAATGCTGGCCACGGTTTCAAGGCAGCCGTGGTTACCGCAATAGCAGCGTTTGCCGTAGGGATCGACCTGGGTGTGGCCGATCTCCACCACGCTGTGGCTGCCGGCATGCAGCACATGGCCGCCGGTGATCACCCCGGCGCCGACGTTGTGGTCGATCACCACCTGAATGACGTTCTGGCTGCCGCGCGAGGCGCCGTACAGCGCTTCGGCCATAGTCCAGGCGCTGATATCGTGCTGCAGGTAAACCGGCAGGCCGGTGCGGGTTTCCAGCGCCGGGCCGAGCGGCATTTCCAGCGCGTCGTAAAACGGCATGCGGTGCACCACGCCGGACTGCACGTCGATCATGCCCGGCAGCGTGATGGCAATCGCCGTCAGCCGCTCCAGCTTGCTTTGGTGGCGGATAAAGAATTGGTCGACTTCGGTCAGGATGCGTTTCAGCAGCGGTTCAGGGTGTTCGGCCGCCAGCGGCAGCTGCTCCTCAACCACCAGTTTGCTGCTGAGATCGCGCAGCGCCAGCGTGATGCTGTCGCGGCTGATGCGGGCGGAAAGGTAGTGCCAAGCCTCGGTGTCCAGCACCAGCCCCACCGCCGGGCGGCCCCGGCTGCCGATTTCCTGGTACTCGGTTTCCTTGACCAGATGGGCTTCCAGCAGTTCGCGCACGATCTTGGTGATGCTGGCGGGCGCCAGCTGCGCGCGTTTTGACAGTTCGATGCGCGAAATCGGGCCCAGTTGATCGATTAGCCGATAAACCGCCCCCGCATTGGTCTGCTTGATTTGATCGATATGCCCAGGCTGCCCAACCGCAATCACAAACCTGCTCCTACTATTTTTCGCGCTTCTAAATAAAGACTAGGGGTTATGGTGGGGCTTTTGTCATACAGCGTCAACTATTTGATTCGTTATGTGATTTGCTGCACAAATTCCTCGCAATTTCAGCGTGAATTGATTTTTATTTGCCCAAGCTCAACGTCATTTCAGCATCAACGCCATCAGCGCCTGTGCGGCGGCGGTCAGCGGCCGCCGGCGGTGATACACCAGCCACACTTCGGTGGTGGCGTCCGGCTCCGCCAGCGGCAAATAGCGCACGCCGTCCACCCGCACCCGGGCAAATGAGGCCGGCAGAATCGACACCCCTAACCCGGCGGAGACCAGCCCGATGATGGTCATCGCTTCCCCCACTTCCTGGGTGATGTACGGGGTAATGCCGGCCTTGCCGAGCAACAGCAGTATTTCGTCGTACAGCGCGGTGCCCACTTCGCGCGAGAAGAACACGAACGGCTCCTGCGCCAGATGTTGGAAACGCAGCGCGCCGCCGGGCGTTTCCGCCAGCGGATGCCCTTCCGGCACCACCGCCACCAGCGGTTCGCGCAGCAGCAGCTGGTAGTGGAGCGCCTCCGGCAGCCGCGTATTGCGCATCACCCCCAGATCCAGCTCACCGTTCAGCAACGGCTCGATCTGCTGTTTGGTGTTGATTTCGCGCATTTTGATATGCACCTGCGGGGAGTGCTGACGGAAAGCGCGCAGGCTGCGCGACACCACGCCGATGAAGGGCGCGGAAGAGGTAAAGCCGATAGTCATTTCCCCCAGCTCGCCGCGATCCAGACGCGCCGCCTTTTCCGCCGCCCGCCCGACCTGATCGAGCACCTGATAGGTTTCTTTGAGGAACATCTCCCCGGCCTGGGTCAAACTGACGTTGCGGTTGTTGCGCGCCAGCAGCCGCGCGCCGACCATCTCTTCCAACGCCTGGATTTGCTGGCTGAGCGGCGGCTGGGAGATCCGCAGCCGTTCGGCGGCGCGGCCAAAATGCAGCTCTTCCGCCACGGCGATAAAGTAACGCAGGTGTCTCAATTCGATATTCATATTTAAAACGTCTTAATTTTAATTATTAATATATTAGACAAAAAATTCGCCGCTCCCTATCATTTTGTTATCTGTAAAGTGTCTGTTTATCTCCCCGATGTTCGGTAAGGAAACGCTGTGACAACCCCTGTGCGTTCTGCGGCCGTGATGCCGTCGACGCTGGCCGCCAACGATGACGCGGCCGCTGCGCCAAAAGTAAAACGTTCCACCCTCAACAACAAACTCCCCTATATCGAACGCGGCACGCCGCAGTTTATGCGCGTGACGCTGGCGCTGTTTTCCGCCGGGCTGGCGACCTTCGCGTTGCTTTACTGCGTGCAGCCGATCCTGCCGGTGCTGTCGCAAGATTTCGGCGTATCGCCGGCGGAAAGCAGCCTGTCGCTTTCGGTGTCCACCGGCCTGCTGGCGATCGGCCTGATGTTCACCGGGCCGCTGTCCGACGCCATTGGCCGCAAGTCAGTGATGGTGGTGGCGTTGCTGCTGGCGGCGGTCTGCACGCTGATCTGCGCCTTTATGACCAGCTGGCACGGCATTTTGCTGATGCGCGCGCTGATCGGCCTGTCGCTGAGCGGCGTGGCTGCGGTCGGCATGACCTACCTCAGCGAAGAGATCCACCCCAGCTTCGTCGCCTTCTCAATGGGGCTGTACATCAGCGGCAACTCGATCGGCGGCATGAGCGGCCGCCTGGTGACCGGGGTGTTGACCGACTTTTTCTCCTGGCGCGTGTCGCTCGGAGTCATCGGGGTGTTCGCCCTCGCCGCCGCCTGCATGTTCTGGCGCATCCTGCCCGCCTCGCGGCATTTTCGCGCCAGCTCGCTGCGCCCGCGCACCCTGCTGATCAACTTCAAGCTGCATTGGCACGATAAGGGCCTGCCGCTGCTGTTTGCGGAAGGTTTCCTGCTGATGGGCAGCTTCGTCACCCTGTTCAACTACATCGGCTATCGCCTGCTGGCGGATCCTTACCACCTGAGCCAGGCGATTGTCGGCCTGCTGTCGGTGGTGTACCTCACCGGCTCCTACAGCTCGCCCAAGGCCGGCGCGCTCACCTCGCGCTTCGGGCGCGGCCCGGTGCTGCTGGCCTCGATCGTGATTATGCTGATCGGGATTCTGATTACCGCACTGCCGCAGGTGCCGGCTATCTTTATTGGCATGATGCTGTTCACCGCCGGTTTCTTCGCCGCCCATTCGGTGGCCAGCAGTTGGATCGGCCGCCGTGCGCGCCGCGCCAAAGGCCAGGCGTCGTCGCTGTATCTGTTCTGCTATTACGTTGGTTCCAGCGTGGCCGGCACCCTCGGCGGCGTGTTCTGGCACAGCTTCGGCTGGCATGGCGTGGCAGCGTTCATCAGCCTGATGCTGTTGCTGGCGCTGCTGGTGGTGCATTACCTGAAACGCCTGCCGGAAGCGGCTCGTCTCTGATCTGAAAAGGAAAAGCCGCGGTGGTTTGCCGCGGCTCGTCATGTCAGCGCCTATGATTATTGACCGGTTTTCCAGCGGGTCCGCAGGTACTCCACCGCCTTGTTCGTTTGCGGCTCAGTCAAATAACGTTGCCGGAACAGAATGGTTCCCCCCATCCCCGGCAGGCTTTCGTTGAGATCCAGCTGCCTTTTCAGCTCGGGGACGCCACCGTCGACCGTCCAGGCCGGTTCGCTGGCGGCAGGCGTGCCCACTTTATACAGCGCCACCCCGGCATAGAGCCGAACCGGCGTGCCTTTCACCACCTCGGCCCACCAGTGGGCCAGCACGTCGTAGCGGACAATTTCACGCTCAAAAGGCCAATACAGCTGCGGCGCGATGTAATCGAGCAGCCCCAGTTTGACCCACTGGCGCGTATCGGCATAGGCCGTATCGTACGATGGCGCGCCGGCCCGCGTCGCCGAGCCGTCAGGATCGTCCGCCTGGTTTCGCCAGACGCCCGCCGGGCTGACGCCAAACGCAACCGCGGGCTTCAATGCTCGGACGGTGGCTGAAACCTGTTTTATCAATTGCAGCGTGTTGTCCCTGCGCCAGGCGGCTTTGTCTGCAAATCCTTTGCCGTATGCGCGATACGTCTTTTCATCATCCAGCGGCGATTGCGGCGTTTCGTAATAGAAGTAATCGTCAAACTGAATGCCGTCGACCTCATAGTTTTTGACAATTTCAGCCACCACGCCGGTGATCCAGTTGCGCACGTCGGGCAGACCGGGATCGAGCACGAAGCGCTCGTTGGCGGTGCGAATCCAATCGGGATGCAGCGCATAGACGCTGGCCGGCGGCGACTGCAGCGTATGATTAAGTGCGTCAATCGTTTGTGAGCGGGTATTCATGGAAACCCGATAGGGATTCAGCCAGGCATGCACTTTGATGCCGCGCCGGTGCGCTTCTTGCAGCATAAAGGCCAGCGGATCGTAACCCGGATCCTGGCCCACGGTGCCGGTCAAGACTTCTGACCAGGGCAAGATGTTTGAGCGCCACAGGGCCGTGCCGTCCGGTTTAACCTGAAAATACACCGCGTTAATCCCGGTTTTCACCATCTCGTCCAGCGCGTCCGTCAGCCCCTGTTTCTGCAGGCGAACCCGCTCTTGCGCGGTTTCCGCTTTCAGGGAGGCCGCCGGCGGCCAGTCCAGGCCAATGACCGTGGCCAGCCAGATGCCCCGCATCGGTGTTATCGGCGGCGTCGGTTGCGGGGGCTTCTCCGGTTCGGGCGGCTTGGCGCACCCGCTCACGCCCAGCATGGCGGCCATCAACAGCCATCCGCCTAATTTTGTTGCGCCTGTCGGCATTCTGGTTCTCCTTCCGTGAGTGACGGTTATCCCATGTCGTTGCGTGCAGAGCAAGAAACTGCCCGCTTTCTCAACGCTATCAAGCTATCGGCGTCGCCCTGTTCAGACGACGCCGGTGTCCTTATCCCATTACCAGCTCAGCCCCGTCCCGCGAGGGAACGCCACCTTGCCCGTATTGGTTTCCACATCGTAGTCATGCCAGGTGTTGACCGGCAGTTTTCCGTGCGGTTTGATTTTACCCGTCAGCACCTGCGCCAAAGAGACCATTGAAGGGCCACGCCACACGCCGCTGTCATACCCGTAGTAGGAGTACGTGGCGACGGCAGCCTCCACCTCGGCGGCATAGTTCACAATATCGTAAGGGGCGCGCAGTGAGAGGTGAACGCGTTTTTTCCCCTGCTCGGCGGCGTATTTCAACCAGCCCGGATAAGGGCTGCTGTCATTACCCGCTCCGGTTGCGGAGGTAACGACCCCATCCTGTTCAGCCGGCGTAAAGCGGGTTGAGAGGGTTCCGAGCAAGAACACGTCGCAGCCGGCAATATGTTCCCTGACCTGGGCGTCGCTCAGCTCCGTTTCCTTCGCGGCAACGACGTTCTGATACCCCTCCTGCGCCATCACGCGCGCAATGCCGTTGGCCTGCTCGCCCCACGGCGTCAGAATAAAGTAGCGCAGCGCCTTGTCCTTTAACGGCAACAGACTGTGGTGGTTGATAACCACGGTAATGGAACGATCGGCGATGCGTTTTTCCAGCTTGTGCGCTGACGACGCAACATCGTTAGAACACGACCTATCGCTATGGTCCATCAGGCTATGGCGTAATTTCAGGCGCAAAATTCGCTCGACCGAGGCATCGATATCAGCCTCGCTGAGATGCCCCGTTTTCACTCTGTCCGCAAGGTACCGGATCAACGCCGGCAGCAGGCTCGCCTGGGCCGGCGAGGCGATGCTGACAGGCATCAGGGCAATATCCACCCCGGCGGCAAAGACGTTTTCAGCCGCCGCTTGCTGGCTGAAATGCTCGGCAATCGCGCCCATATCCAGCGCATCCGAAATCGTTACGCCCGCATACCCCAATTCATTGCGCAGGATCTGGGTCTGAATTTCATGCGACATGGTGGCCGGCACCGTGATTTTTTCACCGCTGCGGGTATCTATCTGGCGGTTATCCAATGCCGGATATTGAATATGCGCGGTCATGACCATATCCGGCGCCGCGCAGCGATCGATGGCCTGCTTGTAAGGGGCGATATCGATGGCAAAAGCCTCTTCCCGCGAGCGATCGACGCGCGGCAAACCGGTATGCGAGTCGGTGGAGGTGCTGCCATGGCCGGGGAAGTGTTTATACGCGGTGATCAGCCCCTGGTGCTTCATGCCCGCCACCATTTTCTCTGACAGACGAGAAACGGTATTCTTATCATCGCTGAAGGCGCGAACGTTAATCACCGGGTTGAACGGGTTGGTGTTGACATCCACGACCGGGGCAAAGTTGGTATTGATATGCAACGCGCGCATATCCTGGGCCATCAGCTTGCCCTGTTCAACGGCGAGCTGTTCATCCGCGCCCCCTTCAATCGCCGCCGCCAGCGCCATATTGCCGGGGAATGAGGCATAGTCGCCGCGCGGCAGCCGGAAAACGTTACCGCCTTCGTTATCCGTGCCAATAAACAAACGAATGCCCGCGTGGGTTTTCATCGCGGCATACCAGGCCGTCAACGTGTTGATCTGCTGCTTGTCTTTAAGATTATTGGCGAACAGGATCACCCCACCCACGTGGTTATCGGCGATCAGCTTGCCAATGGCTTCATCGGGGACGGTCATATCCTGATTGCTGCTACCGTTCCGATCCCAGTAGCGAAAATCCAGCATGATTTTTTGCCCGATTTTCTCTTCCAGCGTCATGTTTTTGACTTTCTGTTTAATATCCACAGTGAACCTCCGTTTAAAGCACCCGTTAATGACAGAAGAAAAGATAACCCCAAGGGCTCATAGCGTCCTGCCATTCTGTTTGTTCCAGCGTTTGGACAACGGCGATCGGAAAATGGATTAAACAAAACGCAAACGAACAGGAGAAAATCCATCAATGAATCAAAACACTACGCATACCGGGTGTATTACGTGCCCTGTCGTAGAGGCCGCTATGGCGCATTTCCGCTGGTAAGCCGGGTGGCCGGTGAAGCTGCCGCCGGCTCAGGGGCCGATGTTGCCCCCAGTCCGCCACTCTTCTATAGTATGTTGTAACTAATATAGGAGCGTGCGATGAGCAGATACGATGTGATTGGCCGGATGAACGCCTGCTTTACCGAGCTGGAGCAGGCGCTCGGCGCGCTGCAGCAGCAGATCGCCCCGCTGCGGTTGCTGGCGGCGCGGGTGTTCAGCCTGCCGGAGGTTGAAAAAGGTCAGGAGCATCAGGCTATCTCGCATATCGCGGTCGAACAGCATGTGGGGCAAGCGGCGCGCGATCTGGCACTGGAGCATTATCAGCGGCTGTTCATCCACCATAACCGGGAGAATGTCAGCAGCAAGGCGGCCGTGCGCCTGCCCGGCGTCATCTGCCTGGCGGTGGAACAGCCGGAGTATCAGGCGCTGCAAACGCAGCTGGCGCTCATCAACCGACTGAAGGGCGAACTGGAGCAGATTATCACCGTCGATTCCGGCCTGGCGCCGGAGCAGCGTTTCGAGTTCGTGCACACCCATCTGCACGGGCTGATTACCCTCAGCGCCTATCGCACCCTCACTGCCCTGACCAATCCCGACTCCGTGCGCTTCGGCTGGGCCAACAAGCACATCATCAAAAACGTCAAGCGGGACGACATCCTGGCGCAGCTGGAGAAAAGCCTGAAAGCCGGCCGTGCGGTACCGCCGCACAGCCGTGAACAGTGGGCTGCCCTGGTCAGCCGCGAGATAGACGACGTCAGCCGCCTGCCGCAGCACGCGACGCTGAAAATCAAGCGGCCGGTCAAAGTGCAGCCAATCGCCCGGGTGTGGTATCAGCAGCAGCAAAAACAGGTGCAACATCCCTGCCCGCTGCCGCTGATCGCCCTGTGTCAGGCAGAGAGCGGCGCCACAGTGCCGAAGATTGGCGAGCTGCTCAACTACGACGTCGACGCGGTGAAACACCGTTACAAACCCGACGCCCGGCCGCTGCGGCTGCTGGTGCCGCGCCTGCACCTGTATACCGACGACGCTACTCGCTGAGGGCATACACCCGCAGGCGATGGCCGTCCGGATCTCGCGCCACGAAAGTGTAACCGAACTCCATCTCGGTCGGCGTTTGCTCAATCGGCAGCCCGAGTTCGCGCCACTGGTTATAGCGCGCCTCGACCTCTTGCGGATCCTGGCACAAAAAGCCCAGTTCACCGCCGCCGCCGGTCAGGGTCGCCGCAGGTTTTACCCCCTGTTTGGCCCACATCCCCAGCTTGAAGCCGTTGTTGAGCACGAACAGGGCGAAGCCGGGGGAAAGCTCTACCGGCGCCTGTCCCAGTAAACGTTGATAAAAGGCGGCGCTGTTCAGCGGGTTGTCGACGTAAAGCAGGGTCATGCTGGGAAGGGTCATCGGTCTGTCCTCTGGGTGATGGGAACCGGCCGGCTCCCGATAGGTACAGACTAAGGGGCGCGACTGACAGTTTATGGCAGCAGCGTGCCGCTATTGCTCCGCAATGCCCTCGCTGAGGCGCCACTCTTTCAACAGCCGCCGCCGACCGCGCGGATAGCGCTGTTCCAAAGGCGTAGCGGCCTGAATGCGATCGAGGCGAAAATGGCGAAACGCCTGGCGCAGCTCGCACCAGGCGACCAGCATCTGGAACTGCTCGAAAAAACCCAGCGCAAAGGGCCACAGCAGGCGTTCGCTGCGCTGCCCCGCCAGATCGAGATAGTCGATATGCAGCTTGCGCTCGCGGCGGATGGTGTCACGGATCAACACCCGCATCGCATCCGCCACCGGCGGCGCCTGAACCGGCGCGATCAACAGCGTGTTGGCCTCCAGTTCCTCCCGCAGCGCCGGCGGCAGCACGTCGGCGATCTTGGCCAGCGCCTGGCCCGCCGCGCTCGCCAGCTGGCTGTCGCCGCGGCGGCTGACCCAGCGCATCCCCAGCACCAGCGCTTCTGTCTCTGCCTGCGAGAACATCAGCGGCGGCAGCATAAAGCCGGGCCGCAGCACATAGCCGACGCCCGCCTCGCCGACGATCTCCGCCCCCTGCTGCTGCAGCGTAGCGATATCGCGGTACAGCGTGCGCATGCTGATGTCCAGCGTTTGCGCCAGCGCATGGCCCGCCACCGGATAACGGTGGCTGCGCAGCAGCTGCATCAGATCGAGTAAACGTTGTGCGCGCGACATATCACGGCTCACTGCATAACGCGGTTTGGACAAAGTCGGCAAAAGCCCGCGCCTTAGCCGAGACGAAATGACCGCCGGGGAACACCGCCCACAGCGCCAGCGGCGGCAGCTGCCAGTCCGCTAATGCCGCGATCGCCGCCCCGCTTTGCAGCTCGCTGCGGAACATGCCTTCGCTGGCGATAGTGGGTCCGAATCCCGCCAACACCAGTTCGCGCACGCACTCCGCCGCATTGACCCGCATGCGCCCCGGCAGCCGCAGCGCGCGCTGTTCTCCTTCGCGGCTGAAGCGCCAGTGCTCGCCGCCGCCACGGCGGTGGTAAATCACCATCTCGTGCTGCAACAGATCTTCCGGCCGCTGCGGCATGCCGGCGGCGGCAAAATAGCCGGGCGTGCCGATCACACATTGCTTTACCTCACCCAGTTTGCGGGCGGTAAAGCCGGAATCCTCCAGCTCGCCGATACACAGGGCAATATCGATGCCCTCTTCAATCAACGACAGGTTGCCGTCATCCAGCAGCAGATCGACGCTCAAACGCGGGTTGGCGCGCATAAACGCCGTCAAATCAGGCAAGGGAACGATGCGGGCGAACACCGCTGCCGAGGCGACCCGCAGCCGGCCGCTCAGCGTTTCGCCGGCGTTCTGCACCAGCGCTTCCGTCTCCGCCAGCGCGTTCAGGATACGTCGGGTGCGTTGATACAGCTGCTGCCCCGCATCCGTCGGCTGCAGGCCGTGGGTCGAGCGCAGCATCAGGCGTGTGCCGAGCTGCTGTTCCAGCCGCGCCACCGCTTTCGAGACCGCCGGCTGCCCCACGTGCAGCCGCCGCGCCGCTGCGGTAAAGGAACCGCTCTCGTAAACGCAGGCATAGGTTTCGTAATCGGCAAACTTGCCCATAGCATTCCTTAATGGAATAACGGTTAGCATTTATTGCAGTCTACACGCGCCATTCAGGAATGGGCAAGATGAGCGTAACCCTCATTCCCGTCAGGAGAACGCATGACACTGCAAGACAAACTCGATGCCTTCAAAGCGGAGTTCGAATCCGGCCAACTGCCGTTCACACTCACAGAACAAGAGCACGCGCTGATGCGTAAGGCGATCCAAACGCAGATCGCTGCCGGCATCGCCGAACGCGCCCTGAAGGTCGGCGACGCCGCGCCCGGCTTTACCCTGTCGGACAGCGAAAGCCGGTCATGTTCTTCCGCGGCGTTGTTGGCAAAGGGCCCGCTGGTCGTCAGTTTCTATCGCGGGATCTGGTGCCCCTACTGTACGCTCGATCTACAGGCCCTGCAGGCCACATTGCCCGCCATCACGCAGTACGGCGCGCAGCTCGTGGCCGTTTCGCCGCAGAGCGCGGTGCATAACCGCCAGGCCATGCGCGATCACGATCTCACCTTTGCGCTGCTCAGCGATGCCGGCAACCGTCTGGCGGCCCAATTCGGCCTGCGTTACCGCCTGCCGGACGCGCTGATCGCCCTGTATCAACAGCGGCTCGGCCTCGATCTGGCGCAGTTCAACCAGGATGATAGCTGGACGCTGCCGCTGCCGGCGCGGTTCATCATCGCCCGCGATGGCCGTATCGCCTATGCTGAAGCGCACGCCGATTACACCCGGCGGCCGGAGCCGCAGGCGCTGTTGTCGGTGCTGGAGAGATTGGCTTGAAAAGACGGGGCGCAAACGCGCCCCGTTTAAACATGACGTGATTATTTCTGCATGCTGCCGACCATCGCTTCCGGCCGCACCCACTCGTCGAACTGCGCTTCGGTCAGGTAGCCGAGCTTCAGCGCCGCGGCTTTCAGCGTCAGCCCCTCCTTGTGCGCTTTCTTGGCGATTTCCGCCGCCTTGTCGTAGCCGATGTGGGTATTGAGCGCCGTCACCAGCATCAGCGATTCGTTCAGCAGCTGGGTGATGCGATCGCGGTTCGGTTCGATGCCCACCGCGCAGTGCTCGTTGAAGCCCTGCATGCCGTCGGCCAGCAGGCGAATCGACTGCAGGTAGTTGTGGATCACCATCGGGCGGAACACGTTCAGCTCGAAGTTGCCGGAAGCGCCGCCGATGTTCACCGCCACGTCATTGCCCAGCACCTGGGCGCACAGCATGGTCATCGCCTCGCACTGGGTCGGGTTGACCTTGCCCGGCATGATGGAGCTGCCCGGTTCGTTCTCCGGGAGCGAAATCTCGCCGATGCCGCAGCGCGGGCCGGACGCCAGCCAGCGCACGTCGTTGGCGATCTTCATCAGCGAAGCCGCCAGCCCTTTCAGCGCGCCATGCCCTTGCACCAGCGCGTCGCAGGTCGCCAGCGCTTCGAACTTGTTCGGGGCGGTGACGAACGGCTGATGGGTCAACTCCGCCAGCGCTTTAGCCACGCGCACCGCGTACTCCGGATGGGTGTTCAGGCCGGTGCCGACCGCCGTGCCGCCCAGCGCCAGCTCGGCAATGTGCGGGATACTGTCTTCGATGTGCTTCAGGTTGTGCGCCAGCATCGCCGCCCAGCCGGAGATCTCCTGCCCCAGGGTCAGCGGCGTGGCGTCCTGCAGGTGGGTGCGGCCGATTTTGACGATATCGCGGTAGGCTTCGGCCTTGTCGCTCAGCGTCTTGTGCAGCACTTTCAGCTCGGGGATCAGGTGCTCGCGCAGCGCAATCACCGCCGCCACGTGCATCGCGGTGGGAAACACGTCGTTGGAGCTCTGGCTCTTATTGACGTCGTCGTTCGGGTGCACCTTGCGCTCTTCACCGCGCACGCCGCCCAGCAGCTCGCTGGCGCGGTTGGCCAACACTTCGTTCATGTTCATGTTGGTCTGGGTGCCGGAACCGGTTTGCCAGATGGACAGCGGGAACTGGTCGGCATGGCTGTCCGCCAGCACTTCGTCGGCGGCGTTGATGATGGCGGCGCCCCGCTCGGCCGGCAGCAGCCCCAGATCCACGTTCACCTGCGCAGCGGCGCGCTTGGTCAACGCCAGCGCGTGGATCAGCGCGGTCGGCATCTTTTCGGAGGAAATGCGGAAATGCGCCAACGAACGCTGGGTTTGCGCGCCCCACAGCTTGTCGGCCGGTACTTCGATGGGGCCCATAGAGTCTTTTTCGATACGAACGCCTGCCATCATTGTCTCCTTAGCATAATTCCTAAAATTGTAGGGTTAGGCCGACGCGCTACCCCCCGTCGGCATGCACTCCCAGTATAGTGACATAATAACTATTCGCATTAAGAGAGTTATCTCACAGCACGTTTCATCTCTTTTACTCCTTCATGACGCGGTTATTTGCCGCCGGTTAACCCGCGCCGAAATAAACGGCCGGGCATGCCCCGGAGAATAAAAGCGTGGGTAACGATTAACGCGGATGACGCGAATTAAAATTATTGATGCGCTGGGCCTGTAACTGATTAAGCTCATCGATACGCTGCTGCTGCAGATGATTGATTTCGTCGTAGGCGTCCTGCCGTTCATGATGGCGATAGGCCCCGGCCGCCGCCGCGCCGGCGGTGAGCGCCAGCGGATGGGCCACGGGCGCGATCGCGGCGGGAACCGCTACCGGCGCGGGTGCAACAACGATCGGCGCCGGCGCGATCACTACGGTGCGCGGCGTAAGGATAGGTGACAATCACCGCCGCCTGGGCTGCGCCGGTGCAAAGCCCCAACAGCAACAACAATTTTTTCATGCAGCAGACCTCTGGTTTCGTTAAATCGACTCGTTAGCCGTTACGGTAAAGGGGTCTGGCGCGCCGGTTTAAGCTCGGCGTGTGAACGCCCAGCGCAGCGCGAAAATAATAATAAGGGAATGGCTCAGACGGTAAAAAATAAATTCAGCCGACATAGTTTGACATGCTGAAAAATAAATAATGAGGCAAGATGCCGGGGCTATCGGCAATAACCCCGCTGTACCAAAGAATAATCGATTGGCGGCTTTTGACGGCCGCCTTGAGGCCCTGTGCGCCATTTGAGGCGCCGATCGTTATCACGTTATACTTTGGCCCGTTGCCGGGCGCGACGTTATCCGGCGTTATTTTGATCGCGCCCATGATTTTTCCCGCCGACGCGGGCGTATGATGGTCGTCGGCATAGATTAAGTTAATCTTATAAAATCAATGAGTTATTGCTATGCAGTGCGGCAATGACGCAGAAGGACGTTTATCGACATGCAAAAAATGACCAATGCGGTACAGAATTACGCCTGGGGCAGCCACGATGCGCTGACCCGTCTTTACGGTATCGCCAACCCCGATAATCAGCCGATGGCCGAACTGTGGATGGGCGCCCATCCCAAGAGCCCTTCCCGCGTGCCGGGCGCCGATGGCGCACTGCGTTCGCTGCGCGAGCTAATCGATGAAGACCTGCCAAAGCAACTGGGCGCCGACGTCGCCAGCCGCTTTGGCGAGTTGCCGTTCCTGTTTAAAGTGCTGTGCGCCGATCAACCGCTGTCGATCCAGGTCCACCCGAGCAAAGCGGCGGCCGAGATCGGCTTCGCGAAAGAGAACGCCGCCGGCATCCCGCTGAGCGCCGCCGAACGCAATTACAAAGACCCCAATCACAAGCCCGAACTGGTGTTCGCCCTGACGCCGTTCCTGGCGATGAACGGCTTTCGCGAACTGGCCGATATCGTTTCCCTGCTGCAACCGATCGCCGGCGCGCACCACGACATCGCCGCCTTCCTGCAGCAGCCGGACACCGCGCATCTGTCCACCCTGTTCGCCAGCCTGTTGACCATGAGCGGCGAGCAAAAGTCGCTGGCGCTTGGCGTGTTGAAGGCCGCGCTCAACAATCAGCAGGGCGAGCCCTGGGATACCGTGCGTTTTATCGCCGGCTTTTATCCGGATGACAGCGGCCTGTTCTCACCGCTGCTGCTGAACGTGGTGCAGCTCGCGCCGGGCGAGGCGATGTTCCTGTACGCGGAAACGCCGCACGCCTACCTGAAAGGGGTGGCGCTGGAGGTGATGGCCAACTCGGATAACGTGCTGCGCGCGGGCCTGACGCCGAAATTCATCGACGTGCCTGAGCTGCTGGCCAACCTGCAGTTCCGCCCGCAGCCGGCGTCCGGCCTGCTCACCCAGCCGGAGCAACGCGGCAACGCGCTGTTCTTCCCGATCCCGGTGGAGGATTTCGCCTTCTCGCTGCACGATTTGACCGCCGCGCCGCAGGCGCTGGCGCAGCGAAGCGCGGCCATCGTGTTCTGCGTCGCCGGCGAAGCGACGCTGGAAAAATCAGGGCAGCGCCTGACGCTCAAGCCGGGCGAATCCTGCTTTATCGGGGCTTTCGAATCCCCGGTCAATGTCAGCGGCAGCGGCCGCATCGCCAGGGTTTATAACCAGCTGGCCTAACCGTTGATAAATTTCAGCAAATTGCTTGCTGAAAGCGAGAGCTACCCCCACAATTAAACGCCTGCGGGCGTTTTTTGTCGGCCCCTATTTGCCCCTCCCGCGCAACGGAGGGTGATAAGAAAAAAGGATGAAACAGAGCTATGAAAAAATCGTTAGTCGCTGTCAGCGTCATTGTGATTCTTGGCGCAGCATGGACCGGGGCATCCTGGTACACCGGGAAACAGATCGAGCAGCACATGGGCGAAGTCGTCGACAACGCCAACGGCCAGCTGAAAGCTTACCTGCCGAAAGCCGGCGTGAAGCTGAGCTATGAAAATTACCAGCGCGGCCTGTTCAGCAGTAAAGTGCGTTATGTGCTGCGTTCCGACGGCACGGATACCAGTGAAAACGCGGCGCTGAAAACCGGTGAAGAAGTGGCGTTCCTGGAAACCATCGATCACGGCCCGTTCCCCTTCGCCCAGCTGAAAAAATTCAATCTGCTGCCGAGCATGGCGTCGGTGCATACCGAGCTGGAAAATACCCCGGCGGTGAAAGGTCTGTTTGACACCACCAAAGGCAAATCGCTGTTTACCGCCGATTCGCG
This sequence comes from Serratia sp. HMSC15F11, assembly GCF_001808215.1. Classification (NCBI taxonomy): domain Bacteria; kingdom Pseudomonadati; phylum Pseudomonadota; class Gammaproteobacteria; order Enterobacterales; family Yersiniaceae; genus Serratia; species Serratia sp. HMSC15F11. The sequence goes on from NZ_KV792461.1 coordinate 67,491, forward strand.
CATCTCTTACAGCGGGGACACCTCGTCTGCCATCGACATCATCCCGCTGGACTACCAAAAAGATAAGTCTTCGCTGAAATTCAGCGGCGCTACCATTAACGCCGACGTGTCCAGCGATCTGAAAAAATTCGTGCTGGATGCCAATAGCGACAATATCGTGTTCGCCAGCCCGAACGAATTCGGTCAAAACGAGCAGATCACCTTCCAGGGCTTCAACCTGAAAGGCAACAGCAACGAGAGCAAGTTCGGCGTGAAGCTCGGCGATCAGACGATGACGCTGAAGCAGTTCAAACTGACGATCGACGGTAAAGATACCGTGGCGTTGGACGGTTTCAACCTGGTGAGCAAGTTCGGCGAGCAAGGCAGCAGCAACATCGGCGGCCAGATCGACTACACCATGGACGCGCTCAAGGTGCAGGGCAACGACTTCGGCGCCGGCAAGCTGGCGCTGAAAATCGACAACGTCGACGGCAAAGCGCTGAAAGACTTCGCCGACAGCTACAACCGCCAGACCATGGCGCTGCTGCAACAGGGCGAGAACCTGGATCCGGCCGTGTATGAGCAGCAAAACGCCGAACTGCTGCAAAAGAACCTGCCGCTGCTGCTGAAAGGCAACCCGAGCCTCAGCATCGCACCGCTGAGCTGGAAAAACAGCAAGGGCGAGAGCACCTTCACGCTGGATCTGGCGCTGACCGATCCGAGCAAGGCCGCCTCCCCGGCACAATCGCCGGATCAGCTGATCGCGCAGGCGGTTAAAAAGCTGGATATCAACCTGACCATTCCGGAAGCGATGGCCACCGAAGTGACCGCGAAAACCGCGCTGTTGCAGGGTTACAATGAGGAAGACGCGCAGAAACTGGCGCAGCAGCAAGTACAGGGCCTGGCGGCCATGGGCCAGATGTTCAAACTGACCACCCAGAAAGACGGCGTGATCGCGAGCACGTTCCACTATGCCGACAACCAGGTTGACCTGAACGGCAACAAAATGTCGCTGCAGGAGTTCATCGGCCAGTTCGGCCTGCTGGGCGCCCCGGCGGAAGACGGTGAACCGGCGCAGGATGCACAGCCTGCTCCGGCACCGGCGCAGTAAGCGTTTGAAAGCCTGATCAAGGGCCCCCTGCGGGGCCCTTTTTATTTACGCCGCGTAAACCGCATCGCGAATCTGCTGTGGATAGCGGCCGCACATGCCCTCAAACGCGGTGTTGGTCAGTATCACCACGCTCAGCTGCGCCTGTGGATCAAAGAACCAGCTGTGGCCGTAAACCCCGCCCCAGGTCAGCGTGCCGGCCTGCTGCGGCGTCTGCGCCGCTTCTGCGTCCACCAGCAGCGCCCCGCCAAAACCGAATCCCCAGCCTGGCCCTTGCGTTTGCGCCTGCGCGCCCACGTGCGGGCTGCGCAGCAACGCCACCGTGTCCGGCTGCAAAATACCCTGCCCGCCGCTGCGTAATGCCTCCACCAGCTTCAGCACGTCGTCGGCATCGCCGACCATGCCCGCGCCGCCGGAAGGATAGGCCCCGGCGTTGAGCGCCCGCATCGGTGAAAACAGCACTTCGCCCCCCGCCATCCCCTCCGGCAGCGCCACCCGCAGGCCTTCCGGCATGCGCTGCGGCCCTTGCGGGGTGTTGTAATACGGCGTCGCCAGGTTCGCGGCGTCCGTCGCATGGAACGCGGTATTGCCGAGCCCCAGCGGCCGCGCCACCCATTCGACAAACAGCTGCGGCAGCGGCATGCCCGTCACCCGTTCCAGCACCGCGCCAAGCACGTCGAGCGCCAGAGAATAATTGAAGCGTTCCCCCGGCGCCGACAGCAACGGCGCCTGCGCCAACAGCCGCAGGTTTTGCTCCAGCGTCAGCGTCGACAGCTCCACGCCGTCCTGGATCCCCAACTGGTGGTAAACGCCCGTCGGCGGCTGGTTCAGCCGATAGTCCAGCCCAGCGGTATGGCTCAGCAAATGACGAATCTTGATCGCCGGGCGCCGGCCGTCGGCGAGCGCCGGAGTAAACCACGGCAGCCACTCGCTGACCGCGTCGTCCAGGCTCAGCTTGCCCTGTTCGATCAGGCGCAGCGCCGCCAGCGTGGTGTAGGGTTTGGAGACCGACGACAGCCGGAACTGCGTTTCTCGCCGCATCGGCCGCCGCACTTCACGATCGGCATAGCCGGCCGCCCCGGCGTAGCAAATCTCGCCCTGCCGCGCCACCAGCACCACGCTGCCCACGATGCGCCCTTCGGCCATCGCCTGTTGATCGATCGCCGCGATCCGTTCTGTTAACGCCCGTTGTTCTGCCGACATGATTTTCATCTCGCTGATGGAAAGTAAAATCAGTCTAAAACGTTCGTCATAAATTAAAATAAGGCATAATTTAATGAATCATTAAGCATAGGTTATTGATAGATGAGTTCACTCCTGCAGCTGCTGCCCTATTTCGAAGCCGTCGCACGCCTGGGCAACTTTACCCGCGCGGCCAGCCAGCTCGGCGTCACGCCGCCGGCGGTGTCACAAAACATTCAGGCGCTGGAGAATCAGCTGGGAGTGCGGCTATTTCACCGCACCAGCCGCTCGGTGCGCCTCAGCGATGAGGGCCGGTTGTTCTATCAGAAGGTGTCGCCGGCGATGAGCCAGATCGACGTGGCGGCGGACGACGTGCGCGCCCTGGGCGCACACCCGGCGGGCCTGCTGCGCATCACGCTGCCGCAGCTGGCCGCCTCGCTGCTGGTAATGCCGCACCTGGCGGAATTTCAACGGCGCTATCCCGACGTGCAGCTGGAACTGTTTACCGAAGACCGCTTTTCCGATCTGGTGCTGGGCAGTTTCGATGCCGGCATTCGCATGCACGCCATGCTGCAAAAAGACATGATCGCCGTGCCGATCGACAACGGCCAGCGCCGGGTGCTGGTCGCCTCGCCCGACTATCTGGCGCGTTGCGGCGTTCCGGCCACGCCGGACGATCTGCCTGCTCACCACTGCCTGCGCTACCGTTTCCCCGGCAGCGGCAAACTGGAACCCTGGTATTTTAGCCTGGGCGACGATGAACGCGCGCTGGACGTCAGCGGCAGTTTGATTTTTAACGAAGATCGGCTGATCAAAGATGCGGCGTTGGCGGGCCTGGGTATCGCACAGCGTTTTCAGGGCACGGTATTGCAGGAGCTGGCGCAAGGGCAACTGGTGGAAGTGCTGCCGGGTTACGCCAGCGAAGCGTCGGGCTTTTTCATCTACTTTCCCGCCGGCAAGCATCTGCCGCTCAAGCTGCGCGCCTTTATCGATTTCATGCGCGAGCGGCGTGAACGGCAGCACCGGTGGTAGGGGCGCCCCGCCGGCGCCCCTGACCGTCAGCGCTTCTCCAGCGCCTGGATGATGTGGTAAGCCGCTTCGACGCGATCGTCGTTCGGGAACCACTTGTTGGCCAGCATCACCACGGCGATATTCTTCGCCGGGATAAATACCGCGTAGGTGGAGAAACCGCCGGTGGAGCCGGTTTTGTTATACCAGCCGGCGCGCAATTCCGGCTGCGGCGGCGTGATGGCAGTGGCCGGCGTGCCGTTCATGATCATCCCGGCGTTGTTGCCTTCAATCAAACGCGACAGTTGCACCGGATACGGGTAGTTCTCCCACATCAGATCCTGCGTGAACGCGCCCGCCTTGTAATAACCGACGTGCGTCGCGGCCAGCGCGTCGCGCCACGGCTGCGCTACCTTCACCTGCTGCAGGTTGGCGTCCAGATAGCGAATCAGATCGCGGGCGTTGGACTTGATGCCGTAAGACTCGGCGTCCAGCGGGCCGGGGTTGACCCGCACCGGCTTATCGTCCTTGCTGTAACCCTGCGCATAGTTGGCCATCTGCGCCGCCGGCACCTGCACGTAGGTGTGGCTCATGCCCAACGCCGGCAGCATCCCCTGTTCCATCGCCTGGATAAACGGCTGGCCGAGGCTCTTGGCGGCGATCATGCCCAGCATGCCGATGCCGAGGTTGGAATAGACGCGGTAGCTGCCCGCCGGGTGTTTCGGCTGCCAGGCCCGGTAGTAGGCCATCAGTTGGGCGTTGTTGGTCACGTCGTCCGGCACGAACAGCGGCAGGCCGGAGGTATGCGTCGCCAGATTCAGCAGGCTGACGCCGTCGAAGGCGCTGCCGCGCAGCTCGGGCAGGTAGTGGCTGGCCGGGTCTTTAAACGACAGTTTGCCCTGCTGCTGCGCATAGACCGCCAGCGTCGCGGTGAAGGTCTTACTCAGCGAGCCCACTTCAAACAGCGTCTGCTCGGTGATCGGTTTACCGGTCTGCTTCGAGGCGACGCCGTACGGGTAAATCTGCTGTTTGCCGTCGACCGACACGGCGATCGCCATGCCCGGCACGCCGTATTTTTTCATCAGCGGCTGAATAACGGCGTCGATATCCTGCTGCTGTGCGGCGTGCGCGGTCGGCAGGATCAGTGCGGCGATCAGCGCGGCCGCCAGGCGGTTCATTTTCGTCATGATAGAAGCTCTTAGGTTGCAGGGCATCGGCCGCGGCCAAAAGTTTTTATTGGCGTTATATACGGCGCTTTCCCTGATTGATGATGTCATTCCTTTACGGCTGCCGTGACACTCTGAGCAGCCGCGCCAAATATCGGATTTTGCCGCCGGGTTGACAAGCGATAATAATTTCAGCCAGCATAAAGAAAAACTTATGGCTATCGACAATGCGCAATCGACTTCCCCTCAACGCCCTGCGGGCGTTCGAATCCTCCGCTCGTCACCTGAACTTCACCCGCGCCGGTCTGGAGCTGCGCGTCACCCAGGCCGCCGTCAGCCAGCAGGTGCGCATGCTGGAAGAACAGCTGGGCATTCAGCTGTTCCGCCGCCTGCCGCGCGGGCTGGATCTGACCGAAGAGGGCCAGGCGCTGCTGCCGGTGTTGAGCGACGCCTTCGACCGTATCGAGGCAGTGCTGCAGCAGTTCGAAGGCGGGCATTTCCACGAGGTTCTGACGGTGGCGGTGGTCGGCACCTTCGCCGTCGGCTGGCTGATGCCGCGGCTGGCGGCGTTCAGCACGGCGCATCCGTTTATCGATCTGCGGGTGCTCACCCACAACAACCTGGTCAATCTGTCGGCCGACGGCATGGATTTCGCCATCCGCTTCGGCGAAGGGCTCTGGCCCGCCACCTGCAATATCAAGCTGTTCGACGCGCCGCTGACGGTGCTCTGCCCGCCGGCGGTCGCCGCGCGCCTGCGCACGCCGCAGGATCTGCAGCACGAGCAGCTGATGCGCACCTACCGCAAGGATGAATGGGAGCAGTGGTTCGCGGCGGCACAGGTGACGCCGTGGCGGATCAACGGCCCGGTGTTCGACTCGTCAAGGCTGATGGTGGAAGGCGCGATCCAGTGCGACGGCGTGGCGCTGGCGCCGGTCAGCATGTTCCGCCGCGAACTGGCCGCCGGCGCGCTGCAGCGGCCGTTTGCCGCCGAGGCCGCGCTCGGCGCCTATTGGCTGACCCATTTGAAATCGCGGGATCTGACGCCGGCGATGAAAACCTTTATCGGCTGGATCCGCCGGGAGGCGGAAGAGGAACAGCGGCAGGGCTAGGCGGAACCGCGCCGGATCAGCGTCGGCGGCAGAATGACGTTCTGCGCCGGCAGGTCGGCGTCACCGATGCGCTGCAGCAGGCGCGCGGCGGCGTTGCGCCCCACTTCCCGCGCCGAGCTGGAGACGAAGGTCAGCGGCGGCTCGGTCAGTTCGGCCTCCGGCACGTCGCCGAAGCCGATCAGCGCCACCTGCCGCCCGTAGTAGGCGTCTACCCCGTCCGAACCGATGCTGCGGCCGCTGCGCGCCAGGCCAAAATAGGCGCCGAGCGCCACCGACGCCTTGTGGCAGACGATGGCGGTAATGTTCGGGTAATGGCGCAGCAGTTGTTCCGCCGCTTCCGCCGCCTCGCGCTGCCGGCAATCGCACTCGACGATCCATTCGCTGCGAAACGGCAGGCCGTACTGCACCAGGGTGGCGCAAAAGCCGCCCAGCCGCTCGGCGCGTGTCAATGAGTCGCTCTGGCCGCCAAGGTAGGCGATTTGGCTGTGGCCGCGCTTGATCAGAAATTCGGTGGCCAGCTTGGCGGCCTGCATGTTGTCCGGCCGCACCACGTCCACGCCATCAAGGCCGCTGGAGCGCGCCACGCAGACCAGCGGTACGCCCTGCTCGGCCGCCTTTTCCTTCAGGCCCGCCGCCGCGCGAATCCCGCCCGCCAGCACGATGCCGTCGACGCCCTGCGCCAGCAGCGCGTCAAACGCCCGCTGCAGGCCCTGGCCGTCGCGCCCGCTCTGCGTCAAAAACAGCAGCTTGTCGTGCGCCTCCAGCGCTTCGCTCAGCCCAGCGGTCATTTCGGCATAGAAGGGTTCGCAGATGTCGCGCAGAATAAGGCCAATCACCCCGGACTCCCCGCCGCGCAGCGTCGCCGCCTGGCGATTGCGTACATAGCCCAGCTGCTCTATCGCCTGATTGACCTTCTCGACGGTGGTCGGCGAAATGCGCCCCTTGCCGCTCAACACCAGGGAAACCGTGGTGACCGACACGCCCGCCTGCTGCGCCACATCGGTGATGGTGATTTTTTTGATGCTCATAGTCTCTGCGAACCCGTTCCTGGGCAACCCGCCGTAATGATCAAGGGTATACCGAATCCGTTAGCTCAGTAAAACGTTTTACTGCCTGCCGCATTGTCGCCAGAAACCGGGCGGCAGATTTGTGATTGGTGGCGCATTTTTGCTAGGTAAAACGTTTTATCTTCTTTTTACCTAATCAGAAGTCCCCTTTTTGCTCGTCTTTTCGCCAGGAGAAGTCGGTTATGTCAGCAGCCAACAAACCAAAAATCACCCTCTGGGAGTTCTTCCAGAGCCTGGGCAAAACCTTCATGTTGCCCGTCGCCTTGCTCTCTTTCTGCGGCATCATGCTGGGGATCGGCAGCTCGCTGAGCAGCCGCGACGTGATCACCCTGATGCCGTTTATCGGCCACCCGATCTTCCAGCTGATCTTTACCTGGATGAGCAAGGTAGGTTCCTTCGCCTTCAGCTTCCTGCCGGTGATGTTCGCCATCGCCATTCCGCTGGGCATGGCGCGCGAAAACAAGGGCGTCGCCGCCTTCTCCGGCTTCGTCGGCTTCGCCGTGCTGAATCTGGGCACCAATTTCTACCTGACCGCCGCCGGCGTGCTGCCCACCGGCGATCCGCTGGTGCTGAAAGCCAACAATATCCAGAACATTCTCGGGATTCAGTCGATCGATACCGGCATCCTCGGCGCGGTGATCGTCGGCATCATCGTCTATCGCCTGCATGAACGCTTCCACACCATCCGCCTGCCGGACGCGCTGGCGTTCTTCGGCGGCACGCGCTTCGTGCCGATCGTCACCACCGTGGTGCTGGGCCTGTGCGGCCTGGTGATCCCGCTGATCTGGCCGTGGTTCGCCGCCGGCATCACCGGGCTGGGCTGGGTGATCAACAGCGCCGGCGCCTTTGGCCCGATGCTGTTCGGCACCGGCGAACGCTTGCTGCTGCCGTTCGGCCTGCAGCACATTCTGGTGGCGCTGATCCGCTTTACCGAGGCGGGCGGCACCATGGAAGTGTGCGGCCACAGCGTCAGCGGCGCCCTGACCATCTTCCAGGCGCAGCTCTCCTGCCCGACCACTACCGGCTTCGCCGAAAGCGCTACCCGCTTCCTGTCGCAGGGTAAAATGCCGGCGTTCCTCGGCGGGCTGCCGGGCGCGGCGCTGGCGATGTATCACTGTGCCAAACCTGAGAACCGCCATAAAATCAAAGGGCTGTTGATTTCCGGCGTGGTGGCCTGCGTGGTTGGCGGCACCACCGAGCCGATCGAGTTCCTGTTCCTGTTCGTCGCGCCGTTCCTCTACCTGATCCACGCGCTGCTCACCGGGTTGGGCTTTACCGTGATGGCGCTGCTGGGCGTGACCATCGGCAACACCGACGGCAATATCATCGACTTCGTGGTGTTCGGCATTCTGCACGGCACCGCCACCAAGTGGTATCTGGTGCCGGTGGTGGCCGCCGTCTGGTTTGTCGGCTATTACGCCATTTTCCGCTTCGCCATCCAGCGCTTTAACATCAAAACGCCGGGCCGCGAAAGCGACAGCGCCGTCAGCCAGAGCGCGCCGGCCGGCGCGGTGGGCAAATCCGGCTACAACGTGCCGGCAATTTTGGCGGCGCTCGGCGGCCCGGACAACATCATCACGCTGGACAACTGCATCACCCGCCTGCGCCTGTCGCTCAATGACATGAACCGGGTGGACGACGCGGCGCTGAAGGCCAACCGCGCCATCGGCGTGGTGCATCTCAACGAGCATAACCTGCAGGTGGTGATCGGCCCACAGGTGCAATCGGTGAAGGATGAATTAGACTCACTGATAGCCACGGCGCAACCTGCCGCGGCGCTGCAGGGAGCCACCCATGTTTGATTTCGCCACCCCGATCGACCGCCACGGCACCTGGTGCACCCAGTGGGACTATATCGCCGATCGCTTCGGCAGCGCCGATCTGCTGCCGTTCACCATCTCCGATATGGATTTCGCCACCGCGCCGTGCATTCTCGAAGCGTTGCAGCAGCGCCTGCAGCACGGCGTGCTGGGCTACAGCCGCTGGCAGCACGAGGATTTTCTCGGCGCGCTGCGCCACTGGTATCAGCAACGTTTCAACGCCGCCATCGACACCGCAACGGCGGTGTACGGCCCTTCCGTTATCTACATGGCGGCGCAGCTGATCCGCCAATGGTCCGTACCGGGCGACTACGTGGTGACCCATACTCCGGCCTACGACGCCTTCTACAAAGTGATCCTCGCCAACCAGCGCCAGCTGTTGGCCTGCCCGCTGCACAAGGCCGGCGACGACTGGCGCTGCGATATGGCGCACCTTGAGGCCTTGCTGGCGCGGCCGCAGACCAAGATCCTGCTGCTGTGCAGCCCGCATAACCCCACCGGCAAAGTGTGGCGCCGCGACGAGCTGCAGCAGATGGCCGAACTGTGCGAGCGCCACGACGTGCGCGTCATCAGCGATGAGATCCACATGGACATGGTCTGGGGGGAACACCGCCATACGCCGTGGAGCCAGGTGGCGACCGGCGGCTGGGCCCTGCTGACCTCCGGCTCCAAGAGTTTCAATATCCCGGCGCTGACCGGTGCCTACGGCTTCATCAGCGACGACGCCAGCCGCGAAGCTTACTTCCAGCAGCTCAAAGCCCGCGACGGCCTCTCATCGCCGGCGGTGCTGGCGGTCGCTGCGCACGTGGCCGCCTATCGCCACGGCGAACCCTGGTTGGATTCCCTGCGCGACTATCTGCAGGATAATCTGACCTACGTCGCCGAGCGGTTGGAACAGGCGTTTCCGGCGCTGGGCTGGCGCCCGCCGCAGGCCACCTACCTGGCCTGGATCGATCTGCGGCCGTTGGCCGTTGACGATCGGGCGCTGCAGCAGGCGCTGATCGAGCGCGAAAAGGTGGCGATCATGCCGGGCTTTACCTACGGCGAGGAAGGCCGCGGGTTCCTGCGCCTCAACGTCGGCTGCCCGCGCAGCAAGCTGGAGGCCGGCATGGACAAGCTGATCGCCGGATTGCGGTTGGTGCTGGGCGAGCAATAGCGCGAGGGGGCGAGCCTCCGCCCGCCCCTCGATTACCCCTGAACAGTCGGAATGTCCTCCAGGCGGCGATAGACCGTCAGGCCCCACTCGTTGGCCAGCCGCACGTCGTTATCGGCCCCCGCAGACGCCCCTTCGATGCGATACACCGCCTGACACTGCGCAATCAGCCGGTGGGCCACCGGGTAAAGAAACGTCTCGCTCACCGCATCGCCAACCTGAGTGGACCCCGCCGCCGCCGCCAAAGGCAGCGCCAGCCATTCGCCGATCACCGGCACGTGCCCTCGCAGGTAAACCGCCAGCGCCGCCTGTTCCAGGCGCGCCAGATTGGCGGCGATACGCTGCGGATCGCCATCGGTGCCGCTGCGATAGGGGCCGGCGATCAGGATTTGTTGGGCTTTCATCGTTCTTCCTCCAACGTCCGGTTCAAGGCGACAAACTGCAGCAGCATGATAGTCTTGGCGTCAACGATCGTGCCCTGGCGAATCGCCTGCAGGGCTTGCGCCAGCGGCAGCTCGAGCACTTCCAGATCTTCCCCCTCCGCCGCCACCCCGCCGCCCTCGTTGATGCGATCGCCCGCCTGATACTCGCCGACGAAAAAGTGCAGCTTCTCGGTGACCGAGCCTGGGCTCATGTAGGCTTCGAACACCTTTTCCACGTTCTGCACGAAATAGCCGGTTTCCTCTTCCGCTTCGGCGCGGATGCGCGCCTCCGGCGACGCGTTGTCCAGCAACCCGGCGGCAGCCTCAATCAACATGCCGTCATGGCCGTTGACGAACACCGGAAAACGGAACTGGCGCGTCAGGATCACCGTTTGCGCCTGCCGGTTGAACAGCAAAATCACCGCGCCGTCGCCGCGATCGTAGGTCTCACGGCTCTGTCGCTGCCAAACGCCGTCGCGCCGCAGAAAATCAAAGGTGGTTTTTTTCAGCAGGTACCAGTCATCGGACAACACCCGGGTTTCGACAATGCGAACCCTGTCTTTGGTGGCTATCATCGGTTTACTCCGCCAGAGGAAGGAAATTGATAATATCGTGCAGTTTCGTGTATGATCAAGGTATTTCGTGCAAAGCAAATTTGAGAGGAAAATGGCCATGTTGACCAGCCAGCGCAAGAAAATCATCCTGGAAAAACTGGCCGAGGATGGCCAGGTGTTGGCCAAGCAGCTCAGCGAAATGTTTGGGTTGTCGGAAGACACTGTCCGGCGCGATCTGCGCGAACTCGACGCCGAGGGGTTGCTGCAACGGGTACATGGCGGCGCCCTGCCGGTTTCCTCTGCCATTGCCAGCTTCGCCGAGCGCAATCAGTTGGAATCCGGCGCCAAACGCGCGATCGCCAAAGCCGCAGCGGCGCTGATCGCCCCCGGCCAGGTAGTGATTATCGACGGTGGCACCACCTCTGCAGAACTGGTCCGGCAGCTGCCGCTCAACCTGAACGCCACTATTGTCACCCACAGCCCCAGCGTCGCCGTGGGCCTGGTCGATCACCCCACGGTGGAGGTGATCCTGATCGGCGGCCGGCTGTACAAGCATTCGATCGTCAGCGTTGGCGCCGCCGCGGTGGAAGCGATGTCGCATATTCGCGCCGATATCTATTTTATGGGCGTGACCGGCGTGCACCCCACCGCGGGGCTGAGCACCGGCGATCTGGAAGAGGCCTACATCAAGCGGGCGCTCGCGGCCCGCGCGGCGGAAACCGTGGTGCTGGCCTCCGCCGCCAAGCTTAACGCCGCCTCGCAGTATGCGATCGGTGACATTACGCTGGCGCATACCATCATCGTTGAACGCGCCACCGACGACGCATTGATCGCGCCGTTGCAGCAGGCGGGCGTCAGCGTGTTGAAAGCCTGATTCACGACGATAATGCGATACACCTCGCATTATTTGTGATTCAAGTCACTTTTTTATGCAACGAGATGGCAAGTTTCATTCATTTGTTTTTATACTGTTCTGCACTTTACCTACGATAAATTAGCGAGTGCCCAGCATGATCGATCCCCGCCTACCGCTTACCGACATTCACCGCCATCTTGACGGCAATATCCGCGCGCAGACCATTCTCGACCTCGGTCGCCAGTTCAATCTCGCCCTGCCGGCCAACGATTTGGAGAGCCTGCGCCCGCACGTGCAGATCACCCACGCCGAACCGGATCTGGTCAGCTTCCTGCAAAAACTGGACTGGGGCGTGGCGGTGCTGGGTGATCTGGACGCCTGCCGCCGCGTGGCCTACGAAAACGTCGAAGACGCCGCCAACGCCGGCCTGCACTACGCCGAGCTGCGTTTTTCCCCTTACTACATGGCGATGAAGCACCAGCTGCCGGTCGCCGGCGTGGTGGAAGCGGTGATCGACGGGATCCGTTCGGGCTGCCGCGATCGCGACATCGACATTCGCCTGATCGGCATCATGAGCCGCACCTTTGGCGAGGCCGCCTGTCTGCAGGAATTGGAAGGGTTGCTGGCGCACCGCGACGGCATTACCGCGCTGGATTTGGCGGGCGATGAGCTGGGCTTCCCCGGCAGCCTGTTCCTCAACCACTTCAACCGCGCGCGCGACGCCGGCCTGCGCATCACCGTGCACGCGGGCGAAGCCGCCGGCCCGGAAAGCATCTGGCAGGCGATCCGCGAGCTGGGCGCCGAGCGTATCGGTCACGGGGTGAAAGCGGTCGAAGATCCGGCACTGATGGACTTCCTGGCGGAACACGGCATCGGCATCGAATCCTGCCTGACCTCCAACATCCAGACCAGCACCGTGCCTTCGCTGGCGCAGCATCCGCTGGCCACCTTCCTGCGCCACGGCGTGCTGGCATCGATCAACACCGACGATCCGGCGGTTCAGGGCATCGAGATCGAGCACGAATACCGCGTCGCCGCGCCGCAGGCCGGGCTGACGCCGGAGGAAATCCGCACCGCACAAGAAAACGGCCTGAAGCTGGCCTTCCTCAGCGAGCAGGAAAAACAGGCGCTGCGCGCCAAAGTTCAGGGTTAACTCTCTTTATTATGGGCGCGGTCACGCGCCCATCGTCATTTGGCCACCAGCGCCTCCGCCTCGGCCCGCTGTTTGGCGGTTTTACGCGCATAGCGCTGCGCGAGCACCGCACACACCATCAGCTGCACCTGGTGAAAAATCATCAGCGGCAGCACCATGGCGCCCACCGCCGCAGCCGGGAACAGCACGTTGGCCATCGGGATGCCGTTCGCCAGGCTCTTTTTCGAGCCGCAGAAAACGATGGTGATCTCGTCGGCGGTATTGAAGCCCAGCCAGCGCGCCGCATAGGTGTTGATCACCAGCACCACCGTCAGCAGCACCAGCGACATCACCAGAATGGTCAGCAGCGACCAGCCGTCGATACGGTGCCAAATCCCTTCCACCACCGCCGCGCTGAACGCGGTGTACACCACCAGCAGGATCGACGAACGGTCGGTCAGGTTGATCAGCTTGCGATGGCGATCGACCCACTTGCCGATCAGCGGCCGCGCCAGGTGACCGACTACGAACGGCACCATCAGCTGCAGAATGATTGAACCGATGGCGTGCAGCACGTCGGTATTGCCGCCCTGGGTATGCATTAACGCCCCCACCAGCAGCGGCGACAGGAACACGCCGAGAATGCTCGACGCCGAGGCGCTGCAGATCGCCGCCGCCACGTTGCCGCCCGCCGCCGAGGTAAAGGCGATGGCCGATTGCACCGTGGCCGGCAGCGCGCACAGGTAGAGGAAGCCGAGATAGACCGTCGGCGTCATGATGCCCGGCACCAGCAGGTTCATCGCCAGCCCAAGCAGCGGGAACAGCGCAAAGGTGCTGAGGAACACCAGCAGATGCAGCTTCCAGTGGCTCATGCCGGCGACGATCGCCTCACGCGACAGCTTGGCGCCGTGCATAAAGAACAGCAGCGCGATGGCGGCGGTGGTCAGGTGCTCAAAGAAGGTTTTCCAGATGCCTTCGCAGGGGAACAGCGAGGCGACGATCACCACCAAAATCAGAACCAACAAAAATTTATCAATGCGCAAACGCTGCAACCAGGACATGAAACGGATTTCCTTGCACGTAAAGTCGTAAAAAGGCCCGACGCTGCGCCGGGCCACTGGAGAAACGGGTGGTATCAGGCCACCGGCAGCGCCTGCTGCAGCCGGGCCGACTCCAGCCCCAGTTCGATCAATGCCATCACCGCAATGGCGTCGGCGGCCGGCACCGGGTTTTCGCCGATGCCGGCGATCGCGTCGCGCACCGCGGCGTAATATGCCGGGTAGTTACCGGGAATGTTGAGCAGCGGTTGCTCCGCCAGCAGATCGCCACGTGACAGCGTCACCACCCCGTCGCGCATATCATAGCCCCAGTCGGCCTGCGGCAGGCGCTCGCCGGCCTTCAGCCGGTCTTCCTGCGGGTCCAGGCCGTATTTGACATAGCTGCCGCGGGTGCCGTGCACCACGTAGCGCGGGCTCTCCGCCGCCGCCAGCATGCTGGCGTGCAGCACCACGCGACGATTGCCATAGCTCAGCAGCGCGTGGAAATAGTCCACCGCCTGCGCGCCCGGCCTCAGCTCCCCCAAATCGACGAACAGCCGGTCGGGCTTGCCGAATAACTGCAGCGCCTGATCGAGCAAATGCGGTCCCAAATCGAACCAGATGCCGCTGCCGACGCCGCCTTGTTCGCGCCAGCGCTGGCGCACCTGCGGCCGGTAGCGATCGAAATGCGACTCGAAATAGACCACCTCGCCCAGCGCCCCCTCATTCAGCAGCGCTTTCAGGGTAAGGAAATCGCTGTCCCAGCGGCGGTTATGGAATACCGACAGCAGCAACCCGCTCTGCTGCGCCTGCTGTTGCAGCACCTGCGCTTGTGACAATGTCACGGTAAACGGTTTATCCACCACCACGTGCTTGCCGGCGGCCAGCGCCTGCTGCGCCAGCGGGAAATGGGTATCGTTGGGGGTAGGAATCACGATCAGATCGAGGGCCGGATCGGCGAACAGCGCCTGCGCATCACCCACCACCGCCATCGACGGCCAGTCGGCGTGCACTTTGCCGGCATCGCTGCTGGCGACGGCGGCCAGCTCGAGCCCCGGCGTACCGGCGATCAGCGGCGCATGAAAGGTTTTGCCGGCGTAGCCGTAACCGACCAGCCCGACACGAATTTTCTCAGCCATGGGATTTCCTCTTGCAGGCTCACGACAGACCTTTCGATTTGACACCATGCGGCCGGATGGAACAAGAAGTAAATGAGATGTTAATTTAAAGCGGGCTCGATACGGCGTCGAGTAGCCAAACGTGCTGCCACGCGCCGCGATGCCGAGCTATCCGGTTGATTGAGATGACGAAGCCGGTATTACCCGCTAAGCTATGCCGCCTGTGATCCCCGTTTCAATCAGGAAGCCTTTATGTCTCAAGCTGAATACTCTCGTATCGGCGGTTGGTTGCTGGCCCCGCTGGCCTATCTGATCGTCACCCTGCTCAGCGCCAGTTTGATGCTGCTCCTGTACGCCATGGCGATCTTTATGCCCGAATCGCGCGACTACCTGCTGACCAACGCCCAGGCGTTTACCCTGCAATGGTACTTTTCGGTGCTGACCACGCTCTTGATGTGGTGCTTTACCCTGTGGCTGGTGCTTTTGTTTTGCCGGCGGTCGCTGCGCTTCCCCAAGCTGTTCTTGCTGTGGCTGCTGATCACGGTGATCCTGGCGGTGAAAGCCTTTGCCTTCGCGCCGGTGCCGGATGAAGTGGCGGTGCGCAGCCTCGGCTGGCCGCTGCTGATGGCGGCGCTGCTGGTGCCTTACATCAAGCGTTCGCAGCGGGTCAAAGGCACCTTTACCGAACGTTAAAGGCGATTGCAGCACGTTTTATCGGGTGGTTTGTGTAAATTTTCACCAAAAAAGGCAATACCCCTGCGATTCATATGTTGTCGTCCGGCCGCCGATTCCCGATAATAGGCGGCTTTTATTTTTTTAGGCATCGCAATGACCGAATACCTGCTCCTGTTTGTCGGCACCGTACTGGTGAACAACTTCGTTCTGGTGAAGTTTCTTGGCCTGTGCCCGTTCCTCGGCGTTTCCAAGAAGCTGGAAAGCGCCATCGGCATGGGAATGGCCACTACCTTCGTCATGACGCTGGCCTCCGTCAGCGCCTGGGTGATCAACACCTTTATTCTGGTTCCGCTGGATCTGGTGTACCTGCGCACGCTCTCCTTCATTCTGGTGATCGCCGTCGTCGTGCAGTTCACCGAGATGGTGGTGCGCAAAACCAGCCCGGCGCTCTACCGCCTGCTGGGGATCTTCCTGCCGCTGATCACCACCAACTGCGCGGTACTTGGCGTAGCGTTGCTTAACGTCAACCTCGGCTACAACTTCCTGCAGTCCGCCGTTTACGGCTTCAGCGCCGCCGCCGGTTTCTCGCTGGTCATGGTGCTGTTCGCCGCCATTCGCGAACGCCTGGCGGTCGCCGACGTGCCGGCGCCGTTCCGCGGCTCCTCGATCGCGCTGATCACCGCCGGGCTGATGTCGCTGGCCTTTATGGGCTTTACCGGGCTGGTGAAATTCTAATGACTGCGTTGTGGATAGCTATCGCGGCTTTAAGCGCGCTCGGACTGCTGTTCGGACTGGTGCTGGGCTACGCCGCGCGCCGTTTTGAGGTGGAAGAGGATCCGGTTGCCGAGCAGGTCGACGCGATTCTGCCGCAGAGCCAGTGCGGCCAGTGCGGCTACCCCGGTTGCCGCCCCTACGCCGAGGCGGTGGCCAACGGCGAGATGATCAACAAATGCGCGCCGGGCGGCGAACAGGTGATGCTGAAGCTGGCGGAGCTGCTCAACGTCGAGCCGCAGCCGCTGGGCAGCGAAGCCGCCGCTGAGCCGGAGCGTAAGGTGGCCTATATCGACGAGGCCAACTGCATCGGCTGCACCAAGTGCATTCAGGCCTGTCCGGTGGACGCCATCGTCGGCGCCACCCGCGCCATGCACACCGTCATCACCGACCTCTGCACCGGCTGCGATCTGTGCGTCGCCCCTTGCCCTACCGACTGTATTGAAATGAGACCGGTCGCCACCACCACTGCCAACTGGAAGTGGGACATGAAGACGATCCCGGTGCAAGTGATCCACGTGGAGCAACATGCTTAATCTGTTCGCCGCCTTTAAAAAAGACCGGATCTGGGATTTCGACGGCGGGATCCATCCACCGGAAATGAAAACGCAGTCCAGCGGTGTGCCGCTGCGTGTCGCTCCCCTGCCCAAGACCTTTATCATTCCGCTGCAGCAACATCTGGGGCCCGAAGGCGAGCTGTGCGTCAACGCCGGCGATCGGGTGTTGAAAGGCCAGCCACTGACCGTCGGCCGTGGCCGCACCGTGCCGGTACACGCCCCAACCTCGGGCACCGTCAGCACCATTACGCCGCATATCACCGCTCACCCTTCCGGGCTGACGGAACTGTGCGTGATTATCGAGGCGGACGGGGAAGACCGCTGGTGCGAGCGCGATCCGGTGGCGGACTACCGCCAGGCGCCCGCCGCGGAGCTGGTTCAACGTATTCATCAGGCCGGCATCGCCGGGCTGGGCGGCGCCGGTTTCCCGACCGCCAGCAAGCTGCAGGGCGGCATGAGCGGCGTGGAAACGCTGATCCTCAACGCCGCAGAGTGCGAGCCTTACATCACCGCCGACGATCGCCTAATGCAGGAACATGCCGATCAGATCATTGAAGGCACGCAGATCCTGCAACACATTCTGCAACCCAAGGTCACGCTGATCGGCATCGAAGACAACAAACCGGAAGCGATCGCGGCGCTGAAACAGGCGTTGCGTGGCCAGTCCGGCATTGGGCTGCGCGTTATTCCCACCAAATACCCGTCCGGCGGCGCCAAGCAGCTGACCAAGATCCTCACCGGCAAGGAAGTGCCGCACGGCAAGCACTCCTCTGCTATCGGCGTATTGATGCAAAACGTCGGCACCGCCTACGCCATCAAACGAGCGATCGTCGACGGCGAACCGCTGATTGAACGCGTAGTGACCCTGACCGGCGAGGCGATCGAGCGCCCGGGCAACCTGTGGGCGCGCATCGGCACGCCGGTGCAGCACCTGCTACACTTCGCCGGTTTCCGCCCGCAGGCGCAGCAGATGGTGGTCATGGGCGGCCCGCTGATGGGCTTTACCCTGCCCGCGTTGAACGTGCCGATCGTCAAGATCAGCAACTGCATTCTGGCGCCGACGGTCGATGAAATGACGCCGCAGGAACCGGAGCAGTCCTGTATCCGCTGCGGCCTGTGCGTAGACGCTTGCCCTGCCGGGCTGCTGCCGCAGCAGCTGTACTGGTTCAGCCGCGGACAAGAGCACGACAAGGCGCGCAACCATAACCTGTTCGACTGCATCGAATGCGGCGCCTGCGCGTTCGTCTGCCCCAGCAACATCCCGCTGGTGCAGTACTACCGTCAGGAAAAGGCCGAGATCAAGGCTATCGATCTGGAGGCGGCGCGTACCGCCGAGGCCAAGGCGCGTTACGAAGCCAAGCTCGCGCGCCTGGAGCGCGAGAAGCTGGCACGCGAAGAGCGGCATAAAAAGGCCGCCGTCAAACTGACCGACGACGATCAGAGTGCGGTGCAGGCCGCGCTGGCGCGCGTGCGCAGCAAAAATACCGAAGCGGCGGTGACGCCGGTCAACGGCCAGCAGCCGGATAACAGCGAGATGATCGCCGCCCGCGAAGCGCGTAAAGCGCAGGCGCGCGAACGCCGAGCCCAGTTGGCGGCCGAAGCAGAGCAAGCCTCACCGGCCGTTTCCGGCGACGACGCGCGCAAAGCCGCCGTGGCCGCGGCGCTGGCCCGTGTGAAAGCACGCAAAGAAGCGCCGGCCGCAGATGGCACTGCTCCTGCCGTAGCAGAGGACGATCCGCGTAAGGCGGCGGTCGCTGCCGCCCTGGCGCGCGTCAAAGCCAAAAAAGCAGAGCAGCAGGCGGACGCCCCTGTTCCAGCGGAAACGACGCCGGCAACCACTGAGGAAGATCCGCGCAAGGCCGCGGTGGCTGCCGCCCTGGCGCGTGTCAAAGCCAAGAAAGCGGCGCAGCAGGCGGACG